>NZ_LSRW01000033.1:0-107371 GCF_003104955.1 Steroidobacter cummioxidans | reverse complement strand
TTTCCGGAGCTGGCCTGGTTGTTGGTGCCGTTCGCCACGTTGGTGGCGGCGTCACGCGTAGTGCTGGGCCTGCACTACCCGACCGATGTGGCCGCTGGTGCCATCATCGGCGCGACGTTGGCCATGGTCAGCATGGTGGTGTTCACGGTCGTTTGATGGCGTAAGAGGCGTCGGTGGCTCGCGGCGTCGGGAGTGTCCTAGCTCCTCCCGGCACCGGGCACGGCCGGAGCGCACTGCGCTCCTACACCGCACGTCCATGATGAGCCCTGCTGTTGCGGTCCCGTCCCTGTACCGCAAAGCTGCCGGGAGAAGCTAGGACACTCCCGACGCCGCCGATGCGTCAGCTGCGCGTTCGCGCGTGACTCGGATGCAATCCCGCGTCAGCTGCGCGTTCGCGCGTGACTCGGAGGCAATTCGGCGTCAGCTGCGCGTTCGCGCGTGACTCTGCTCCGATCCGCTCATCCCATGCAAAACCTCTCTGCCGGGAAGCTTCGAAGGTGCGGTGGCGCTCAGTATTTAGCGTAGCTCTTCTCTTCGACGATCTTCGAGCCGAGCTTGGTGTTGATCGTCTTCTTCACCGCCGCGCGCTCGTCGTTGTTGATGTACACGGCGCGCGCCAGCTCGATGAACTCCTGATCGAAGGTGCGCTGACGCTCCTTGTCGCGGATGTCGTCCTCGATGTCCCACAGCTTCTTGTTCACGTCGCGCAGCTGTTGCCACTCGGCATCGATGTTGGTTGCCGCGTGAGGTGAGCTGCGCCAGGTTTCCTGCAGCAGTTGCAGCTCCACTTTGACGTTGGCCAGCTTGGTTGCGTCGCTGATGTTGGCGGCCTTGATCTCCAGGATGGTGATCTTGTCGATCAGCTCGCCGGGAGAAATGGGAACTTTGATTTCGGTGCTCATGATGAAACTCTCAGGCCGGGCCCCAGTAGCCCAGGCGCTTGCGGATTTTGATTTTACGCCACCAGTTGCCCGGTTTCGGCCTGGCATTGCGGGCGCCGGCGGCGATGAATTCGTCGACGGCGTCGAGCACGCGTTCGCTCGAGTGGCCGTCGCGGTAGGGATGGATTGAATCGGCGTACTCGCGGATCGACTGCATCAGTTCCGGCGGCCGCGACAAAGCCCGCTCGATGGCGGGGAGCAGCTGGTCCGGTGAGTCGATGTCGATCAATTGCGGGCCGGGCCGGCGATTCTTGAAGGTCACGACCGGCTTGTAGGTCAGCAGGAACTCGTTGAGCGCGGAGGACGTGTCCGAGATCATCATGTCGACCTGCGGGAACAGGTCGAGAATGTTGTCTTCGGTGGCGAAGCGCAGGTACTCGTTCTCCAAGGCCTTGTATTTCGCGACAGTCTCGGGCGCGCTCTTCGGATGCAACGTCACGATCCAGCGCCAGCGGCCGGTACGCGACATCTCGCGAATGTTTTCATAAAGAATGGACGCCGCACTCCACGAAGGCGAGAACGTCGAGTGATACAAAATCACCGGCTGCGCCCGTACCGGCGGCGGCTCAGGGGCTCCATGCTCGCGCATGAATGGGTCGAGCTTGGGCCAGCCCGTTTCTCTCACGGCGAAGTGTCCCAGCTCGCGTGATTTCTCGGTGAACGCCTGCGTGTCGCGTGCGCCGGTCGTGCAGTACAAGTCGAAGAAGCCGCGAATATAGATGTGGCGCGGCTTGCCAGCGTCGAAGCCATGGAACACTTCGACCTTCGCGCCAGGAAAAAAGTGCGGCACGGCGTTGCTGGAGGTGAGCACGGCGATCGGTGCGAACTCGCGTACCTCGCGTGTGGTGCGAAGGAATGTTTCATTCGAACGCAGTTCTTCGCCGCCGGGGCCGTCGAAGAACCAGGCGGCTTTGTGTCCGCGCGCCCAGATCGCTTCCTGCAGAGGACGCAGAATGGCGAGCGCGTAGCGCTCCGAGCCGTAGAGAAGATAATGTTTGCTCACGAATGTCTTTTCAGGGATCCAGTCCGTATCCGTGCAATGTTTCCGCAGCCATGTCTCGCGACTCCGGATTGCGCTTCATTTCGTAGTAACGCATGCGCTTGTACACCGCGTAGGCCGCGGCGGTTTGCGACACTACGTAGCCGCGCCAGCCATCGAGAAACGCCAGTCGCAGGAAATAATCTTTGATGAACGCGCTCAAATAAACAAACGGCGTCATCCACATGTTCACCGGCTTGCCGCGATCCAGCCAGTCTCGGGCCTTCAGCTCGGCATAGCGCAGCGTCTTGAGCTGTTTGTGCACCAGCGTCGGGTTGTTCAAATGGATGAACGGATGCTTGAGCGTCGGCGTCGGCCCGTCGAAGCGCAGTGACTCGTGCACTCGCACGTCGGTCCAGCGCGCGCGGCCGCGATGATAGAGGCGGCCCATTCGCTCGCCAACCATGGGTCGATACCAGCGCATCGGCGCCCCCATGTACCAGGTCTGTCGCCGCAGAATTGCGCCGGCATTCGCCGATTGCATCAGCTGAGGCAGGCGCTCGCGCAGCTCGTTGGCAAGCTCGGGCGACAAGGCTTCGTCGGCATCGAGCGCCAGGATCCAGTCGTGGCTGGACTGGGTGCTGGCGAAATTGCGCTGCGGTCCGAAGCCCAGCCAGTCCTGATGGACCACGCGCGCGCCATGGCGCTGGGAGACCTCCTGCGTGCCGTCGGTGCTGCCCGAGTCGATCACCAGTTTTTCGGCGGCAAACGGCACGCTGTCCAGGCAGCGGCCGATCGCGGACGCTTCGTTGCGCGCGATGATCAGGAGCGTAATGGGCAGCTTCGGGAGCTGGCTGGGGTCGACGGCCATGTCGCCAGTTTCGCAGCGCGCGTCAGGAGGGGCAATGCCTGGCTTATTTCTTGTTCCGCGCCAGGCTCAGCAGCAGTGCGTGCATTTTCTTGATTACGTCGTCGGGCGTGATCAGGTCCATCACGCCGGGCCGCTCGATCTTGGTGGTCCAGGGGATCTCGGTCGCGGGCTTGCCCAGCAGGCGGCGTGACGCCTGATCGTACTTGTCGACGCACCACTGACGGCTCAGATAAGGCCCGCTGCGCGCCGGATTGGTCGCTGCATACAAGCCGATCACAGGGGTGCCGGCGGCAGTGCCCATGTGCGCGGGGCCGGAATCGGGCGTGATCAACAGGGTCGCGCGTTCCAGCGTCGCGAAGAACTGCAGCAGCGTGTCCTGGCCGATGGTGTTCAGGCACTGCTGCTTCATGAGGCTTTCGATCCGCTCGCCGGTACGCCGCTCGATGTCACTTGGCCCGCCGCATAGAATTACCCGCAACCCGAGCGACGCGATCGCATAGTCCGCGACCTCGGCGTAGTACTCGGGCCGCCAGTTGCGCAGCTGATGGCTGGAGCAGGGGCTGATGATTACGGTGTTGCCGGGCTCGGGAATGACGCGCTTGGCATAGGCGATGGCGTCGTCGGTGAGTGGCACATCCCAACGCAGCTCCCGCTCATAGACATCGAACTTCTCGGCGAAGCCGAACAGGCTGTCCAGTACATGCTGTCGCGACGCCGGCGCGATGCGCATGTTGGTGAACAGCCATTGCATCTCGCGTGCACGGCCGCGATCGAAGCCGAGGCGGATTTTCGCCGGAATGGCGGTAGAAATGATGCTCGCGCGCAGTGACAGCTGCATATGCATGAGCACGTCGAAGCTGCGGCCGCGCAGCTGTTCTTTCAGCTTGCTGCGTGCTTTCAGCGTGTTCTCGCGCTTGTCCACCACGATGAACTCGACGTCCGGCAGGTGCCCGAACAGTTTGGCCTCGAGGCGGCCAATGACCCAGGTAATTCGAGTATTGGGCCAGGCGCGCTGCAGGGTGCGAATGACCGGCAGCACATGGCAGGTATCGCCGATCGCCGAGAGCCGCAGGATGCAGACGCTGGCAGGTGGATGAGTGACGTTATACATTGCTGTCCGAATGACCGACGAGCAATTCATCGCCACCGCCGGCGGCGGCATCCTATACGACGCCTCGCGTCTAAGTAAGCCGGACGAAGAATTGTTCTCGCGAGCTCACTGGGCGTCGCTCGGCGCGCTGGAGGAGATCGCAGGCGGTCGCAGCTCGATAGCCGTGCTGAACGTGGGCGCGGTGCGTGCCGATTCCGCAGGCACTCGCTGGGTATTGCGCCACTATCGCCGCGGCGGGCTGATCGCAAAGCTGTCGCAAGACCGCTACCTGTGGCAAGGAGCGGCCCGGACTCGTTCCTTTGCTGAATGGCGCTTGCTCGCCGAATTGCGTCGACGGGGCTTGCCGGTGCCGGCGCCGATTGCGGCTCGTTACGTTCGCGGCTTGGTGACTTATCGCGCCGATTTGATCACCGAGCTGCTGCCCGGCGCGCGCACGCTGGCCGATGCGATCACCGGCCACGATCTGCCTGAAGCGGGCTGGCGCGCGGTCGGCAAAACCATCGGAGCCTTCCATCGCGAAGGCGTGCATCACGCCGATCTCAATGCCAACAACATTCTGTTGGCCGACAGCCAGCCCGAGGTCTATCTGCTCGACTTCGATCGCGGTCGGATCGAGGCGCGAGGCGCCTGGGAACAGACAGTGCTGGCGCGTCTGAAGCGCTCGCTCGACAAGATCAAGGGGCAGCGCGCCGACCTGAGATTCGGCGATCAGCAATGGCAGTGGCTGATGGCGGCCGCGGCCGATTAACAGGCCCTAGCGCTTGCGCTTGTAGTAGTCCGGATAGTCCGGCGTCAGGCCCTTGAAGCGGCGGTGAATCCACAGGTACTGCTCGGGCACGCGGCGCACTTGCGCTTCGATCAGCTCGTTGAAGCGCTTGGCGTCGGCAATCGGGTCGTCGCTGGGGAAATTCTCCAGCATGGGCTGGATCACCATGCGATACCGGCCGCTCGGCAGGCGTTCCTGAAAAAAGGGCAGCACCGCTGCACCGGTCATGCGAGCCAGGCGTGAAGTGGCCGTGTTGGTCGCGGCGGGAATGCCGAAGAACGGCACCATCTCCGCGCCTTTCTTGCGATACGCCTGATCGGGCGCATACCACACCGGCTCGTTCGCGCGGAGCGCCGCAATCAAGGTCCGGATGTCGTCGCGTGGAATCGCCCGCTTGGTGCGATCGCTGCGGTTTTGCGCCAGAAAACGTTCCAGCACCGCGTTGGCGGTGGGCCGGTACATGATGTTGATCTCGCCCGCCAGCTGCTCGCACAGCACGCGCCCGCCGATTTCCAGCGTGGTGAAATGGGCGCTCAGCAGAATGACGCCGCGGCCTCGCTCCATCGCCGCCTGCAAATGCTCGAGGCCTTCCAGGTCGGTGAGCCTGGCGATGCGTCGCTTCGAGCCCCACCAGGCGGTCGCCGTCTCGAAAATGCCCAGTCCGAGGCTCTTGAAATGTTCCTTGAGCAGCAAGTCGCGCTGTTGATCGGAAAGCTCGGGCAGGCAGATGCCGATGTTGGTCCGCGCGATGCGCACGAACGAGATGGGCAGGCGCACGATGATGCTGCCCAGGGCGCGCCCCAGGACAGTGAGCACGGGAACCGGCAGGGGCTGCAGCGCCTTGAGCGTGCCGATAGCCAGCCAGGTCGGCCAGTAATGCGGCCGGAGCAGGGGCAACAGGGTCTTCATCAGCGTCGATACGGGTCGTAGTCCGGGCGCTTGAAGCGCTTGTAGGTCCACAGGTACTGGGCCGGATTGCGGCGGGCGTGATCTTCGATCAGCTCGTGAAAGCGGAGCGTGTCGGCCACCGGATCGCTGGAAGGAAAGTCCTGCAGCGGCGGATGAATGACGATCACGTAGCCGGAATGGTCGGCGCGGCGTTCGGGAAAATAGGGTAGCACCGGTGCCCCGGAAATCTTCGCCAGTCGGGAAGTGGCGACGTTGGAGGCGGCGGGCACGCCGAAGAACGGCACGATCTCGCTGTTCTTGCCGGTGTAGCGCTGATCGGGCGCATACCAGACCGGCAAATTGTTTTTCAGATTCGTCAACAGCTCCCGGATCTGCTCGCTGGTAACTGCCTGGACCGTATGCCTTTCACGGTTACGGCGCGAGAGCTCGGCGATCAGGGGATTCTTCGGCGTGAGATACATGACGCTGGTCGGGCCGAGCGTAGTCAACGCGCGCGCGCCCATTTCCAACGTCGTGAAGTGCGCGCTCAGCATCAGCGCGCCGCGCCCCTTGGCCAGCGCCGCGCGCAAATGTTCCTCGCCTTCTACCTGAATGAGCTTGCGCAGGCGCGCATCGCTGGCCCACCAGACCAGGCCGGTCTCGAGCAGGGTGCAGCCCAGCGACTCGAAATGCTCGCGGACCAGCTCGTCGCGCTCCTGCGCGGACAGACCCGGCAGGCACAGCTCAATATTGATGGCAGCGATGCGGCGATCCCGACGGGCAAATCGATAGGCAAGGCGGCCGAGCGCGCGGCCCACCGCCAGCTGCATGCGCAATGGCAAAACATTCAGGGCACGCACCAGGCCCAGTCCCAGCCAGAGGGGCCAGAACCGGGGGCCGAGAAAGCGGTAGAGCGGCACGCGTTGATTGGCTGTGGCCGGCGGTGATGTAGTCATCACTTCATAGATGGCAGCGGTTGCGGGTACCATCTTATAGAAGAACACCACGACATGCTGCGTTCCGTCTATACCGCACTCCTCTATGTATTTGCGCCCATTGCTCTGGCAGGCACCGCCTTGCGGGGCGTGCGCGATCCTGCCTATCGCGATCGTCTGTCGGAAAGATTGGGATTCACGCGGGTGTTCGCAGCGGCGCGCGGCAGCCGGCCGCTGTGGATCCACGCGGTTTCGGTTGGCGAGGTCCAGGCCGCCGCGCCTCTGATCCGTGCGCTGCTGAAAAAATACCCGCAGCACTCGCTGTTGATAACGACCGCGACGCCCACCGGGGCACAGCGCGTACGGGCACTGTTCGGCGAGTCGGTGCGTCATGCCTACCTGCCGTACGACCTGCCAGGCGCGGTGTCCCGTTTCCTCGATCGCGTGCAGCCTGCGCTCGCCATCGTGATGGAGCGCGAGATCTGGCCGAATCTGTTCGGCGAGTGCGAGCGCCGTCGCATTCCCATCGTGCTCGCGAGCGCGCGTATCTCGGAGCGTTCCGCAGTCCGGCATCGGAAATTCGCTTCGTTGTTTCGTGACGCACTCTCAGGCAACGTCACGGTGGCTGCGCAGACATCCCAGGACGCTGAGAGATATCGTGCCATCGGCGCGCAGCGGGTGCTGGTCACCGGCAATGTGAAATTCGATATCGAAGTGCCGCAGACGGCTCGCGAGGCGGGAGAAACATTGCGTGCCGCGCAGTTCTCAAATCGTCCGGTCTGGGTGGCGGGCAGCACGCATGACGGAGAGGAGCAACAGATCCTCGCTGCGCATCGCGCAGTGACTGCACAACGTTCGGATGCGTTGCTCGTGCTCGTGCCTCGTCACCCGAATCGTTTCGATGCCGTGCGCGCCTGGTTGAAGAACGAGCAAGTCGAGTTTGCTGCGCGCAGTCGCAATGAAGCGGTGAGTCCGGCAACCCCGGTGTTACTGGTCGATACACTCGGCGAGTTGATGATGTTTTATGCCGCGGCCGACATCGCATTCGTCGGCGGCAGTTTGATTGCGACCGTCGGCGGTCACAACTTGCTGGAGCCGGCGGTGCTGGAGCGTCCCATTCTCGTCGGGCCTCACAATTTCAATGCACCCGACATCGCGCAACTGATGATGGAGAGCGGTGCCGCTCGCGAAGTGAATTCCGCCGAACAATTGGCCGCTGCAATTCTGGAGCTCTATGCCAATCCGGCGGCGCGCGCCGACATGGGCGCGAAAGGCAGCGCGATCGTGACTGCGAATCGTGGCGCGCTGAGTCGCGTGATGGAATTGATCGAGCCGCTGCTTCAGGCGCCGTCGCACACCACGTGACTGTGAATGCTGTGCAGGAGCTTGCGATAGCGCGGGTTCTCGGTGAACGGCGACGCGCGGTACGAGCAGAACATGCTGAAGCTGTGCTGACGGCTGAGTTCGTTCCACAACTCTTCGAGCTGAATGGCCACCGTCGGCTGGCCTTGCTCCGCCAGTAGCGAAACCATTTCGCCGAAAATTCGTACCGGTTGGCCGCGCGAGGCCGCCTGGGCGATCAGCAGATTGAATTGCCGATGGAATCGCTGCTGGTCGATACCGGAGTGTGTATCGAAGAATGTCGGCAACAGATGTTCGGCTTGCAGCGGCACATAGCGGTACTCGGCGGAGAGTGCAGCGGGATTCAAGCCTGCGTCGAGCAAGTATTGATCGAGTTTTCGATGATGCTCCGCTGTTGCGACCGCCACGCAGGTCTCGTCGGCCGCCAGGCCTTCTCGCAGGAAATAGCCGGCCGCGCGCACGTATTCGTCGTCGCTGCTAAAAAACTGAACGATATGCGCGGAGTGGTTCATGGTGCCGGGGAGTAACGGGCCGCTGATTCCCGTGCTGTCGTTGCGGCGTGGCACAGATGATAGTTGCATGACAATCCACCCGAGCAGTGCTGCTTTCCGAAGTGACAGCGCTCCTGCACCAGTGTTCCTTCTCCGTCTCGTCATCCGCCTGCAACGAAATCGTCACGACTCGGCTGCATAAAGCCTCCCGCGGATCGCCGCTACAGTCCTGGGAGCATTGTCGTGAAAATTGAGAAAGGCGCGAATTGGCGCAGAAATGGCCGTGGTATTTGGTCCACACCAGTGACGTTGACGGCGTTGGTCGTGGCCGGCACCTGCGTGACATCGGCGGCTGTGGCGGGCTCGCTGTCCGGTCGCGTGAGCGATGCTACCGGCGTCAAGTCTTTGCAGAGCGCTGAAGTCGAAATCGTCGAACTGCAGCGTCGCGCGGAGACTGGCAGCGACGGTGTGTTTCGTTTTGGTGATGTTCCCGACGGCTCTTACACATTGCGGACCCAGTACGTCGGTGCTCCGGCAATGGAAACAAAGGTCGATGTTGCCGGCGATACGCGCAGCCCGGACATCCGGCTCGGTGCGGCTCGCAACGATGGCGGCTACATCGAGAACGTGCTGGTGGTCGGCCAGCACGCCAGCCTGGCGAGCGCATTGTCGCGCCAGCGCTCCGCCGACGGGGTCGAAAGCGTGCTCAGTCGCGACGGTATCGGCCAGTTCCCGGATCAGAACGCCGCAGAATCGTTGCGACGAGTCGCGGGCATCAATGTGCTGAACGATCAGGGCGAAGGCCGCTTCGTCGCTGTGCGCGGCCTGTCGCCGGACATGAACGCAGCGTCCATCAACGGCGCGCGCGTGCCGGCGCCTGAGGCGGATGTGCGCTCCGTCGCGCTCGACGTGATTCCCGCCGAGCTGATCGAATCCATCGAGATCAAGAAGTCGCTGACGCCCGATATGGATGGCGACACCATCGGCGCGTCGATCGAAATCAAGACCACCAGCGCCTTCGATCGCAAGGAGCCGTTCCTGTCGTTCTCGGGCGAGGGCTCGTTCAACGATCTGAGCAGCGACTGGTCGCCGAAAGGCAGCCTGGACTTCTCCAGGATGATCGGCGATCGGCTCGGCATCGCCGGCGGTTTGTCCTATTACAAGCGCCAGTTCTCCACCGACAACATCGAGATGGACGGCTGGGATGTGAGCGACGGTGTGGCGTTCGCCGACTCGGTCGAATATCGCGACTACGATGTCGAGCGCAAGCGCCTCGGTGGGTCTCTGTCACTCGACTATCGCGCCAGTGAGAACACGACGTTGTATGCGCGCTTCCTGCGCAGCGAATTCGAGGATCAGGAGTATCGCGGCCGCTTGATCTTCGAGATGGACGAAGACCCGAACAGCGGTGCTGTCAATGTCGCCAACTTCTCGGACGCGGACGGTGAGATCAAGATCGTTCGCGACATCAAGGATCGCTTCGAGAAGCAGACCATCACTTCGCTGAATCTCGGCGGCGAAACGTTCGCCGGCGCGTGGACGTTCAAGTACAACGGCTCCTGGTCGGCCGCCAAGGAGCGCGAGGCGGGCTCGCTCGATCCGGTCGAGTTCCAGCGCGAGTTCGACGGTGATGATGAGCTCGATGTGAGCTTCGATTACAGCAACTGGCGTCTGCCGCGCTACACGCTGAGCGGCAACAATGTGGCGGCGGTCAACGATGCCAGTGAGTTCGAGTTCGACAAGATCGAGCGCACCACGCTCAGCCTGGCCAAGGACGAGGAGCTCGCGGCGCGCTTCGATATTGCGCGCGACTTCGCACTGAGCGATGGCCAGTTCACGTTGCAGTTCGGCGGCAAGGCGCGGCAACGCGAGAAGACCTTCGACAAGCAGGCGGATATCTTCGACGGCTTCGATGGCGACTTCACCCTCGCCGACGTGGCGGGCGCGCCGAGCTATGGTCTCAACAGCATCGGCCCGGTGCCCAGTGGTCCTGCGGTTCGCGATTTCTTCGGCCGCAACCGCGCGGGCTTCGAGTTGAACGACATCGATACTGCCTTCGAGTCGAACGTCGAAGACTTCCGCGTCGACGAAGACATCTACGCCGGCTACTTGCTCGGCCGGCTCGATCGGGGCGCGCTGCGCCTCGTCGGTGGCGTGCGTCTCGAACAGACGCGCAACGACATTCGTGCCAGCAGGGTGGAACTGGTGGAAGACGAGGACGACACCGTCGTCAATGTCACGCCGACCCGCTTCGATCGCGACTACACGAATGTCCTGCCGAGCCTGAACGTTCGCTACCAGGCCGCCGACGATGTGCTGCTGCGCATGGGCGTGTATCGCAGCCTGGTGCGTCCGAAAATCGGTCAGCTGGCGCCGCGCTTCGTCATCGAACAGTCGGTCGAAGAGAACGACGACGGCGAGATCGAAGTGTTACGCGAGGGCGAGTTCGGCAATCCGGAGTTGAAGCCGTACGATGCCTGGAACCTCGATTTGTCCGCCGAATGGTACTTGGGCAACAACGGCGTGCTGCAGGCTGGCGTGTTCTACAAGCGCATCGAGGACTTCATCGTCGACGTTGTGTACCGGGACTCGGAGTTCCTCGGCGTGGCGTTCAGCCGCGCGTTGATTCCGCGCAACGGCGATCAAGCGAAGGTGAAGGGCATCGAACTGAACTATCAGCAGTCGTTGAGCTTCCTGCCGGCGCCGTTCGATGGGGTGATCGTGGGCTTCAACTACACCTACACGGACGCGGAAGGTGAGTTCGATGGCCGGACCATCGCGTTGCCCATGTCGTCCGAGAGCACGTTCAACGCGTCCCTCGGCTACGAGAAGGGGCCGCTGAGCTTCCGACTGACGGCAGCTTATCGAGACAAGTATCTCGATGAGCTGGGCGACAGCAGCGAGGAAGATCGCTACGTGCAGGATCACATCCAGTTCGACCTCAGCGCCCGGTATCGCGTGACGCCGCAGTTCCAGGTCTTTGCCGACTTCGTGAATATGGGCGACCAGCCGTACGTGGCCTACCAGAATCTGGGCGGTCGCAAGCGCCTGCTGCAGTACGAAGAGTATTCGTGGACGGCGAAGACGGGCTTCCGTTACACCTTCTGACGCAACAAAAAGGGGCCTCGAAAGAGGCCCCTTCGTTTTAGTGACCGGCCTGCTGCAGCATCAGCAGCCGATCTTTCATCGGCGGTGGCGACCACTGGTAGGTCCAGGTCTCGGTCAACGTCAGATGGCCGAGACGCAGGTACAGCCGGATGTCGACCGGATCCATGCTCTCGTCCGGCAGCTTCACATCGAACATCGCTCGATAACCGCTGATCTCCCTGAGCGGGCGCGCTGAGGTGATCTCGACTTCGCCTCGCGACACGCTGATGATCGGCTCGACCTTCGCGCCGTCCGGCAGGGTCGCGAGCTCGCCGCCTTTGAAATCCACGGCGAAGCGCCACGAGAAATACTGGCGCCGCTGTCCCACCACGCCGCCCAGGCCTGTGCGCGTCGCGACTACTTCAGCGAGCGTGGACGAGATGGGCATCTGCGTGCCCCAATACATGCGATAGCTGTACAGCAGCTCTTCGCCGCCCTTGACCGGCGTCGCCGGATTCCAGAACGCGACGATGTTGTCGAACGTTTCATCCGGTGTCGGAATTTCAGTGAGCTGCACCGAGCCCTTGCCCCACGGCGACTTCGGCTCGATCCACAAGCTGGGACGGCGCTCGTAGAACACGCCGTCGTCCTGATAGTTGTTGAAATCGCGATCCCGCTGCAGCAAGCCGAAGCCGCGGGGATTTTCGTCGAGATACGAATTGAAGCGCAGCATCGGCGGATTGCTCAGCGGACGCCACAACCATTCGCCACTGCCCGTGTACAGCGACAGGCCGTCCGAATCGTGAATCTCCGGTCGCCAGTCGTAGCTCACGCGACGATCGTTCTCGCCGACCTGATACATGCTGGTGAGCGGCGCGATGCCCAGGCGTCGAATCGCTTTGCGCGGATAGATCGCGGCGTCCACGTCGATCACTTGCGGTGCACCGGGCGTCAGCGCGAACCGATAGGCACCGGCAACGCTGGGTGAATCCATCAACCCAAAGATCACCAACGTGCGCGAGTCCGGCGACGGACGCTCGAAGTAGTACTCGGAGAAGCGCGGGAACTCTTCGGGATCGAGTGCCGTATCGACCGCCAGACCGCGCGCCGACAGACCGAACTGTCGCGTGTCGCTACCGACGCTACGGAAGTAACTTGCGCCAAGGAAGGCCGCGACGTCGCGCTGCCAGTCGGTAACGGTGTGAATGCGGAACCCGGCCCATGACAGATCCTTCGGGATCGATCGCGGGTTGAGGCCGCTGCGGCTCAGGTCGAACAGCTCGGGGCGATACAGAATCTCGCGCGCCTGGCCGTTGACGATCTCGTGCATGCGCACCGGCTCCTTGAAGCCGCGGCCCATGTGAAAAAATTCCAAACGGAAGTTGCCGTCGGTATCGGCCCAGAGCGCGTCCTCGCGCTTGAAGCGGATCGATTGATACTCGTCGTAGGTCAGTTCCACCAACGCCTTCGGTGCGAGTTTGCTCGGTGGCTCGAATGGCTTGCTCGCCAGCGCGCGCGCCTGGCCTTTCAATACCGCGTAATCGAACGGGCGGGCCGGCCCGCGAAAGGCCTGTTCGGCGGCGGAGGCGAGGCCGGAGGCGGAAAGCGTAGAGAGCAGGACTGCGGATTGCAGGAAGTCGCGGCGGCGGAGCATGAGTGATCCAAGTGGCTGACGAGACAGGCTCAACGTATGAGGCGAGCAAAGGTTACCAGCTGAACGCAACCTGACCAAAGTTGTTCAGGTTCCGATCAGATGCGTTGGTCAATAGTGTCTCCCAACCCGGCCCTGCCGGTGTCACGAGGAGATGGCGATGAAAACCCTGTTTGCTGCAGCCGTTACGGTGTCGATGCTGATGGGCACGGCGGCCACGGCGTACGCGGACAACGATCGCGGCCGTCACGAGCGCCACTACAACGATCACGGCAAGGACCGGCGCGACTATCGCGGTCACCCCAACGATCGCAAGGATTGGGATCGCCGGGATCATGATCGCCGCGATTGGAACCGTCACGACCACGATCGTCGCTACGATCGACGCGATGCGTACCGCGCCGGCTACGTGCATGGCCGGGCCGACCAGCGTCGCTACGACCGCGGCCGATACATCGCCCCCCGTGGCTACTATGTCCGTTCTTGGCGACATGGTGACCACCTGCCGCGCTCGTACTACGAGACCAGGTACATTGTGCACGACTACGGCCGCTATCACTTGCACGCGCCCCCGCGCGGTCATCACTGGGTGCGGGTGAACAATGACGTGGTGCTGGCGGCCATCACCAGCGGGTTGGTGGTCAGCGTGGTGAACGGGTTGTTCTACTAGTAGCCAAAGGATCCAATCCCAGCCCCCTCCCGAATACGGAGGGGGTTCTAATTTCAAGAAAGATCTTTCACACGGAGTATTTTCCTTGGCGATTGCCGCAGCGACTGACGGACTCCCGGCCCTGACTGAATGGGAGTCGCAAGCAACAAACAAAATGGTTCCCCGCCCGTCCACGGCAGGGCATTCAGTTTTCAAAGGAACGTCCGCCCGGCGGTTCTCGCTGGCGGTTGCCGCAGCGACTGACGGGTTCCCGGCCGTGGCTGAATCGGAGTCGCAGGAAATAAAGAAGTAGGTTCACCCTCCCGTTCACAAAAAGGGCAGGGGTGGGTCTGCCGCACATAACCCAATAATGAGAAACGCGTCACGCGGCGAGCGTGACCGAATTCCGTAACCTCGCCACGGTTCTCCGTCGTTGGCGGCAGATTATGGAAAGACATGAGTTCTCGTCCCTGATCGGGCGCCTGGAACGCCAGGCCGACGACAATCCTCAGTTCTATGCGTTGAAAGTCGGTGCGCTCGCGGCGTTGGGTTACGCGTCGATTTTTCTGCTTGCCGTCATCATCCTCATCACGTTCTGGTACACGTTCAGCCCGTTACTTTCCGGTGAGCGTTTTCGTGCGCCGTTGATTGTCGCGTGCGGCGTCGGGCTCGTCACGTTGGTTGGAATGATTCGCGCGCTGTGGGTTCGTATCGCTGAACCGGCCGGCCTGCGTGTCACACGCGAAGAAACACCGCGTTTGTTTGCAGCGATCGATGAAGTCGCAGGGAAGATGGGCGGCGTGCGAGTCGATTCCGTCTCCGTCAGCTCGGAATTCAATGCCTGCATCGTGCAGACGCCCAGCTGGGGCATCTTCGGTAACTATCGCAATCATCTCGAGGTCGGTCTGCCGCTGGCGATGGTGCTCACCATCGACGAGCTGAAAGCGGTGATCGCGCATGAGATGGGGCATCTGTCGCAGGCGCACGGCAAGTTCGGCGCGTGGATTTATCGTCAGCGTGTGACGTGGCATGCGCTGGAGTCGAAGTTCAGCAATCCCGTTGGGATATTCGATCAGATTCTCGGTGCGTTCTATGGCTGGTATGCGCCGTACTTCTATGCATACAGCTTCGTGCTCGCGCGCAATCATGAATACGTCGCGGATCGCGCCGCGGCGAATGTTACTAGTGCCGCCGCGATCGGCGCGGCGCTCACGAAACTGGAACTGGCGGGGCGGTTCCTGTCCGAAGTGTTCTGGAAACGGTTGTACGATCAAGTGGAGCGGCAGCCCGATCCACCTTACATGCCGCACGCCGTGATGCCACGCGCGTTCAAGGCGGCCGAGCAGCAGTGGGCGCGCCCGGACTGGTTGCAACAAAGTTTGAAGCGCTATGCTGCCGACGACGACACGCATCCAAGTCTCGCCGAGCGTCTGGCTGCGCTCGACATCGAGCCGGCGACGCCGGTGCATGATCCCGGACGCTCCGCACTGACGTTGTTTCATCCATCGACGCCGTCATTGGTGAAGTTCTTCGACGATGAGTGGCAGCAGGACACGGGGCCGAAGTGGCGCAAGCGTCACACTGAAATCGCCGAAGCCAAAGCCAAGCTCTCCTTGCTGGAGGACGCGCAGAACGCGGCGCTCAATGAGCAGGAGATCTGGGAAAAAGTGCTGCTGTTGCTCGAGATCGATCGGGATACGCAGGCGCTGGAGGCACTCGATCAGTTGTTGTCACGGCAGGGCGAGCATCCCAAGGCGCATCTGCTGATGGGGCGAATGCTCCTGGATCGCTACGACGACCGCGGCCTGAAACACTTGCTGCTGGCGATCGAGCAGGATCTGGAGCTGAACGACGAGGCCAGCCGTGCGGGTTATGTGTATCTGATGCGACGCGGCCGCGAGAAGGAAGCAAAGCGCTTCTGGACCAAGGCGCAGGACCTGTACGAAAACCCGCGACACATGCGGGATTCGCTCGCCGACTAAGAGCGCCGCGCTTCGGCTGCTGCAAGCCGAGGCGCCGGCGCTCGATCAATAGCGAATAATCAATTCCAGTTATTGCGCGACTGAAATTCGCGCGCCTGGCGTTCCGCGTCATCACGCGCCAGGCCATAACGCTCTTGCAGCTTGCCGGCCAGAATCTCAGCGTGACCTTCCATCTGATCGATCTCATCGTCCGTGAGCTTGCCCCACTGCTCTTTGATCTTGCCTTTGAGCTGCTTGAAATTGCCGCGTGCGATGTCTTTGTTCATGCGAGTCTCCGGTAATCATTGGTTGCGCCGCACTGCATGCGACGCGCGCCGTAGTAACGACTCTCGGCGCCGCAAAGTTCACTTATGTTTGGTGGTGGGGTATTTACGGACGCCTGCCGGCGCTTCCTTGACAGGCCGGGCCCCGGGGCTTTAGCTTTCGTCCTTGCGCCGATTTGAGTTCAGCTTGCGGGCGCGTAAGAAATACGGCTAAAGCGAAGCAAACCCTGCTTGAGCTTTGGCGAGCGGGTTTTTTTATGCCTGCTTGCCGACCCTGTTCCGGTCAGCCTCCCTCCCGCAGCGCTCGTCGACGCCGTGAAGCAACGGTACAGCTGGAGAGTGGCGTGAATCCTTCCATTGTGGTGCTCAAATTCGGCAGCTCGGTGTTGCAGACCGAGGCGGATCTGCCGCAGGCCATCGATGAGATCTACCGTGAATGGCGCGCCGGCCGGCGAGTGATCGCGGTCGTCTCGGCGTTTGCGGGCGTGACGGATCAGCGCTTCGCACAAACACGCGGCAGCACCAGCGACTTGCACGAGCAGGCCGCGTGGGTTGCGGGCGGCGAAGAGGAATCCGGGACGAAGCTGGCTGCCGCATTGATCGCTAACGGCGTCTCTGCGCGCTATGTCGATGCTCGCGAGGCGGGGCTGCGCGCGCATGGCGAACCGCACGAATCCACACCGGTTGCGTTGAACGCAAGCTATCTGCGCGAGCATTTGCATGATCATGCGGTGCTGGTCGTTCCTGGGTTCATTGCGCAAGACATACAAGGTCGCACGGTGTTGCTCGGGCGTGGCGGCTCGGATCTCACGGCGCTGTTCCTGGCCAAGAATCTCGAGGCGCGCTGTCGTCTGTTGAAAGATGTCGACGGGGTCTATGAAAGCGATCCGGCGGTCGCCGGGAACCACGCGCAGCGCTTCAATCGTTTGAGCTGGCGCACCGCGCTGGAAATCGGCGGACGAATCATTCAACCGCGCGCGCTGCAGTTTGCGCAGTCACATGGACAGTCATTCGAAGTCGCGTGCGTGGGCTCGAACTTGTACACACTGGTCGACCATGGTCCGGACGACATTGCGAACGTGACTCATGAAAGCATCCAGCCCTTGCGCGTCGTGCTGCTCGGTCTCGGCACGGTCGGGCTCGGGGTGTATGCCCATCTGATCCGTCGGCCGGATTTGTTTCAGGTGGTGCGGATCGTGGTCAGAGATCTGGCGAAGCCGCGTCGCATCGAGGAGGCCAATCTCGAAGTGCCGAGCTCGCTGCTGTCGACCGATGTCTGGGAAGCTGTCACTCAGCCTGCCGATCTGATCATCGAAACCATGGGCGGTCTCGAGCCGGCGGGCGAAGTCGTGCATGCGGCGTTGGTGCGCGGCCGAGCAGTGGTTACAGCCAACAAGGCACTGATTGCCTCTCGCTGGTGGGAGCAGCTGGCGCGTTTTGCTACGGGCGACCAGCCTCGCCTGAAGTTCGGTGCCGCGGTCGGCGGTGCCGTGCCGGTGCTCGAAACCGTGAGTGCGCTGGTCCGTCAGTCTGGCGTCGTGCAGGTTCGCGCCATCCTCAACGGTACGTGCAACTTCATACTCGACGCGCTGGAGCAGCGGATAGACTTCGACACGGCGGTTGCGCATGCGCAGGCCCATGGTTTCGCCGAAGCGGATCCGCATGACGATCTGGTGGGGCTGGATGCTGCGCGCAAACTCGAGTTGATCGCGCGAGCCGCCTTCGGCGAAGCGTCGCTCTTCGAGCTGAGTGTACGCGGCATCGTAGGCGTGACGGCCAGCGAGGCGTCATTGGTGCGCGAGGAAGGATCGAGCCTGAAGCTGGTAGCCACTTGCGAACGAAGTGAAGGGCACGTGCGTGGTGTAGTGAAACTCCACGAGCTGGCCGAGAGTGATTTCCTGGCGGGCGCGCGTGCCGAACAGAATCGAGTCGAGATCGTGGCAGGAAATGGCCAGACAATGCGTCTGGCAGGTAAGGGCGCGGGCCGTTGGCCTACCGCACTTTCCATCCTGGGCGATGTCCATGAATACTTGCGGGCGGGCCGCATTGCTATAGCGGACGAGCAAGTGCAGCCCGTGGTGGTGAATGCATGATGGATAACTCTGACAGGAACCTGGAAGGGCATGAAAAAGTCATTGGTGCTGATCGTGGCGCTTGCGCTGCAGTCTGGATGTGCGAAACAGGAACCGAATACCGCGGCCGATGCCAACGCGCCGGCTGCACCGCATGCTGAGCTGGGAGACTTCGGCTTGGACCTCACCGCCGGCAATCCTCAGATCAAGCCTGGCGATGATTTCTTCTTCGCCTATGCCAGCGGCAAGTGGTACGACACCTTCGAGATTCCGCCGGACCGCGCTTCCTACGGCCCTTTCAACAAGCTCAACGATCTGTCCGAGGAGCGGGTCAAGAAGCTGATCGAGCAGGCGGCTCAAACCAACCCCGCGGCCGGCACGCCGGAACAAAAGATCGGCGATTACTTCGCCAGCTTCATGGATGAGTCGGTCATCGAGTCCAAGGGGCTGCAGCCCATCGAGGCGGATCTGGCGCGCATCCAGGCCGCGAAGACCAAAAAGGACATCGCGACCCTGTTCGGCTCGCCGGGCTTCATGTCGACGTTCGGCATCGGCATCGAGCCGGACCTGAAGAATCCCAGCCGCTATTCCATCGACATCGGCCAGAGCGGCCTGGGCCTGCCGGATCGCGATTACTATTTGAAGGACGATGCCAAGCTCAAAGAGCATCGTGCCAAGTACGTGGCATTCATCGAGCAGATGCTCACTCTCGGCGGGGTGCCGGATGCGGCCAAGAAGGCGCAGGGCATCATGGAATTCGAAACGGCGCTCGCCAAAGTGCAGTGGCCGCTGGAAAAGCGACGCGATGCCGAGGCGATGTACAACCCGCGCAGCAAGGCTCAGTTGGTCGCTTACGCGCCGGCCTTCGACTGGCAGGCGTTCTTCGTGGCCGCCGATGTCGGCGCGCGCGACAACTTCGTGCTCGGGCCGCTCACTGCGATTCGTGACAGCGCCAAGGTGCTCGACAAGACTTCGGTGAATACGCTGAAGGATTACCTCACGTTCCACCTGCTGCGTACCAATTCGCCGTTCCTGCCGAAGCGCTTCGATCAAGCGAACTTCGCGTTCTACGGGCAGCAGTTGCGCGGTCAGCCACAGCAGCGCGAGCGTTGGAAGCGCGGTGTGGCGATCACCGGCGGTGCGCTCGGCGAGCTGGTCGGCCAGGTGTACGTGAAGGAATATTTCCCGCCCGAGTCCAAGGCCAAGATGGAAGTGCTGGTCGGCAACCTGCGGGCCGCCTTGAAGCAGCGTCTGGCGACGTTGAGCTGGATGAGTGAAGAGACGCGCCAGCGCGCCGAAGCGAAGCTCGCCACATTCGTTGCCAAGATCGGCTATCCGGATAAGTGGAAGGATTACTCGGCGCTCGAAGTACAGCGTGACGACCTCATCGGCAACGTGCGCCGTGCCTCGATCTGGGATTGGAACCGTCAGGTGGCGCGTCTGGATCAGCCGGTGGATCGCGACGAGTGGTTCATGAACGTCACCGACATCAACGCTTATTACAACCCACTCAACAACGAGATCGTGTTTCCGGCCGCCATCCTGCAGCCGCCGTTCTTCGACCCTGCGGCCGACGACGCCGTCAACTACGGCGGTATCGGGGCCGTGATCGGTCACGAGATCGGCCATGGCTTCGACGATCAGGGCCGCAAGTTCGCCCCGGACGGCAGCCTGACCGACTGGTGGACCAAGGCCGACGCCAATGCCTTTGGCGGCAAGACCAAGGTGCTGGTCGAGCAGTACTCATCGTTCGACGCGCTGCCCGGCCTGAAGGTCAACGGCGCCACCTCGCTCGGCGAGAACATCGGCGATCTGGGCGGTCTGAACATGGCTTACGAGGCGTATCACAACACCTTGCAGGGCCAGCCAGCGCCGGTGCTCGACGGTCTGACCGGCGACCAGCGCTTCTTCCTGTCCTGGGCGCAGGTGTGGCGAACCAAGATCCGCGACGAGGCGCTGCGGGCGCAGGTGTTGTCGGATCCGCACGCTCCGCCATATTTCCGAGTCAACGGCGCCGTGCGTAACATGGACGAATGGTATGCCGCATTCGACGTGAAGCCCGGCGACAAATTGTTCCTGCCGCCGGAACAGCGAGTAAAGATCTGGTGAGGTCGCGCCCGGCGTGGATGCGCCGGGCCTGGCTCGTGGCGACGCTTGGCATCGCCACGCTGTCCGGCTGCAATAAACCGCCTGCCGAGCCGCCACCGGCTCCCCCGCCGCTCAGCAAACAAGGGTTGCCGCTCTCCTCTTGGAAAGCGGCGAGCCCCGACCTGCACGATCGACTGTTACTGGCGCACGCCACCGCCAAGGGTGACACCGAGGCCATGGTCATGGTGGCCACTGAGATCGGCAAGACCACGGAAGTAGCGACCGCGATCGCCGCGCTCGGCGGCGACATTCAAACGCGCTTCGACGATGTTGGTTATCTGCGGGTGCGTTTGTCGTTGGATCGCTTTGCCGACGTCGGCGCGTTGCCTAACGTGCTGATGGCGCACCTCGATGGCGGTGGCGCACATGGGTTGTACGAGAACGATCGCGATCTCGTGCGCTATCCCGTGGGTGAAACGGCGCAGACGCGCGCCGCCGGTCCGAAACCAGTGGATGCAACCGACACGTTGCTCGGCGCCGAGCTCGGCTCTCCGACGTCCTCGCTCGGCGTGGAGATCGAATCGTTGCTGACCGCCGCGGTCAGCAAGGAAAACCAGGTTCTGGCACGCGATGACGATGGCGGCCGATTCCCGGGCGGCGGTCTCGACCTGTTCGCACTCATGGCCAACCGCGCTTTCGAAGTGCACGGCACACCGCTGATATTTGCCGCCGGCGCTTCTGGCGGTGTGGAAAGCCTGACTGGCGCGTCGAGCGCACGGCGAGTGATTTCGGTGGGCGAGCTCTCAAACGATCGAATTCCCGTCACTGCGTCGCTGGGTCCAGCTGCTGATGGTGCTGCGAAGCCCGATGTACTCGCACCCGGCGGCTTTGCACATGCCGCCAGCGAAACCGAGTCGCTGATTGCAGCTGCGCGGGCTGAGAGCCTCCCGGCCGACGCGCGACACATCGCTTGGGCGCTCCGCATGAGTGCGCGAAGGCTCGATGGGTTGCAAGCGCACGAGCAGGGCTTCGGTGTCGTCGACACCGCTCGCGCGATCGAGTTGTTGAAGCAGTTGCGCGAACGGAAGTTGGATCTGCCCGATATTCAAACGCGAGCGCCCGTGAAGACGTATGTTTCGCGTTTTCTGCCTGAGCCTGGCATCGGGCAAGGGTTGTACGAGCGCGAAGGTTGGCTGGTGGGTCAAAAGGACACGCGCAAGATCACCTTGTCGCGTCAAAGCGGCTCGTCCACACCACTGATTTATTCGCTGCAGTGGCAGGGCAACGATGGCACGTTCAAGACTGCACAGGAGGAGGTATCGCTGCCATTCAATGAGGCTGTCGACATTCCGCTGGAGATTGCAGCTGCGGAAGCCGGCGTTCACAGTGCGCAGTTGTATCTGATCGATAAGGCGAGCGGGTTGCCGGTGCACGCGCTCATGACCACGATCGTCGCGGCGGAGCCGTTTACAGCAGCGAACAACTACCGCGTCGAGCGTCGCGAGCAGTCGCTGTCCGGTGCGAGTGTCAAAAGATACTTTCTGGACGTGGTGCCGAACATTTCCTCGCTGCGCCTGGAAGCTGGCGTCGGCGCGGGACAAATTCAGTTGACGCTGAATGGCGGCGAGCTCGACCTGCCGTCATCGAAGATCATTGCGCCGAATCAGCCGGCGGTCTTGCTCGTGCCGTACCCGCCGCCCGGCGTGTATGAAATTACGGTGCGGCCGACCCATGCCGGCGCGCAAGACGTGCAGGTGGCTGCTTCCATTCGATACGTCGATTCGCAGCTGGACGACAAGGTGCCCGGCGTCAACTCGACCACGTTCTGGCTGAACAATATTTACGCGCCCCTGCAACGTAGCGAGATCCTCACCGAGGTCGGTGCGCGTCGCATGCTGAAAGATGTTGGTGGGCTCAGTGGCATGCGTGCCTACAACATTGCAGTCGAGCCGGGCAGTTCGACGTTGCGAGTTGCAGCAACGCCGCCCGATGGGCGGACCCGCATCGGCCTCTACTTGTATGACTGCGCCAGCGGGGCGTGCAAGTTGTGGGGCAGTGAAGTCTTTACTCGGCCAGTCACCAAGACGCTCGTGGTTCCGACGCCGCGCGCCGGATTGTGGCGCGTCGTCGTGGATGCCACCGCTCCAGGAGCGGCATTCGAGTACACGCAGATCGTGACGCATCCTCGTTACGGCAGCGGCACCGTCGCTGGGGAGAATACGGAGCGTCGTACCGGAGCGCGTTGGAACCAGAAGGTGAGCTTTCAAGTTAGCGCAGCGGCGCCCTTTGGATACGACCTGGTCGGAGTGATGGACATCATCGATCCGCTCAGCGAGGCTGACGAGCGCGCTGCGCCGTTCAGCGATTGGCGAGCGACCGGCGACGCGCGCAACCAGCCGTTGCGTCCATTGCGGCTGACTACGCAGGTGATGCGGCTGGATGTCGGCGGCAGTCCCGCGCCGGGGTCGTGACATTGATGAACCCGAGTGCGCACGTCCATTCCTGGCGTTGCGCCAGCAAGTCTCGTATAACCGACGCAGCGATTGGAGGAATGTATGAGCACTGAATTCGCAGACGTCGGCTTGATCGGCCTCGCTGTCATGGGCGAGAACCTGGCGCTCAACATGGAGAGCCGCGGCTTTCGCGTCGCTGTTTACAATCGCACCACTTCGCGCGTCGACGATTTCATTCAAGGGCGCGCCAAGGGCAAGCGCTTCATCGGCACGCATGACTTGAAAGAATTCGTCAGGTCTTTGCAGAAGCCGCGCAAGATCGTGATGCTGGTGAAGGCCGGCGCACCGGTCGATCAGCTGATCGATCAGTTGCTGCCGTTGCTCGAACCGGGTGACATTCTCATCGATGGCGGCAACAGCTTGTTTACGGACACGATCCGACGCACCAAGCGCGTCGAAGAGAGCGGCATGCTGTTCGTCGGCTCCGGCGTGTCCGGCGGCGAAGAGGGCGCGTTGCATGGTCCGTCACTGATGCCGGGCGGCAGCGCCGCCGCATGGCCGCACATCAAGCCGATTTTTCAGGCGATCGCCGCACGCACTCCAGATGGCGAGCCGTGTTGCGACTGGATGGGCGAGAACGGTGCCGGCCACTTCGTAAAGATGGTCCACAACGGCATCGAATACGGCGACATCCAGCTCATCGGCGAAACCTACGATGTGATGAAGCGCGTGCTGGGCATGAGCAATGCCGAGATGCACGATGTGTTCGCTGAATGGAACAGCGCCGAGCTGGATAGTTATTTGATCGAGATCACGCGCGACATCCTCGGCTTCGTCGATAAGAACGGCGCAGCGACGGTCGACAAGATCCTCGATGCGGCCGGGCAGAAAGGCACGGGCAAATGGACCGTGATCGAAGCGCTCGACGAAGGCGTCCCACTCACGTTGATCGGCGAGGCCGTGTTTGCTCGCGCGCTGTCCGCAGCGAAGGAAGAGCGCGTCAACGCGTCGAAACAACTCAAGCCGGTGGTGAGCGAGTTCAAGGGCGACCGCAAACAGCTGATCGACGATCTGCGCCAGGCGCTGTATGCGTCGAAGATCATCAGCTACGCGCAGGGTTATCAGCTGATGCGCGCGGCGGCGAAGACTCACCAGTGGAATCTGAACTACGGCGGCATCGCGCTCGTCTGGCGCGCGGGCTGCATCATTCGCTCGGCGTTCCTGGGCGATATCAAGAAGGCTTTCGAGCGCGATCCGCAGTTGGTCAATCTGCTACTGGACCCATTCTTCCGGGACGCGGTATCCACCCGCCAGGCCGGCTGGCGGCGAGCCATCGTCGCCGCCGTTCAGGGGGGCATTCCGGTGCCCTGCATGGGTGCCGCTTTGTCGTATTTCGACGGTTATCGCGCCGAGCGATTGCCGGCGAACCTGTTGCAGGCGCAGCGGGATTTCTTCGGCGCGCACACCTACGAGCGCATCGATCAGCCGCGCGGACAGTTCTTCCACACGGACTGGACCGGCCACGGCGGCGCTACTACTTCGCGTTCCTATAGCGCGTAGCGTCGCTACGCGGTGCGCCGGGCTGGCGAGTTTCTTGCCAGTCATCGAAAAAAATACTGCGAGCGATTGAGTTGAATATCGCTCGCCGATGGGAGAGGGTAGCCACGTCACTCTCCCAGTGACACCTCGAGCAGAGTAAAGGAGAACACCGCCGGCAACGGATCTGCTGGGTGTCGGCGCGCCGCGGACCACAAAGCTCGTGACGGTGAGCTTTGACTCCGCGGCGTCCGTTATTTCTTAGAACTCCTGCCAGCTGGCATCGTCACCGCTCGCCTTCGCCATCGGCGCCGGGCGCGTAGCGGGGCGGCCGACTGGCTTCGATACCTTACGAGCCGGTATCGGGTGCACGCTGGCGCGCGGAGCGGAAGAAACATTCGAACTATACGAGGCCGGCGCGGCGGCCTGATGACCGCCGGTGGTCGAGAAGAACGACACCTTCTCCACCAGCAACTCCGCCTGCTGCTCCATCGTCTTGCTCGCCGCCGCGGCCTCTTCGACCAGCGCCGCGTTCTGCTGAGTGGTCGTATCCATCTGCGTGATCGCGGTGTTCACCTGATCGATACCACTGGCCTGCTCTTCGCTGGCCGCGGAAATCTCGGCAACGATGTCGGCGACGCGCTTGACGCTCGCCACGATCTCATGGAGCGACTTGCCCGATTCATCCACCAGCGCGGTGCCGGCCTGGACCTTGGCGACCGAGTCGTTGATGAGATCTTTGATCTCTTTGGCCGCCGTCGCGCTTCGCTGCGCGAGGTTACGCACTTCGCTCGCGACGACCGCGAAGCCACGACCCTGTTCGCCGGCACGCGCCGCTTCCACGGCCGCGTTCAATGCCAGCAGGTTGGTCTGGAAGGCGATCTCCTCGATCACATCGATGATGTCGGCAATGCGTTTGCTGGAGTCGCTGATCTCACCCATCGCGCCGACGGCGCGGCCCACGATGGCACCACCGCGATCGGCTTGATCGCGCGCGCCGGTCGCGAGCTGGCTCGCCTGGCGGGCGTTATCGGCGTTCTGCTTCACGGTCGCAGTCATCTCTTCCATGGAAGAGGCCGTTTGTTCGAGCGCCGACGCCTGTTCCTGGGTGCGTTGGCTGAGATCGTCGTTGCCGCTGGAGATCTGACGCGCGGCCGAGCCGACCGAATCGGCGCCGAGGCGCACGGCGCCGACGATGTCGCTCAAGTTGTTGTCCATGTCCTGCATGGCGCTCAACAGGCGGCCGAACTCGTCCCTGGTGGTGATTTCGATCCGATTGCCGAGCTTGCCCTTGGCAATCAGCTCCGCGGTGTTCACGGCCGTATGCAACGAAGTCATCATCGAGCGGATCAGCATCATGCCGAGCACGGCGGCGATCGCGCCGGAGATCAGCATCGACACCCAGGAAATCGTCAGGGCTTGGTGGTAGGCGGCGCCATTGTGCTCATTGGCTTTGGCGGCCCGGCGGTCCTGCAGATCGGTCAGCTTGTCGGCGATCTCGATCATGCCCATGATTGCGGGGCGCATCTCCTTCACGCGCAAGCGGCGGGCTTCATCGAGCGCGCCGGACTCGATCTTCGCGACTACCGTGTCGCGAGCCACGCGATACTCGTCGGTCTTCCGCTGCATTTCAGCCGCCAGGGCGGCTTCTTCCTTGTCCTGGGGCAAGGACATGTACTTCGACCATATCTGGTCGATCTTCTGGCTGTTCCGGCTCTGGGTGTCGTGGTACTCCGCCAGCGCCTGCGCGTCGCCCATCATGATCGCGACGTCCATGGCGCGAACGTTGTCCCGGCGCAGCGCGGCGATCTGGTTGACCAGGGCCGCTGACTGGAACTGGTTATCGTACATTTCATCCATCCGGGCGTTGGACTGCTTCAGGGCGTTCATACCCAGCAGACCCACGCACAGCATGGCCAGCGCCAGTAGGCTCAGCGTCATGGTCAGACGCGCTTTGACGCTGAGGTTGGACATACTCATCTTGGACTCCTCGACCGACTGTCTGCCACCGAACGGTGGCGTTCAGTGGCTCGCATCGGCGCAGTGCGGCACGTCTGAACGCAGGGTTTGCAGATTCAGGTGGCACCTGAGGGCTGGAGGGCGGGTCGCACTGTCAGGCACGCGCGCGAGTGCCTCACCTTGTAGGGCTATTGCTGTATCAACCCGGCGCGAGGGGCTCAGTCCGGGCGCAGCCGCTCGCGTTTCTGGCCGAACTGCATCTCAATGGCGATGCCGATTTTCGGGAACTGGGCTCAACGTTTCTTCGACCAAGTCTGCGGCGCGGCCAAGGAAAAAACGCCGCCCCGCAAACTCCAGAATGAGCCACTCGGGGGTGAGCTGACGGCGCATGATCAAGCGCGCCGCCGTGCGCGTCATCTGGACTTCGTTATCGGTCTGGCCTTCGACCTGCGCCTGCCACGCCAGCCCGGTGCGCTGGCCGATGCTTTGAAACAAAGTGAGCTGCGAAAACCACTCGATACCGATGGTTTCCTCGGTGAACTTGCCGAGGGTGCTCCAGCGCAGCAGGTACCGATCCGAGAACACGCGATCCAGATTGAGGCGCGTGGTGGTGCCGAAGCCTTCGGTGTTCTGCCAGAACACGGTCTCGCGCACACTGAAAACATATCGATCGGCGAAGGAGCGCACGATTTCATAGCGCGCGCGTGCGTAGGGATCGAGCGGCAGGTCGATGCGCACGCCGACGCCTGCATCGAAGTCATTGCCGGTGCGGGTGGGGCTGGAATAGCCCAGGCCGACCAGCACGCTTTCGTCTTCGAGCGTGCCGAACTGACGCGTCGGCAACGCGTCGAAGTCGTTTTCGGTGTCGGCGATGTAATTTTCCTCGCCGACGCGGCCGGCGAATGCGGAGATGCGTTCGTCCCATTGCGGCAATTGCAGGTGCGCCCTGAAACGCAACCGTGGGTCGAAGCCGTCGTACTTGCTCCACAGTGCGCCGGTGGTCACGGTGCCGTAGGTCGAGTGATATTCGTCACGGTGGATCTGATTGCCGAACAAGCCGTCGAGCCACGCCGACGATGCGCACGCCGTGACGGTGAGTGTCCGACGCACGCGCTGCAGGACGCCGATCTCTCCTGCCGCCGGCTGCGCGCAGATCTCCATCGGGCTCTCTTCGTCCTCGTCCTGGGGCGGGCCGGCGGACGCGTCGGTTTTAGGCTCGCCTGGCGCAGGGCGCGGATCGGACTCGACCGGGTCGCGCAACGGGCCCTGATTCACGTCCTCCGGATTGACGACCTCGGGCTTGTCGCCTGGCTGCTCCGGAGCGTCGTCCGCAGCTCTGGGTGCGGGCTGAACGGGTTCATCTTGCGGCTGCGGCTGCGCGCCGGGCTCGGGTGTTTGCGCAAGGGCAGGGGCGCTCCGAAGCACGGCCCACAGCAGTGCGAGCGCCATCGCCCGAAGGCATAGCCGCGGCACGAGGCGCTGTGGAACTGCTCTAACCCTTGGTGCATCCCCACCCATATGTCCTGTTTTTTGCCAGTAGTCTTGGGGAAATCAACGCAATCGCTTTGCCGTCAGTTCCTTGCCGCCCCGCGGCTCCGTTTATCATGTGTATTGGTGTTCTGTTGTCGAGGGTATCGTCCATGAGGTATTTGCACACTATGGTGCGCGTCACGGATCTGACGGCTTCCTTGCGTTTTTATTGCGAGGCGCTGGGATTGCGCGAGCTGCGCCGCATGGACAACGAGAAGGGCCGCTTCACTCTGGTCTTTCTGGCTGCGCCGGGCAATGAACACGCTCAAGTCGAGCTGACCTACAACTGGGACCCGGAACAGTACGGGATCGGGCGCGCATTCGGTCATCTGGCGTATGAAGTCGACGACATCTACGCGGCCTGCCAGCGCCTGATGGATCATGGCGTCACCATCAACCGCCCGCCGCGCGACGGGCACATGGCGTTCGTACGCTCGCCTGACAATATCTCGGTCGAGTTGCTGCAGCGGGGCGGCTCGCTGGAGCCGCGCGAGCCCTGGAAGTCCATGGCCAACACGGGCGAGTGGTAGAATCCGCTCACTGCACAAGACTTAATGCTCCAAGGAGTTTGTTCCATGTCCGCCTCCATTTTCAACGCCGAGCGAGAAGAGAAGCAGCCCGAGAAGGCCGAACGTCCGGAGACATTGGCGGAGCAGCTGTCGTTCAAGTCCCGTTTCGTGCTGGTGTTCGGCGAGATCAATCACGTGGCCGCGCGCAGCGTGTGCGAAAGGCTGATCGCGTTGTCGCAGCAATCGGATGCACCGATCCGCGTGCTGATTTCTTCGCCCGGCGGCCACGTCGAGTCCGGCGACGCCATCCACGACATGATTCGTTTCATCAACGCGCCGGTCATCACCATCGGCACCGGCTGGGTGGCCAGCGCCGGCACGCACATCTTCCTGGCGGCGGAAAAGCAGAACCGGGTGTGTCTGCCGAACACGCGCTTCATGATTCATCAGCCCGGCGGCGGCGCCGGCGGCCAGGCGACGGATATCGCGATTCAGGCCAAAGAAATTCTGCGCACGCGTGAGCGCATCGCGCGCACCATTGCGAAGCAGACCGGCCGTCCGTACGAGAAGGTCGTGGTCGACATGGAACGCGACTTCTGGCTGAGCGCCAACGAAGCCATCGAGTACGGCATCGTGTCGCGCGTGGTGGAGACGTACAAAGATCTAGCCTGATCTATCAGCGAGGCAGGCCAGCACCTGCGCCCGGAACCATTGCGAGGCCGGGTCTTCGTCGACGTTGGAGTGCCAGTACAGAAAGGACTCCAACGGCGGCACCTCGATGGGAAAGGGCAGCTGCTGATTGCCGGTTGCCCGGTTCACGATCGACGCCTGGCTGCGAGTCATCGTAGCCAGCAGGTCCGAGCTGCCGACGACCTGGCTCGCGGCCGCATGATGCTGGCAGCGCATCTTGATGTGCCGGGACAATCCCAAGCGCGCCAGCGCGCTATCTTCATAGCCACCGCCGCGGCGCCGTCCCGTGATGAGAATGTGCGACAGGGACGTGTAAGTCTCGATGTCCAGCTGTCCCTGCACGGCCGGATGATCGGGTCGAGCGAGCACGACCAGCGGCTCGGCACCGATCCGTTCGCGCCGCACCTCATTCGATAGCGGCAAAGCCACATCGATCGCCACATCGATCTCGCCACTTTGCAGATCTTCCTCCAGATCGCGCCGGTCGATGCGCACCGAGGCAATACCGATGTGCGACGCTTCGTTGCCAATGCGCTTCATCAACGCGGGCAGGAATGTCAGCTCGTGAGATTCGCGCGCGGCAATGGTGAAGCAGCGCTGCGCGGTGCCAGGCTCGAACTGTCCAACGCGCTGGAGCATTTGCTCCAGATTGCCGAGCGAGCTGGCGATACTGTCGGCCAGCGAGCGGGCCAGCGGGGTCGGAATCATCTCGTGCCCCCGGCGCTCGAACAGCGGATCGTTGAGCAGCTCGCGCAGCCGCCCCAGCGCATGGCTGACCGCCGGTTGGGACAAGTGCAGACGCCGGCTGGCCGGCGTAATGCCACCCTCGCGGTAGATCGCGTCAAAGACTGTAAACAGGTTGAGATCGATCCTGGACAGCTGCATGGGGCCTCCCTCGTCCGGAGCATTCTCCGGCATGGGACACTCCATGCATACCGCTGATTTGGCCGCATTCACACAATGCATTGGCGCCGTGGCCCGGCATGACGGCAAGTTAGTGGCTGGAGCATCTCCGGTTGAACCTCAGTAAGGGGAGTGAGCATGGATTTCGAATACAGCCCACGCGTGCGCGAACTGCAGGCGCGCCTGCTGAAGTTCTTCGACGAGCACATCTATCCGAACGAGAAGGTCTACGAAAACGAGGTGGCGCAGAACCGCCGCAACGGCGATGCCTTCATTCCGACCCGGATCATCGAGGAACTGAAGAGCGAGGCGCGGGCTGCCGGCCTGTGGAATCTGTTCCTCCCGCATTCGCCGCGCGCGCCGGAAGGGCTGTCGAATCTCGAATACGCACCGCTGTGCGAAATCATGGGCCGCGTGCCCTGGGCGCCGGAGGTGTTCAATTGCGCCGCGCCGGACACGGGAAATATGGAAACCATCGAACGCTACGGCACCGAGGCGCACAAGGTTCAGTGGCTGGAGCCGTTGCTGGCGGGCGAGATCCGCTCGGCGTTCCTCATGACCGAGCCGGCGGTGGCGTCGTCGGATGCGACCAATATCGAGTGCAGCATTCGTCGCGAGGGCGATGAATATGTGATCAATGGACGCAAATGGTGGTCGAGCGGCGCGAACGATCCCCGCTGCAAGCTCTATATCGTCATGGGCAAGACCAATCCCGAGGCGGGCAAACATCAGCAGCAGTCGATGATCCTCGTGCCGTCCGACGCTAAGGGCGTGAAGGTGCTGCGTTGTCTGCCCGTGTTCGGCTACGACGACGCGCCTCACGGTCACGCGGAAGTCGATCTCCAGGACGTGCGCGTGCCGGCATCAAACATTCTGCTCGGCGAGGGACGAGGATTCGAGATTGCGCAAGGCCGTCTCGGGCCGGGACGTATTCATCACTGCATGCGATCGATCGGCGTGGCGGAGCGAGCGCTGGAATTGATGTGCAAGCGATTGAGCTCGCGCGTGGCGTTTGGAAAGCCGGTGGCGGCGCAGTCGGTGTGGCACGAGCGCATTGCCGACGCTCGTTGCATGATCGATCAGGCTCGCCTGCTGGTGCTGCGAGCGGCGTACATGATGGACACGGTGGGCAACAAGGTCGCGAAACAGGAGATCGCGCTAATCAAGGTGGTCGTGCCGAATATGACCTTGCAGGTGTTGGACTGGGCGATCCAGGCGCACGGCGCGGGCGGCGTGTCGAACGACTTTCCGCTCGCAAAGTTGTGGGCGAGCCAACGGACGCTGCGATTGGCGGATGGGCCGGATGAGGTTCATCGGAATGCCATCGCGAAGTTGGAGTTGGCTCGGCATATGGGTGGCAAGGCTGGTGAGGTGGAGATGCCGGTTACGCGGGGGAGCTGACGCAGAAGGAGGCGTTGGTGGCCCGATAGCCACCGCCCCGAACGAATCGCTGTGAGTTCACCGGAGCGGCCGCGCTCTAGCGCTGTCGCAACGGCCGTTGCGACAGCGCGCGAACTCAAATCTTTAGTTGCGGGTCGGGGGTGGGAGCAGAGTCACGCGCGACGCCGCTGTGACGTTTCGGCGGCGTCGGGAGTGTCTTAGCTTCTTCCGGCAGCTTTGGGGCACATGGATGGGGCCCCAACAGCAGGGCTCAGCATGGACGTGCGGTGAGGAGCGCAGTGCGCTCCGGCCGTGCCCGGTGCCGGAAGGAGCTAAGACACTCCCGACGACGCGGACCACGACGCCTCCGGCAACCCGGCAAGCTGCAATTTCGCCCGGTGAGTCTGTCGTAATTTCGGCCAATTGACGCACATGGACATTGCAATGATAAGGCAACTCACCACGTCGATCAGTTGGAGCAATTCATGCGCTTGTTGCTTACGCTGGCGTTGCTTGCGCTAGCAGCGCCCGCACCGGGAAGTGCGACAGTCGAACAACCGGCAACCGCGGTTCAACCGACCCCTGCTCGTGTCATGGCCGAGCGTTTCCTCGCCGACATGAACTCGGCAGGCTCGAGCAGGCACTTCATTGAATCCTCATTCACTCAAGTCTCATTGAATCGTGAGCCGGCTGCGGAGCGCGCCAGGCAGTTCGACAGGCTGAAGTCGCTCTCCGGCGGCTTCAAGGCGCTCGATTGGCGCCCGCAGGGCGAACGTATGATTGAGGTGCTCGCTGCATCGAATCGAGGCAATCGGTACGCCAAGTTCGTTCTCTTCACGAGCAGCAAGGAGCCGGGGAAGATCGCGGACATCTTTGTGCTCCCGGAGCGCGATCCGGCTCGAGCCGCTGCCGACCAATTCCCGACCACCGCAGTTACGGACAAGGACATTGTACGGCTGGTTCGCCGACGGCTCGATGCGTTGGCCGCGGAGGGCAGCTTTAGTGGGGCAATCCTGATCGCACGCCGTGATGATGTCTTGGTTCGCGAAGCCCGCGGATTCGCCAATGAATCCTGGCAGATCGCCAATCGTGCAGACACGAAGTTCCACATTGCCTCGATCCCCAAGATGTGGACGGCAGTGGTCGTCATGAAGCTGGTCGAGGAGGGCAAACTTTCGCTCGACGATCTCCTCTCCAAATGGGTGACTTCCTATCCGCACCCGCAAGCGGCTGCAAAGATTACGCTAAGGCAGTTGCTCCAACATCGTGCGGGGCTCGGCGGATGGGACGTGCGGCAGTTAAGGACGCCGCTAACCTCATCCGAGACCGTAGCAACAATGACGGCAGAGCCGAGTGAGCCGGACCAGGGCTTTGCTTACAGCAACGCCGGATACGTCCTGCTTGGGGATGCCGTGGAAAAGGCCAGCGGCCTCACTTACGAACAGCTCGTCGAGAAGTTCGTCTTCCGTCCCGCCGGCATGAACGGCAGCGGCTTCTGGCCGGTCACGGCGATCATCAATAATCGAGCGACAGGTTACTTTCGCCCGGCCGATGATCCGCTTGGCTTTGGGCCGAAATTCTCGAATGAGCAGAACCTTGGCTATGCTGGAAATGCGTCGGGAGGGGCATATTCCACGGTCGACGATCTCTTCGCATTCCACCGCGCTCTCGCGTCCGGACGTCTGCTGAAACCCGAAACGGTCAAAATGATGGTGGACAACTCGGTCGAGTTCTCCGGTGCTCCCCGCCCGATGCGCTACGGTCTCGGCTTGCGCCTCGAGAATTGTGCGGGGGTGCCAACACTTGGCCACAGCGGGGGCGGCGCCAACAGCGGCGTCAGCTCAGCCACCTATGCGACGCTGGACGGTAGCTGGACTATCGTCGTGCTCGGCAACACCGATCCCATGCCGGAGCAGGTTGCAATCGACGTCTGCGAACTGGTCCACAGGCACTAAACCGGGTCAACCTCAGTTGCGGGTCGGAGTCACGCGCAAGGCCCCTGTGACGTTTCGGCGTCGACGGGAGTGACCTACCTCCGCCCGGCAGCTTTTCGGCACATGGACGGGGCCGAAACAGCAGGGCTCATCATGGACGTGCGGTGTAGGAGCGCTAGCGCTCCGGCCGTGCCCGGTGCCGGGCGGAGGTAGGTCGCTCCCGTCGAGGCAGACCACCGAAGCCTCCGAAACAGCAACGCCAACGCAGACCACGGACCCGCCTCCGACTCTTCAGGCCATCCGTGCAACCTTTCACCGCGCCATCACGTCTCAACCACCGTGAGCGCCGGATTGGCGGCGTTGGAGGTAACGGCAATGTCTTTCGTGCTGGCTGTATTCGCTTGGTGTGTGCTGTTCGTTCTTGCCTGGCCGCTGGCGGTGCTTGCCATCTTTCTGCTGCCGTTCCTGTGGCTGCTGTCGTTGCCGTTCCGGGCGCTGGCGGTTGTGGTTGAGGCGCTGTTTGCCTTCATCAAAGCCGTGCTGTTCCTGCCTGCACGGATACTCGGCCACCGTGGATAACGACCATTAACTCGCGGCGAGGATGGTCCGTTTGATCACGGTTTCGAGGACCGGCACTTTGTAGGCATTCTTCGCCAGCGGAGTCGCGCTACGGATAGCGGCGGCAGCGGCTTCGCTGGCGGATTGTTCATCGATACGGCGGCCCACCAATATTTCTTCGCTCTCCAGCGCTCGACGCGGGACCGGCGCGACCCAGCCTAGAACGATCTTCGCGCTCGCCACAGCTTCTCCATTCATTTGCAACACCACAGCCACGTCGCAGATGGGCCAGTCGTAACTGTCGCGTTCGGTCTGCTTGTGATAAGCGCAACGCGTTCCCGGCTGGATGGGCGGGACGCTGACCTGCGTCAGAATCTCGCCATCGGCGATGCTTGTGTCACGCTCCTGCTGCATCGACGGCGGCAATAAGAAATCCTTCAGGGCCACCGTGCGCGACGAGCCCTTGCCAAGCGTGAGATGAACGCTTGCGTCATACGCAAGTAGGGGTGTCGCGAGCGTCGAAGCATGAACCATCACTGTGTTGTGATTCTCGAAGATCGCGTGATATTGGTGCTCGCTATGGTCCGCCTCGGCAACACGGTGGAAATGCTCGTTTCGGAAATACCAGCAGCGCGGTCGCTGCAGTAAGTTGCCGCCGATGGTCGCTGCATTCCTCACCTGCGGCGTTGCTGCGTGAAACGCCGCTTCGGCCAGAGCGCGATAGTGCGATCGAATGCCGTTGTGGCGCTCGATCTGAGCCAGAGTCACGAGCGCTCCGAGCTGCATTCCCGACATGTCCAGCTGCACATCGCCCAGGGAAGGAATCGATTTGAGGTTCACGACGCGCGTCGGTTGGACGATGCCTTCCTTCATCAGGTCGAGCAAATCCATGCCGCCAGCTTTCGCAATTACTGGCGCGTTCGCCGTCGTCATTCCAAGCAGCGAGGCCGCTTCGTCGACTGATTTTGCATCCACCCACTCAAAGCTTCGCATGATCACTCCGCGCGCAATGCCGCGAGGACGTTCGCGGGTGTCATCGGCAAGGTGTAGATGCGCTTGCCCGTGGCATTGAAGAATGCGTTTGCGATCGCCGCGGCAGTCGCCACATTGGCGGGCTCGGCAACGCCGCGAGCGTCCGTCGAAGACTGTCCGCCGAGCAGCTCGATCAAATGCACATCGATCTGCGGCGTCTCGCGTGAGCCGACGATTTTGTATTGATCGATGTTGGCGTTGAGTTGCACGCCAGTGGGGCCGTCGAGTCGACGATCTTCATACAGCGCGTAACTCACGCCCTGAACTACGCCGCCGAGAATCTGGCTTTCGACCAGCTTGGGATTGATGGGCCGCCCGCAATCGTGCACGGCAACCATGCGCTCGACTTTCACGGCGCCGGTCTGCGTATCGACGCTGACTTCGGCGAACTGCACGCCGCCAATCGCGTGCGGACTGATATGCAGCTCGCCGGCCTTGCGCGCATAACCTTCGTAGTCGTCGCGGCGATCGCCTCGATGCACGAGCGTTTCGACGCCGGCGCGCCGCAGAGCCTCAGCGAAGCCGAGCGAGGTTTTCGAATCGTCGCGATGTTCGATGCGACCGTTGCGAAAGATGAGATCGTCCGCCTTCGCATTCAGCAGCGGTGCGACTCGACCCGCAATATCGCGAGCCGCTGCATGCGCCGCGTTTCGTGCAGCGGGCGTCAACGAGCTCGTGACTCGACTGCCGCCGGACGGCGGGCCGGGAGGGAAGCGCGAGTCGCCGACATGAACGCGCACATCTTCGGCGCGCAATCCCAATTCTTCAGCGACGACTTGAGCAAACACGGTCCGCGTGCCCGTGCCGATATCCTGCGTGCCGCAGAAGGCTTCGACAGTGCCGTCGCCAGCAATGCGGATCTCACAAGTGGTGTAGCTGTTCACGATGTAAGGCCACATGGACTGCGCCATGCCAATGCCGCGCTTGATCGGTCCTGTATCGCTGCCGGGAGCACGTCGACGTGACCAGCCGATTTTTTCCGCACCAATGCGGCGCTCCGCCGCGCGGGCGCGGACATCGTCGGCATCGCGCGTATCGATCTTGTCTCGCATGGCGATGGGGTCGATGCCTAGCGTGGTGGCGACCGAGTCAATCGCCTGTTCGAGCGCGAATATTCCTTGCGTCTGGCCCGGTCCGCGGAAGGCGGCGCAGGGTCCGGCGTTGGTGAACACATCGTAGTGCTCGATGCTCACATTCGCGCACGGATACATGCTGTGATGACACATGCCGACGCCTGCGCCGGCGGCGACGCCGCCAGTGCCGAAGCTGTGCAGCTCGATCGCTGTGAGTGAGCCGTCGCGCTTTGCGCCGATCTTCAGGCGTTGCAGGCTGCTCGGGCGATTGCCGACGGATACATGCTCTTCGCGCCGATCCAACACCAAACGAACCGGTGCGCGAGCCTTGCGCGATAAGTGAATCGCGAGCGTGCCGTAGTTGCCAATGCCGTATTTCGCACCGAAGCCGCCGCCCGTGTAATCGCTGATCGCGCGGATCTTTTCTTTCGGTAGTTTGAACGTCTCCGCAGCCTCGTCACGCACGCTCAGTACGTGCTGTGTCGACGCGTAGATCGTCAGTTCATCGTCACGCCAGTCCGCGACCACGCCATGAGGTTCGAGCGGCGTATGGGTCTGGACCTGCGTGCGGTACTCGCCTTCGACGATGACATCGGCTTCTTTGAAGCCGCGCGCTATCTCGCCTCGTGAGCCGCCTTGGCTCGGGCCGCGCAAGTTGCCTTTCTGTGGCAGCCCTTTCGCTGCGCCACCGCCGCCAGCCGTTGCACGCTGCTCCGTGGGGCCGGGAAAGACGGGGGGCGAGTCCGCATGCATCGCGGCCTCGAGCTCCGTGACATGATCGATCGGCTCGTAGTCGACGCGAATCAATTCGAGCGCGGCTTCAGCAGCTCGCGCCGATGTCGCAGCGACCGCCGCGATCGGCTGCCCGGTGAAGCGGATAATGGGGTAGGGCTCCTTCGCTTCGTCGCCCGGGTCGCGCAGCTCAGCGGCCATGAGCAGTCGTTCGAGCACATGCACGGCGCGTACGCCTGGATACTTTTCTGCCCGCGATGTATCGATCGATTTGATGCGTGCGTGCGGCACCGTGCTGTTGAGGGTTCGCGCGTACAACATGCCCGGGAGCTGAACGTCGAAGGTGTAGCGGGCGCGGCCTGTGACCTTGTCCAACGCATCCATGCGCGGCACATCTTTGCCAACGACTTGCAACTGTGCATTCGTGGGCCAGGCGGGGGGCTCGCCGCGAGGGACGTTGCGAGTGACCTGTTTTAGGGCATCGCCGACGATACCGGCGGACAGCGTGCGCTGTTCGAGCGAGTCATCGGCACGGCTCATTTCGCTTTGCCTGTACGCGTCGCGGCTGCTGCGGCCAGCGTGGCCTTGAAGATGTTTGGATAGGTTCCGCAGCGGCAGAGATGACCGGAGATCGCGGTCTTCACATCTTCCAGCGTGCAATTGGGATTGTGGTCTACGAGCTGCGCGCAGCTCATCACCATGCCGGGCGTGCAGAAGCCGCATTGCAGGGCGTCGTGTTCGATGAATGCACGCTGCACCGGATGCAACTTACCTTCGCTGCTCAAGCCTTCGATGGTGGTGATGGTCCGCTCGCGCACGTCGAGCGCGAGCGTCATGCAACTGGCGGCAACTTCGCCGTCGATCCACACGGTGCACGCCGAGCACGCGCCACGATCGCAACCGATCTTGGTGCCGGTGAGGCCAAGAGCCTCGCGCAGGAACTCCACCAGCGTGGTGGCGGGATCGGCGAGCGCGGTACGCACTTCGCCGTTGATGAGCAGTGACAGTGGCTGCGGCTCGGGGCCGAAAGTGCCCGGCGCTTCATGGCCGGGCCGATGATGGGGGGCGACGCTCATGGGAGCCTCCGTCGAAGGCCGAATCCTTCGGCGCCAGGTCCCTGCAATAAGACGGCAACGCTCCGACGCCCGCCGAGTTCCAGTATTGGAATCAGCGGGTAAGGGTGCGCTCTCTGAGAGAGGCGTTGATCTCTTCCAGATCGGCCCGATCCAGCGTGCCGGTCGCGAACTGCAGCTGGAATACGTTCACGATGTAGTCGTAGCGGCTGCGTGCGTAGTTGGTCTGCGCCTCGAACAGCCGACGGCGCGCATCGAGCACGTCCACGGTGGTGCGAGTTCCTACCTCGAAGCCCGCCTCGGTGGCCTGCAGAGCCGTGCGGCTGGATTCCAGCGCCTGGCGAAGCGCGCGGACGCGTGAGATCTCGCTGAGCACGCCGAGATAGGCGTCGCGAGTGGCGCGTTCGGTTTCGCGATTGGCGCGTTCCAGACGCTCGCGGGCAGCACGATGCAGATAGACCGTCTGGCGAACGCGCGACGAGACGAAGCCGCCCGAATAGATTGGCACAGTGACCTGAATGCCGATCGAATCCGCCTTCTGTGTTTGATCCGCGGGCGCGCGCGACGAGCTGCCTCCGTTACGAGCGATCTGAGTGCCGTCGAAGTTCTGATCGCCATGGTTCGCGACGATGTCGACGGTGGGTAGATGGCCGGAGCGCGCCACGCGCACATCCTGTTTGGCGATATCGGTCGCCAACCGTGCCGAGATGACCGCGAGATTCTGTTCCAGTGCGCGGCTCACCCACTGTTCTTCGTTCTCAGGGTCGGGCGACACCAAAGGCATGTCGTCCACCGGGGTCGCCAACGTATCGAACGATTCACCGGTCAGTTCACGCAGCAACTCACGAGCAGTCGCGAGCGAGCGCTTGGCTGCAATCACGGCAGCGGCCGCCTGGTCGTGCGCGGCGCGCGCTTCCTGAACGTCGGTGATGGCGATCAAGCCGACCTCGAAGCGCTTGTTTGCCTGCTCGAGCTGACGGGAGAACGCTTCCAGCGCCGCCGTGGCGGCATCGACCGTGTCCTGCGCGGCCAGCACGTTGAAATAGCGCACCGAGGTGCGCTGAATCAGGTCCTGCTGGGCGAATTGATAATCCGCCTCGGCCTGCGCCACTTCCGCGTCGGCGCGTTTCAGCGTCATCCATTGATCCCAACGGAACAGGGTCTGCCGCAAGCTCACGTCATATTGTCTGGCTTTCAGATCGGAGCTGCTGGTGACATTGATCGGCACCAGCGGACTGTCCGGGTTGGCCGGATCGGCACGAGTAAACTGGGTGCGGCCGTTGTCCTGATCGATCTTGTTGTACGAGCCGTTTGCGTTGATTTGGGGCAACAGCGCGGACAGTGCCTGCGGCTTGGACTCGCGACTGGCGAGTCGAAGAGCATCGGCTTCGCGGATCTGCGGGTCGTTCTGCAAGGCGCGTTGATAAACGGTGACCAGGTCGGCGGCGTCGGCCGCGGCCGAGGCCAGTATCAGACTGCAAGCGGCGACGATGAGCGGAGCGGGTACTTTCATCTTTGTTTCGTTCCAGTCCCAGTTGCGTTCGCCGGATCATGACATGCTGGCGAATCAATTAATGTCTGCGCGCTCGCGTCCGGCGAGCTTAACTATTCATGCCACAGATCCGGCGCGCCGGATCCGTATCGCCGCTTGAGACGCTCAATAAGTCGGAATGGTTGCATCCAGCTCGCGCGACCACGCGAGGATGCCGCCCGCTACGTTGACCGTGCGGAAGCCGTTCTGTTGCAGATACTTGGCCACTTCCAGGCTGCGACGTCCTGAACGGCACAGGACGGCCACTTCCTTGCTCTGGTCGAGCTCGCCGATGCGCTCGGCGACTTCACCCATCGGAATGTGCACGGCCTGCTGATCGGCCGGCACGCTGGCGACGCCGAGCTCCCAGGCTTCGCGCACATCGAGCAGCGTGAGCACGTCACCGCGCTGGCGGCGGGCGACGAATTCGGTGGGGGTGATCTCGGCGATCGGTTGCGGAGTGCTCATGGGATTGAGTCGAGGTAGACGATCAGAACACGAATTCCGACGGGCGCGGCGCGTTCATCAGCGGCGCGATGACAGTTTCGAACAGGCCTTCACGCAGCCACTCGCGCTCACCGACGCGCGTGACCTTCCAGGCTTCCATCACCGGTGCCTGGCCAACCACCACGAACAAGCGACCGCCGATGCGCAGCGCCTGCTGGAAGCGCTCGTCATACAAGGGCAGCGAGCCGGTCACGGCAATCACGTCGTAGGTGGACTGTTCCGTGAGCTGCATGCCATCGGCCACTTCCACCGAGACGTTGTTGATCGCGGCGTCGAACAGGTTGCGGCGGGCAAACTCGGCCAGCTCGGGCAGGATTTCCACGGTGCGAACGCGGGCCGCCAGCTGCCCCAGGCAGGCGCTCAGATAGCCGCTGCCGGTGCCGATTTCCAGCGCCACGTCGGCCGGATTGGGCAACAGCGCCTGCAGGATGCGGCCGTGAATCTTGGCCGGCAGCATCGACTGGCCGCCAGGCAGCGGAATCGACGCGTCGGCAAAGGCGACCTGGCTGAACGGCGTCGGGGCGAACTGCTCGCGCCGGACAGTGCGCATGGTGCTCAACACCCGCTCGTCGAACACGTCCCAGGCGTGCACCTGCTGTTCGATCATCTGCTGGCGGGCCAACTCGATATTCATAGGCAATATTCGTAGACAAATCAGGCGGGATTCGGCGGTGCGCAAGGGTACGGGCTTTGATTCCGCCAGACAAGTTAAAGCCCGGACAGCTGCGCGGCGGGCCTGCAGGGAACCCTGATCCCTTCTTCAGGGGCACATTCAGGCCAATATTTAGTGGCTCGCCGCATACAATATGGTCAATCCCCCCGGCAGATGTTCAGCCGTTCGCTATGCTCCTTACCCGGCTAATTAGGTGCTTGCGCGCGTATCTTCGCGACGCCACTCCAACTTACCGGGTGCCGGGGTCTGCCGCGGCAACCTAGGGGATCGAAGCAAAGAGCGTTCAATGTGAGTGCCCTGTTGGGGACTTTGACCATTTCTCTCGCCGTCGCGGTATTGCTGCTGCTGGGTTTCATCCTCTGGCGGGAGCGCCGCAGCTCGGCCCTGACACGTGCCGCCGGACAGCTGGAGGGCATCGTTCGCTCCGGAAATTTCGCCGAGCGCGTGCGCATGGGCGGCCCGGCGTCCGAGTTCGCCGACAATGCCAATCGTCTGCTCGAGCAGATGGCGATGAAGGATCTGATGATTAGCGAGCGCGAGCGCTCGCTGGTCGGGCTGCTGGCGGGCCTGCAGGAAGCGGTCGCCGTGCATCGGGATCACATCGTGTTCGCCAACGAGCGGTTTGCCGCGCTCACCGGCTCAATCGCAGCCGAGCATCTCACCGGCAAGAAAATCGCCGACTTGTTGCATCCCGATTACACCGAGCTGGTGACCGAGCATCTGCGTCGCTCGCTCGCCGCCGAGCCAGGGCTCGAGCGACTCGAGATCGAGCTGCATCCGGATACCGAAGGCGGCACGCCGCGCGTCGAGCTGACGGCGGTGCGCATCGACTATCAAGGTGGCCCGGCGTTGTTGTTGACGCTGGTCGAGATGGGACCGCGCTCGCTGCCAGCATCGGCGCCGGCGCGCGGTGGCCGGCCCACGGCCTGGGAAACGCTCGATTCGCTCGGCGAAGGCATCATTACCACTGACGTGAGCGGCCGCATCGACTACGTCAACCAGGCCGGCGAGCAGCTGATCGGCGTCAGCGCCGTCGATGCGCTCGGCAAGAGCATTACCGACATCATTCAATTGCTGGACGAGGGCGACCGCCGCTCGCTCGGCGATCCCGTGCGGCATTGTCTGGCGACTCAGTCCAAAGTCACCGCCGGCCGCCGTGGCTTGATGATCTCGCGCAATGGCAGCGAAGAGCGCTCGGTGGAGCTCACCGTCACGCCGTTGAAAGGCCAGAAGGGCGATCTGGTCGGCACGGTCGTCGTGGTTCGCGACGTGAGCGAGTTGCGCGGCATCACCAAACAGATGTCGTATCAGGCGAGCCATGACGCGCTCACCGGTCTGGTGAATCGCCGCGAATTCGAGCGTCGTTTGGAAGAGGCGCTGCAGACGGCGCACACCAACGAAGCCAAGCATGTGCTGTGCTACCTCGACCTGGATCGCTTCAAAGCGGTGAATGACACCTGCGGGCACATGGCCGGCGACGGCATGCTCCGCGAGGTCGCGGCGCTCATCAAAGAGACGGTGCGCGATTCGGATACCGTCGGTCGTCTCGGCGGCGACGAGTTCGGCCTGCTGCTCGTGGGCTGTCCGCTGGACAAGGCGCGACAGATCGCCGATGACGTGGTCCGGAAGATCAGCGACTACCGCTTCGTGTGGAAGGACAAGATCTTCAACATCGGCATCAGCGTCGGTTTGATCGAGATCTCACGCGAGAGCGGCGCGCCCGATGAAGTGATGAGCGCGGCCGACTCGGCGTGTTACGTCGCGAAGAAACAGGGCAATCACGTGCATGTTTACTCGGCGCGCGATGAAGCGGTCGCGCGTCATCGCGGCGAGATCCAGTGGCTGCAGCGTCTGCAGTCGGCGCTCAAGGACAATCGTTTCGAACTGATGGCTCAGCCCATCATCGCGTCCGCGGCGACCGAAACGGGCCCGGCGCTCGAAGTGCTGCTTCGTCTGCAAGATGACAGCGTGCCGGGCGGCATCTCGCCGGCGGAGTTCCTGCGCGCGGCGGAACGTTATCGTTTGATGTCGGATGTCGATCGCTGGGTGGTGCAGACGGCGCTGACTGCGCTGGGCCGCGGCGGCATTCGCTTGCCGTCGAGCCGCAGTCTTGCGATCAATCTTTCCGGTCAGACGCTGGGCGATCCGCAGTTCCTCGAGTTCGTGGTCGATGTGCTCGACCGTACCGGCGTGTCGCCGAATCAGCTGTGCTTCGAAGTGACCGAGAACTCGGTGATAACCAACATCGAGCACGCACAGCGCTTCATCGGCGTGTTGCATGGCATGGGCTGTCAGTTCGCGCTGGACGATTTCGGCCGCGGGCTGTCGTCGTTCGGCAATCTGAAGAATCTGTCGCTGGATTATCTGAAGATCGACGGCACGTTCATTCGCAACCTGGCCGTGGATTCGGTGAATCAAGCCATGGTCGCGGCGATGATAAAGCTGGCGCGCACGCTGAACTTCCAGGTGATTGCCGAGCAGGTCGAAGATGCCGGCGCGCTGGATGCGGCGAAGAAGATGGGCGTCGATTTCCTGCAGGGCTTCTATCTCGGCCGCCCGCAACCGCTCGCGCGTGTCGTGCCGGCGCGGAGCATCGGCAACGGTTAATTCACGTCGTTGCGTGGTGGCTCCGGTCGGCGCCACAGCCACATCAGCACCAATGCCATCACCGCAGTGATGACTTCGGCCACCCATATGCGGGTGGTGGTAAGGAACAAAATCACTGCGCAGGCTGCCATCATCACAGTGGCCGTGAGCTTCGCCCGCCGGCTGACTGCGCCGTGCTTTCTCCAATCACGCAGCATGGGACCGAAGATGCGATGGCTTTCCAGCCAGTTGTGAAATCGCGGCGAGCTGCGCGACGCCGCCCAACCCGCCATCAGAATGAATACGGTCGTTGGCAGGCCAGGCACGAAGATCCCGATCACGCCGAGTGCCACGCACAGCACCGCGAACACCAGCAGCAAGTAGCGGGCTACCGCGGGTAGAGGGCGGGCGGCGGGCTTGCTGGTGTCATCCATGGGCGAAGTTTGCCCGAGGCGAAACAAAAAGGGCGCAGCAATGCTGCGCCCTTTGTCGCTATTGCCGCTTGTTTTACAGCAACGGCACCAGCAGCAGTGCCACGATGTTGATGATCTTGATCAGCGGGTTGATCGCCGGGCCGGCAGTATCTTTGTACGGATCGCCCACCGTATCGCCGGTGACTGCCGCCTTGTGCGTCTCCGAGCCTTTGCCGCCGAAGTTACCTTCTTCGATGTACTTCTTGGCGTTGTCCCACGCGCCACCGCCCGTGCACATGGAGATGGCGACGAACAGGCCGGTCACGATCGTGCCGATCAGCAGACCGCCCAGCGCGCGAATGCCTGCGCCCGGGCCCATCAGGAAATTCATACCGAAGGCGACCACCACCGGCACCAGGATGGGCAGGATCGACGGCACGATCATTTCTTTGATCGCGGCGCGCGTCAGCATGTCCACGGCTTTGGAATAGTCCGGCTTGGCCGTGCCTTCCATGATGCCTTTGATCTCCTGGAACTGGCGGCGCACTTCCACGACCACCGAGCCCGCGGCGCGGCCGACGGCTTCCATCGCCATGGCGCCGAACAGATAGGGCACCAGACCGCCGATGAACAAGCCGATGATCACGGCCGGATCGGACAACGAGAACACCTGCAACTTGCCTACGGCGTCGAGGTTGTGGGTGTAGTCGGCGAACAGCACCAGCGCGGCGAGACCGGCGGAGCCGATCGCGTAGCCCTTGGTCACGGCCTTGGTGGTGTTACCGACTGCATCGAGCGCGTCGGTGATCTTGCGCACGTCCTTCGGCAGACCCGACATCTCGGCGATGCCGCCGCCGTTGTCTGTGATCGGGCCGTAGGCGTCGAGCGCGACGATCATGCCGGTCATCGACAACATCGCGGTGGCTGCGATCGCGATACCGTACAGATCGGCAATGTAATAAGAGCCCCAGATGGCCGCGACCACCGCGAGCACCGGCAGCGCCGTCGACTTCATCGACACCGCGAGACCCGCGATGACGTTCGTGCCGTGGCCCGTTTGTGAAGCGGCGGCGACGTAACGCACCGGCTCGAATTCGGTCGCCGTGTAGTACTCGGTGATCACGATCAACGCAGCGGTGAGTACCAGGCCGATCACCGCGCAGGCGAACAAGCTGCCGGCGAGCTCGGGGCCCATGACCATCTTGGTCACGAAGTAGAACGCGATCAGCGCCAGCACGCCGGACACGGCGGTGCCTCGATACAGCGCGTTCATGATCTTGCCGCCTTCGCGCGCCTTCACGAAGTACGAACCGATAATGGAGGCGACGATGGAAACAGCGCCGAGCAACAGCGGGTAAATGATGTAGCGGATGTCGATGCCGCCGTCGGCGGCGTGGAACATCAGGCCACCGAGCACCATCGTGGCGACCACGGTCACTGCATACGTTTCGAACAAGTCGGCCGCCATGCCGGCGCAGTCGCCGACGTTGTCACCGACATTGTCAGCGATCACGGCGGGGTTGCGCGGATCGTCTTCGGGAATGCCGGCTTCGACCTTACCCACCAGGTCCGCGCCGACGTCGGCGCCCTTGGTGAAGATGCCGCCGCCAAGGCGCGCGAAGATGGAAATGAGCGAGCCGCCGAAGGCGAGGCCGACCAGCGAATGCAGTGCGCGCTCATCGCCGATGATGCCGCGCATGAACGTGAAGTAACCCGCGACGCCGATCATGCCGAGGCCGACCACCAGCATGCCGGTGATGGCGCCGCCACGGAATGCGACTTGCAGAGCGGGATTCAATCCGACGCTGGCAGCCTGCGCGGTACGCACGTTGGCGCGCACCGAAACATTCATGCCGATATAGCCGGCCAGACCCGAAAGGATGGCGCCGACTGCGAAACCGCCGGCGGTGGCCCAGTCCAGCGCCAGGCCGAGCACAATTAATAAGACGACGCCAACGATGGCGATGGTGGAGTACTGACGATTGAGATATGCCTTGGCGCCTGCCTGAATCGCCGCGGCGATCTCCTGCATTCGCTCATTGCCCGCGGGCTGCTTGTTGATCCAACCGACCGAAATTACGCCATACAGCACGGCCAGAACACCGGCGCCGATCGCGAGCCAAAGCGCGACATCTGTGGACATCAACTTCCTCCCCCTTGCGGGTGCATCGTTGTGAGCAAATTTTTAAAGCAGGCAGATCGTCAGTAAGGCAGTTCCAAGTAAAACGTTGAGCTTGAGGGTCAGCGCGCCGACGCGGCGTCGGCGCGCCTGTGTAACAAAGGCTAAGTGCCGGAAAAAAGTCGCGAAACTATAGCACAAAGGGGGTGTCGAGCTTTTTCTTCAGCGGCGCGTTCTTGAGCGTGACGTATTGAGGCAGGCCATCGCGATAGGGCGGATAGTCTTCGCCGCGGATCAAGGGGCTCAAATAACGTCGCCCCTTGGCGGTGATGTGAAAGCCATCGGCAGTGATGTAATCACGCGGCAGCATTTTTTCCTGATTGGCGACTTTGTCGAGCGGGGCCATGCCGATCTTCCAGCGATACGGGCTCTGCGAGGTGCGCACGATGGTCGGCATCACCGAATTGTGACCCTTGAGCGCGAGCTCCACTGCCGCCTTGCCGACCGCATAGGCCTGTTCGACGTCGACCTTCGAGGCGATGTGGCGGGCGGCACGCTGCAGATAATCGGCGACAGCCCAGTGATATTTGTAATTCAGCTTGGACTTGATCAGCTGCGCGATCACCGGCGCGACGCCCCCGAGCTGCGCATGCCCGAACGCGTCCCGCAGGCCGGCATCGGACAGGAACTTGCCATCCGCGTTCTTGACGCCTTCCGACACGACGATGGCGCAATAGCCGAATTTCTCCACGCACTTCTTTACGCGCGCGCAGAATTTCTCTTCGTCGAATGTGATTTCCGGGAACAGGATGATGTGGGGTGCATCGCCTTCCTTCTCGGCGGCGAGCCCGCCGGCGGCCGCGATCCAGCCTGCATGGCGGCCCATCACTTCCATGACGAACACTTTGGTGGAGGTCTTGGCCATGGAGGCCACGTCGAAACCCGCCTCGCGGATCGATACCGCGACATATTTCGCCACCGAGCCGAAGCCGGGGCAGCAGTCGGTGATCGGCAGGTCGTTGTCCACGGTCTTGGGCACGTGGATGGCCTGAATCGGATAACCGAGCTTGTCGGCCAGCTGTGAGACCTTCAGGCAGGTGTCGGCCGAGTCGCCGCCGCCGTTATAGAAGAAATAACCGATGTCGTGGGCCTGGAACACTTCGATCAGGCGCTGGTACTGCGCCGGATTGTCCTCGAATTTTTTCAGCTTGTAGCGTGCCGAGCCGAACGCGCCGGATGGGGTATGGCGCAGTGCGCGGATGGCGGCGGCCGACTCTTTGCTGGTATCGATCAGATCTTCTGTCAAGGCGCCGACGATGCCGTGGCGGCCTGCATAGACCTTGCCGATGCGGCTGGAGGCGCGGCACGTTTCGATGACGCCAGCCGCCGACGCGTTGATGACAGCGGTAACACCCCCGGACTGGGCGTAAAAGGCATTGCGGGGGCGGGCGGTCTTTTTAGAGACAGTTTTCTTTGACCCAGTCTTTTTCGGCATGACTTCGACCTATGCAACGGAAACCGAGATCGGCGCCGCGAAGGATAGCGCTCGAACGGCGCTTTCTGTACCCTCCCCGGCTCTTGTCGGGAGGTCGGATTCAAAAATGATGCGGATCGTATTGCTGGGGGCACCCGGTTCTGGCAAAGGAACACAGGCGCAGCGCCTCATGGCCAAATATGGCGTGCCGCAGGTTTCCTCCGGTGATCTGCTGCGCGATGCCGTGGCCCGGGGTACCGAGCTCGGCAAACAGGCCAAATCGGTGATGGATGCCGGCCAGCTGGTCTCCGACGAGATCGTGCTCGGCTTGATTCGCGAGCGCCTGAGCCGTGCCGATGCCGCCAACGGTTTCATCCTCGACGGCTTTCCCCGCAACATCGACCAGGCGAATGCGCTGAATGCGCTGCTGAAAGAAATCGGCCAGCCGCTGGATGCGGTGCTGCTGCTGGATGTGCGCAACCAGACGTTGATGCAGCGCCTCGCCGGGCGTCGTATCTGCCAGAAGTGCGGCACCGTTTACAACATCCACTCGCTGCCGCCGGGCACCACCACCTGCGCTAAGGATGGCACCGAGCTGTATCAACGCCCCGACGACAAGGAAGAAGTCATCGGCAAGCGTCTGGCGGTGTATGACCAGCAGACCAAGCCGCTGGTCGCGCACTATTCCAAGCTGGGCCTGCTGCGCAAAGTCGCGGGCGAGGGCGAGCTGGAACAGGTCTTCGAGCGCATGGAAGCCGCCGCACTGGCCAAGCCCGTGCCGGCCTCCAAGGTGAAAGTCACGAAGACGCGTGCTGCGAGCAAAGGCAAGACGTCGGCGGCGAAGTCCGCCAAGCCCGCGGCCAGGAGCGCGAGCAAGACTTCTGCCAAGGTCAAGGCCAAGGCTAAGGCCAAGCCTGCCAAGCAGGCGGCCAAGAAATCTGCGAAGAAAGCGGCCAAGAAGCCTGCCGCCAAGAGCAAGGCGCCGGCTGCGAAGCGCAAAACCTCCGCCAAGGTTGCGAAGAAGTCTTCCAAGCGCGCGGCTGCTGCCCGTCGTCCTGCGAAGAAGGCAGCTGGCAAAGCTCCGGCCAAGGCTGCGCGTCGCGTGACCAAGGCTCGCAAGAAGAAGTAACGTTTGCTGCCGGGCGCCAACGCGCGCCCGGCCTATGCGCTCGGCGCGACTGCGCCGGCGCGCACTGACGCTCGTTAAGGCGCTTCCTTCGACTTTGCGATCAGTCGATCGCCAATCACATCCTTGCGCCAGCCACTGGCGAGGCGGTCCGTACGGCGTGAGAACACCAGCTGTTCCACGTCACGACGCGTGGCGAGTATTTCCGGACTGATTTTCAGTTCTTCCGCCGTGGCGCGGGCGAGATTCATCAGCTTCGTCACCATCGCGACCTGCTGAGCTTCGGGGCGCGGCGGGATGAAGCTGGCGGGCTCCGACTGCGCCTGTTCGCGACCGCGTGTCACCAGGGCCAGCAATTCTTCGCCGCGTCGGCGTGCAACCCCTGCGGGCAGCGTGCGTATGCTTTCCAAATCAGCCGCCTTGCCTGGCAGGCGCTCCGCGATTTCGCGTAACGCGTCATCGGCCAGAATCCAGCCACGTGGCTTGTCGTGTTTGATCGCGGCTTCCTCACGCCACTGCGCGAGCAGCTTGGCGGTGGCGCGTTGCTCGGGACGCAACCGATCCAGGCCTTTCAAGCGCTTCCAGGCGGCTTCCGGCTCGGTGCGATGGAGTGAGGGCTGCTCCAGTTCGTGGGTCTCCTCATAGAGCCACTGGGTGCGTCCGGTTTCTTCCAGAGCGTCGCGCAGGTTCTGATACAGCGGCACCAGATAGCGCACGTCGTCCTCGGCGTACTGCAGCTGTTCCTTACTCAGCGGTCGCCGCGACCAGTCGGTGCGCGTATGGCCTTTTTCCAGCTGGCGATCGAGACGTGCGGCCACCAGCGCGCCATAACCGATCTGCGCCGGCTGACCGAGCAGGGCGGCGGCGATCTGAGTGTCGAAGATCGGCCCCTGCAGCGCGCCCCGCATGGCGACCATCAAGACTTCGAGATCCTGGCGCGCGGCGTGCAGGACTTTGATCCGGCCGCGGTCATTCAGAAAATCCCACAGCGGTTGCAGGTCGGGCACCGCCAGCGGGTCGAGCAGCACGCACTGTGTTGTTCCATCGGCGGTACACACCGCCATCTGCACCAGGCACAGCTTGGGAAAATACGTGCTCTCACGCATGAACTCGGTGTCCAGCGCGACGAAATCGGCGTCGCGGAGTTGCTCGAGCGCGTGTAGAAGTTCAGCGGACGTGGTGACTATTGGCGCGGGTTGCATAGGCGTGCGTGTACAATTCATCGCATTATAGGGGAGTCCGCCGGCATGGCTTGCCGGCACAACACGCGTTTCGCTCATGGTTATTTTGCGATTTCTGCAAAGCTTCCTGGACATCGCGCTCTGGCGCAAGGGACCGCAGGACCTGCCGGCTTCCACCACGCTCGCGACCCTGGCGCTGATCGCTTATCTGAGCACCGGCTTCCTGCGCATGCGGCTGTTCACGTTGGATCGGTCCACCGCGCTGTTGTTTATCTGTATCGACGCCTTGATGATCGGCGCCTGGCTGTGGCTGGTGCTGGCGTTTTTCGGGCGCCGTCAGCGTTTCGTGCAGACCATCACGGCAGCGCTCGGCGTGGGGCTGCTGATATTGCTGCTGGATGTGACGATCCGCTCAGCGCAGCTGACGCTCGGCTGGAGCGATGAGTTGTCGAGGAACTGGCTGCGGGCCCGCTTCCTGGTCGTCTCGGTAGTGCTGGGGCGCGTAATCATGCTGGCGCTGGACCGCGGTCTGATGACAGGCATCGCGCTCACCATCGCAATCATTTATTCCACTCAGGCGGTCGTGCAGCTGATGCTCGACCTGCGCGGCTAGGACCGGAAAAGCTAGGGGATCCATGCACGTTCATATTCTTGGCGTTTGCGGCACCTTCATGGGCGGCATCGCCGCGCTGGCGCGCGCCTCGGGCCATCGTGTCACCGGCTCGGATCAAAGCGTCTATCCGCCGATGTCCGATCAGCTGCGCGAGCTCGGCATCGACATCATCGAGGGGTACGGTCCGGAGCAGCTGCAGCTCAAGCCCGACGTCGTCGTGGTCGGCAACGTCATGAGCCGCGGCAATCCGCTGATCGAAGCGCTGCTGGAAAGCGACATTCCCTACACGTCGGGGCCGGAATGGCTGGCGCGGCATGTGTTGAACAAACGCTGGACGCTGGCGGTCGCCGGCACGCACGGCAAGACCACTACGTCGAGCATTCTCACCTGGCTGCTGGAATACGGCGGGCTCGAGCCGGGCTTCCTGATCGGCGGGGTGCCGGGCAATTTCAACGTGACCGCGCGGCTCGGCACAGGCCAGCACTTCGTGGTCGAGGCCGATGAATACGACACCGCGTTCTTCGACAAGCGCGCCAAGTTCGTGCACTACCGGCCGCGCACGGCGATTCTCAACAATCTCGAGCACGATCACGCGGATATCTATCCCGACGTGGCGTCCATCCAATGGCAGTTCCATCAACTGCTGCGCATGGTGCCGAGGCACGGCATGGTGGTCGCCAACTCGGGCGATGCCAATGTGATGCATGTGATCGACATGGGCTGCTGGACGCCAGTGGAACGTTTCTCCAGCGGCATGCATGGCGATACGGCGTGGTATGCGCTCGCGCCGGCAGGTGGGGACTACAGCACCTTCTCCATCATGGAAGGCAATGCTGCCGTCGCCGAGGTGAGCTGGTCGATGGTTGGACGGCACAACGCCGAGAATGCGTTGGCCGCCATCCTGGCCGCGCGCAGTGCCGGCGTGCCGATCGAAACATCGGTCGCGGCGTTGAAGGAATTCCAGGGCGTGCGTCGGCGAATGGAAGTGCGCGGTGTGGTCAATGGCATTACGGTGTATGACGATTTTGCACACCATCCGACCGCGGTGGCCACGACCGTCGACGGCCTGCGACGCAAGATCGGCTCCGGCCGGCTGATCGCGGTGCTCGAGCCGCGCTCCAATACGATGAAGCTGGGCACGCACGCTGCCGCACTGGCGGGCGCGTTGTCACAAGCGGATCATGTGTGGATGTATCAAGGGCCGAATGTCACCTGGGATGTCGCTGGCTCGGTCGCGTCGCTGGGCAAGCGTGCCGAGACCGTCAAGGATCTCGACCAGCTCATCACCCAACTGGACGCAACGCTGGTCAGCGGCGATCACGTGCTGATCATGTCCAATGGCGGCTTCGGCGGCATTCACGGCAAATTGCTGGACCGTTTGCGGAAGCGTTGAGGGCGCAAGGAGGACTCATGTCGCTGGTCCTGCCTTTATTCCCGCTGAACACCGTGCTGTTCCCGGGCGGTCCGCTGCGTCTGCGAATTTTCGAGCCGCGCTATCTCGATATGATCAGCCGCTGCATGCGCGACAACAGCAACTTCGGCGTCGCGCTCATCACTGAGGGGCGCGAAGCCGGCGGCAAGGCCAGAACGACGGCCGTCGGCACCACTGCCCGCATCGTCGACTTCGAGCGCCTCGACGATGGCCTGCTTGGCATCACGGCGCGCGGCGAAAAGAAATTCAGCATTGCCGAGGTGAAGACGCAGAGCGATGGCTTGAATATCGCCGACGTGAGCTTGCTCCCGGAAGAGCCGGCGATGGAGGTTCCCGAAGACCTTGCGATTCTGGCCGAGCTGCTGAAGCAGGCGTTCGTGCAGGTGGGAACGCTCTATGGGGATGAGCCGCCGCACTATGAGAACGCGAGCTGGGTGGGGATGCGGCTGGCCGAAATCCTGCCGCTGCCCATGCCGGAGAAGCAGCAGTGTCTGGAGATGAATGACGCGGTGGAGCGCTTGCGGCTGTTACGCGAGCGTTTGGATATTCGGCAGGCCTGAGTGCGCCCGTTACGGCTGGGCGCGTCGCCGACTCAAAACTGCGAATGTCACCGCGATCACCGTGAACCAGACCAGTGCGGCCCAGCCGATGACGCCGTCGTAGGAACCGACCAGCACTTCGAACTGCGAGTCTGGGTTCACCAGCGTGGCTTCACGAAGCACGGCGATGAACGCCACGCCAGCCGCGTGCAAGCCAATGCATCCTGCGATTGCTCCTGTCCGTAGTCGCACCAGGGCAAACAGCACGCCCAACATGGCCAGTGCGACGAACGAATCGGCGAACGTCAGCGGATGCACATAACGCTCGAACAGTTTGCTCAGCACCTCGAAGCCGTGCGCCCACGACACATCTTCCGGTGCCACGCGTAGCTTTCCGCCGAGGAAGTGCAGGGATGCGTACAGCACGCTCGGTGCAATTACTGCGGCTGCCGCCCCTGACGTTCGTGAGACAGCTGTAAACAGCACGCCGCGGAAGAATGTTTCTTCGATGAACGCCACGGTGATGCCCGTGAGCAGGCCGCCTGCGATCAAGCTGGGCCATGCGCCGTCGAAGCCCGGCTTCACCTCGCGAATATCCAGTCCGAGCAGCAGCGCCGTCAGCGGCAACATCAAGCCAATGCCGCACACGAAGCCGATGCCCATCTGCCGTAGAAACTCACGGCGCGGCAATCCGTAGCCCAGCGATTCCTTATCCGTCAGCCCGAGCCGGCGCGTGAGCACTACCAGTCCGACCAGCGCGATCAGCATGGCGATCCGATGCATGACGCGGTGGACCGGTTCGATGGACACCAGGCTGACCAGCCACCAGGCGGGATAGGTGAGGACCGCGGCCACCAGCAGCGAGCCCGCCAGCAGCGCGACGAACAGAGCGAAGGCACGCATGGGTCAGCCTGGGAACGGATCGCGGCTCGGGATGCGCGCCATTTCTCGATGAATCGCCAGATATGCAGCGGATTTGCGCGGGGTCGACGCATCTACACTGCCGCCAGCCTCGAGGCCGCGCGCGCCGAGGCGGAAAGGATTTGGATTCATCGAGTACAACGCTTCTATGGAGAACAGCATCATGGATGACAGCAAGGCTCTGAGCATCGTGTCCGCGCTGGCGAATGGCGTCAACCCGCAGACCGGCGAATTGTTCGAAGTCGACTCACCGTATCAGGCGGCCGATGTGATTCGCGCATTGTATGTCGCCGTCCGCGCGCTGGAGTTGAGCAACCGATCCAGGATGCGCGGCAACCGTGCGCGGATGCCCGCCAATGCCGGCAAGCCCTGGGCGGAACAAGAGGATCGTGACCTGCTGGAAAAGTTCGATGCCGGGCTGTCCCTTGCGCAGCTCGCGCAGGCCCATGACAGAACCCTGGCCGGCATCCAGGCCCGCTTGGAACGGCATGGCCGGTTGGCCGGGCAGGGCGTGCAGTGGCGCAATCGGGTCGGCAATGTTCTCGGCAATCGGACCGAACGTTCTGAGTCATGAACGGACGGCCACTGAGCTTCGGTATGCGCGCGTTGTCAGTCCGCACGTATCCTGCTCCAATCGCTCGCAGCCGGAAGAGCCTGAGCCATACAGGTAGCTGATGCGAGTGCACAAGCCAATCGCCGACTCCGCGCTGGTAATCGTGGGCTGCGTACGCAACGGCGAGAAGACGTTGCGACGCTCGGTCGAAACATTGGCTTGCGCGAGCGCAGGATTCGCGCGGGTGCAGTTCCTGATCGTCGAGAGCGATTCGGCCGATCAGACACTGGCCGAGCTGCAGCGCCTGCGAAGAGAAATGAGTGCCTTGCAGTTCACGACGCTCGGTGCGCTCGCGGCGCAGATTCCGGCACGCACCGAACGCATTGCAGCGTGCCGCAATCGCTATCTCGATGAGCTGCGCCACGATCCACAGTACGCAGACGTCGATTATGTGATGGTCGCGGACCTGGATGGGGTGAACAACGATCTGCGCGCCGAGGCGGTGGCGACGTGTTGGGCATCGCCCTGGCCGTGGGATGTCGTTACCGCCAACCAAAGCGACGCGTATTACGACATCTGGGCGCTGCGCCATCCGGACTGGTGTCCAGTGGATTGTCACGATCAATACGCGCGGCTCCGCGATTTGTTCGGTCATCCGCGCGCGCTGGCCATTGCCATTCATTCGCGGATGGCTCGGCTGGATCCCCGAGCGGATTGGGTCGAAGTCGATTCGGCGTTCGGCGGGTTGGCGATCTATCGTCGCGAAGCGTTACTTGCCGGTCGCTATAGCGGAGTGTGTGAAGGTCATGCCGTTTGTGAGCATGTGCCGCTGCATGCCGGGCTGCGTGCCGGGGGCTGCCGGATCTTCATCAATCCGGCGCTGATCAATGCTCACCGCACCGACCACTCAGCGCGCATTCGATTGAGCGTTCGCTTGCGCCGGCAGATCGAGTTCGTCGGGCGTCGCGTGCGAGCGCGGCTGCACGGCTGATTCGGCACGCAGCAGCCGGGCGACGATCTGCTCGGCGTTGAAATATTCGGCGCAGCGCTTGGCGAAGGCGCCAGAACGCTGACGATAGTGATCGATATGGAGCAGGACATCGCCGAGCAGCTCGCCGCTCTGATCCATGTTCGCCGCCGTCAGGCCGACCGAGCCTGCTGGATAATTCTCGCCATACAGGCGGCATTCGACGGCGTCCACGGTGATTACACCGTCGTCCCAAGCATTGCGCCATTTGAGCCTGGCGCGCCGTGCGTTCTCGTGCAGATGGAACAGCGAGTACACCGCCGCAGGATCGCTGCCAGGGCCGATGATCGCGGCGAATGTCATCAACTGAGTGCCCTGTGCATCCAGTTGTTCCAGCTCGACGTGTGCATACGTGCCGCGCGTCGACGGCTCCAGCCACCGCAGGCGCAGTAACAAGGAGCGCGCGCCGGTGGCTAGCTCGAACTCACAGCTCGTCTCGGCATTGGTGAACGAGATCGCGGCACCGCTGGTGTCTGTGCCGGCCTGCCACGCAAGCGAGCCTGCGCCAATCTGTTGCAAGGGCATGGCGCGTGTGGCGATGTCACGCAGGTGACGCTGGTTTTCGTCGTGAATCTGTTCCGAGAGCCAACAGCCCCCAGGCACGATGACCGGTACGCCTGCGCTGAGCATCTCGAGCAATACGCCGCTACAACGGCTGTAGTAACGAGTGCTGTCATAGAGCAGCAGCCCGACATCGGAACTGCGCACCAGCTCAGCATAGCGCTCCAGATCCAAGGGGAACGGCGCGTAGACAATGGGCGGGGTGGCGCTGTGTGCGCCGAGATCGGCGACTGTCGAGTCGAGTGCACGTTGCAGGTCACGCCGGCGGGTCTGCATCACCAATTGCGCGCGCCCCTTGCTCAGATAATCGTTCCACAACTTGCGCACTACGATGGGCAGCTCGCGGTAACCTTTCTCGCGACGGCTGTGGCCGAGGCAGGCAATACGCACGCTGTCGCTCGACGACTTCGGGGCCGTCGGTAAAAGGAACAATGGATGCACGGGGTAGGGCAGTGTGTGGAATGGCCCCACGCCGAGATATTCGTACTGCGCGCTCAGCTCTCGAGTCGTGCAATACAAATGAATGTGATGGCCGGGCGCGCGTGACAGTGCATGCAGGAAGATCTCGCGCATGAACTCCCGGCGCGGCAGTTGCTCGGCATAGTCCGGATCCCGGCCTTCGAAGATGCCCAGGTGGAACTGCAGATGCCAGTGGATGCGGCGGTATTCAGCCGGCGCGCTGCGCAGGAACATCCCCAGACCATCCAGGTCGATCTCGGAAGCGGACGCGAAGAACACATGATCGCCCGCCTTGAGCGCGACCCTGCTCAACAGAGTGGCGCAATCCTCGGCGAAGCTTTCCGCGAGCCGCTGCCGTTCGCGGGCACGCCACTTGCTTTGCGTGCGAGCCCACCAGGCGCCCAGCGTTCCACGAGCGCTGGCGGTTTCGACGTAACGCTGCGAATAACTCTTGTTGCGGAAGATGGCATGCGCCTGCCAGCTCGGCGGCAACGCGGCCAGATCGCGAAAATCACGATGCATGGCCAGCACCGGCTGCATGCCGGCGCGCTCGGCCGCAGGCAGCACGCAACTGGCATATGTGTAGTAATGACCCCCCAGATCCCGCATGGAGTGGTCGATGAGAACGAACTTTCGTGTCATGTAACTGGCCAGCTCACGCAACCGCCTCCGAGCGGCGCGGCGTCAACGCCCCTGATGGCAGCGCATCGTACGCGCTGCGAGCTCCTCCTGCAGCACTGCCGTCGCAATCGGGCGACTCACAGGCCGGCTGTGGCGGTTGGCGGGTATCGATGCGCGGGCTGGTGAGCATGAAGCGGGATAATATTCCAGTGCTGTGGCCACCGCGCGACGGAAACTTGTTGAGTTCGATGTGCCCATGCAAACTCCCGGTTTCAACGCGTCGGCACCGATGCGCGAGGAGTCAGTTTGGGAAACCGACGTAGAGCCGTCAGTGTCTGGGGCTCGTTGTTCATATTATCAGGGGCGATGATCGGTACGCAGGCAGCGGCGCGCGGCGTCAGCCCTTATCTGCCTCTGGATATGTCGCCAGAGCTGGATCGGAAGATCCAGCGCGTGCTGGTTCTCGGCGGCAAGACGGTCATGCGCCGGCCCGTTCCGGCCGCCGTCGTGCTCGATGCCTTGCCGAAGGCCTGCGAGCGGGACCCGGTTCTATGCGGTGAAGTGCGTGCCTATCTGCAGCGATACATGCAGCGCGCCGGGGTTACGCATGCCCGCGCCAGCGCGGCTGTTGCCGATACCGATTCCCAGAGCACCCAGCCGAATGCACATGGCGAGCGGGTCGACAATGCCTGGGAGGCACGGGTCAACGCCCACTTTCAGGTGAACGACTATTTGCTGCTCTCGGCGGGAGGACTCGCGTACCAGGACGAAACCTCACCGGTCGGCACACTGCTCAGCTTCGGCACGGAGTATGCGCAGCTGGATATCGGCTATCGCGATCATTGGCTGTCGCCGCTCAACGATAGCAGCTCGCTGATCAGCACCCAGGCACTGACCATGCCGTCGATCACCCTGTCCAACTACAAACCGATCAGCTCGCTCGGGCTGAGTTATGAACTGTTCGCCGCGGAGATGTCGCGCCAGGTCGGCTTCCCCGTGGTCGATGAGGATTCGCCGACGTCGGGAACGCCGCGACTGGCGGGCTTCCAGGGCGTCATTGCACCCGCCGAGGGGCTCGCATTTGCGATCAATCGGATCACGCAGTATGGCGTCGGACCGGACGATTCAGGCGGCTTTTCCGCCTGGAGGCAGGCGCTGACCAGCAGCAACAATGCGACTCCAGACACTCTGCAGTATGACAATCGGGTCGCCTCGATCACCAGCAGTATCATCTTTCCCGGTAAAACCCCCTTCGCCGTGAACGTGGAATACGCCGGCGAGGACAGTGCTTATTCCGGCAGCTACCGGCTGGGTGCCACCAACATGTCGGTGGGCATCGATTTCCCGCAGTTGTGGCGCGACTTCGATGTCAGTTACGAAGTTTCGGAATGGCAGAACGATTGGTATATCCACCACGTGTATCCGCAGGGACTGACGTATCGCGGCCATGTCATCGGTCACTGGTTCGGCGACCAGCGGGTGTTCGGGGATGCGATCGGCGGCTCGAGCCAGAGCTTGCGGGCTGGCTGGCGCAGCCCGTCGGGACGCTACTGGCAGGCGACCTATCGCACCATGTCTCTGAATGAGGCGTGGCGCCGTGGCGATGGGCCGAATGTCGGCTACGAAACCTTCCAGTCATTGCGCCTCGACGTGGCAATGAACGTACGGGGCTACGCGGTGGAAGCTGGCGTTCAGGTTGGCCAGGATATATTCGGCGACTCGTTTGCACGCCTTGCGGCGTCGGTGGACTTCGCGCAGCCCGGCCCGTCCGGGCGCATGCAATTCGAACCATCGAGCGGGCGCAGTCAGGACTCGACGCAACTGTTCGTCGATTTCGGTGTGGCATACGGCAGCGTCAACAAATTTTTTGGAGTGGACATTCCGAATGTGCGATCCGATTCGCAGATCGAGCCTCACCTTGGTTTGGGCGCACGGCGCATGGTTTCGGATCGCAGCGACTTCGGTGTGCGAGTGGAGTTCGATCGGCTCGATGGCTACAGTCTGATCTCCTTGCGCGCCCTCGATTACCGCTTCAGGTACAGCCAGAAGCTGGCGCTCAACGGCTTTTTCGGTGCCGGTCGGTATGACTATGGGCTGCCAGCCTACGGCTATTATTTCGGCCTCGGGGTGCAAGTGATGGACCTGTTGCCCGGCTGGGATCTGTCGCTGGATTTCAGGCATCACGAGAAGCTCGGTCGCGACAAGGTCTTGCCGGGTGATCCGCCGAGCACCCCGGATCGCACTCGCTTGTTCTTCGATGCCGATACCATTGCGCTCTATCTGAGCCGGCGCTGGTAACCATGAGTCACGATGCCGCCGAGCCGTTGATCTCCGTGGCGTTATGTACGTACAACGGAGAGCTCTATTTGCGCGAGCAGCTCGAGTCGCTGCTCGCGCAGACGTACTCGAACATGGAGGTTGTGGCGGTCGACGATGGATCCACGGATCGGACGATCGAGTTGTTACGCGAATATGAGCGCCGCGATGCGCGGCTGCGCGTGTTCGTGAATACGCGCAATCTGGGCTTTGTCCGAAACTTCGAGCGCGCCATTTCGTTATGCCAGGGCGGACTCATCGCGCCTTGCGATCAGGACGATGTCTGGCTGCATCAAAAGCTACGTACCTTGGCCAATTGCATCGGCGAACACTCCATGGCGTATTGCGACTCCGAGCTGATCGATGCGCAGGGGCGCGGTTTGGGGGTGAGCATGTCGCGGTTCTGGGCCATGCGGGACCTGAACGATCCGGCCGAGCTGGTTTTGTCGAATTGCGTCTCGGGGCACGCGATGCTGTTCCGGCGCGAGCTTCTCGACGGTCGGCCGCTGCCCACGGATGTGTTCCATGACTGGTGGCTGGCCATGCGAGCTGCCGCACGCGACGGCGTTGCTTATTGTCCGCAGCAGTTGGTGCGTTATCGCCAGCACGGTAACAACGTGACGAACATTTTGCGCACGCATCGCAAGCGGATGCGGCGCATCCCGGGATCGCGCATGAAACATTTCGATGACCTGGCGAGACGACTGAGCTATCTCGCCGGCGTGGGGGATTCGTATAGTCCGTTCTTCGCCGAATTTCACCGCCTGTGGGTGAACAGCGAAAGCGTATGGTTTGCGCCACGGCTGGCATTGTTCATGTGGCAGCATCGGCGGCGTTTGTATCCGCTGCGGAACAAGGGCCAGCTCAGTGCACTGCGCAAGTCGCTGTCGCATGTGTTCGGTCTGCGGCTGCGACGGCTGTTCAAGCCGACGAAGTATGCGCGGGTAGCGGCTTTCGTGTAGTACGTGAGCATGACGTGCGGACCCTTCAGAGTAAGCATCCTGATGCTGACGTATCGAATGGAAAATACGATACGTCCGGCGCTGGAGGCTGCGCTCGCGCAAACGGTGCCCTGCGAGATCATCGTGTCCGACGATGCGTCGGGCGATCGCATCCTGGAGATCGCGCGTGAAATGACGGCCGGTTATGCGGGGCCGCACAAGGTGATCATTCGCAGCAACGAGCGGAACCAGGGGCTGTGCCGGCACATCGACACCGTGGCGAAGATCGCGACTGGCGACATCCTGGTCTTCATGGCGGGTGACGATGTCTCTTATCCGCAGCGCGTCGCCCGACTCCTAGCCGAATTCGACGCTCATGCGGATGCATACGCGGTCGGCTCGACCGTCGACGAGATCGATGCGTCGGGCCAGCTGCTGCGTCCGGAGGCCTGGTATCTGCACTCGCCCATGGATCAGCACAAGCTGCTGCATCTGGGAAAGTTCGCCACCCTGCTGGGAGCTTCGATGGCCGTGCGCCGCGAGCTCCTCGATGGCTTGCCGCCGCTGACGGGCCTGGTCGAGGACAACATGCTGACCCTGCGCGCCAGTCTGTTCGGCCGGATCTACTGCCTCAGAGAATCCCTGCTCGGCTATCGTCGGCACGCAGCCAATCTGGGCAGGACTGTGTTCGTGCGCACCGGACCGAGCCGGACCGCGCGCCGGCAACGTTACGAGCGCACGATCCGCATGTATCGCGAGATCGCCGACGATCACGAGCGCTGTTTGAGGGCGCTGCCGCAGCTGTCGCCCGAGCGGCGCCAGGTGGGCGAGCAGATCGTGTCGATGTACCGCATCGAAGCGGAGAGCCGCGAGGCGGTGCTCGGCTTGCCGAAGCTGCGTTGGTTGAAGCTGATCTGGAAAGGGCTCAAACATCCGGGCCTGCGCCGCAAGTCGTTCGAGCGCGCGCTGAAGCTTGCTGTGCCGCGCCGCTGGCTCTTGTCCTGAGCCCTTCCCAACGCCGTTACAGCGTAGCGAATACTTTTTTCGCCGCCGCAATCGTCGCGTCGATGTCGGCAGGCGTGTGTGCTGCCGACACGAAGCCCGCTTCGAACGCCGAGGGTGCCAGGTAGATGCCTTCGTCCAACATGCCGTGGAAGAAACGTTTGAAGCGCTCCACGTCGCAGGCCATCACTTCACGGAAATACCGCACTGGCGTCTGGTTGGTGAAGAACAGACCGAACATGCCGCACACATGGTTGGTGGCGAGCGGAATGTTGGCCAGTTGCGCGGCCTGTTGCAGACCTTCCAGCAGTTGCGTGGTGCGCGCGGCGATCTGCTCATAGAACTGCGGCTGATCGAGCAACTCGAGCGTGGCCAGACCCGCAGCCATTGCGACCGGATTGCCCGAGAGCGTGCCGGCTTGATACACCGGGCCGAGCGGCGCGATCCTTTCCATGATGTCGCGACGTCCGCCGAACGCGCCGACCGGCATGCCGCCGCCGACGATCTTGCCCAGCGTGGTCAGATCCGGACGAATGTTATAGAGCGCCTGTGCGCCGCCGTGCGCGACGCGGAAGCCGGTCATCACTTCGTCGAAGATCAGGACGGCGCCGTGCTGATCGCACACCGACCGCAATGTTTCCAAAAAGCCCGGCACCGGCGGCACGCAATTCATGTTGCCGGCGATCGGCTCGACGATGATGCAGGCGATCTCATCGCCGCTGTCGCTGAACAGCTGCTGCACCTGGGCGATATCGTTGTAATTGAGCGTCAGAGTCTGGGCTGCGAATTCCTTCGGCACGCCAGGCGACGTCGGCACACCGAAGGTGAGTGCGCCGGAGCCGGCTTTCACCAGCAGCGAATCGGAATGGCCGTGATAGCAGCCTTCGAACTTCACGATCTTGTCGCGGCCGGTGAAGCCGCGCGCCAGGCGGATCGCGCTCATGGTGGCTTCGGTGCCGGAGCTCACCATGCGTACCAGCTCGATCGACGGCATGATCTCGCAGATCTTCTGCGCGACCTTGGTCTCGATCTGAGTCGGGGCACCGAACGACAAGCCCAGCGCGGCGCGTTCCTGCACGGCGCGAATCACGTCAGGATGCGCGTGCCCCAGGATCATCGGGCCCCACGAGCCGACGTAGTCGATGTAACCCCGGTCGCTTTGATCGAACACACGCGCGCCGGCCGCGCGCTCGATGAAAACAGGCTCGCCGCCGACCCCGCGAAAAGCACGGACGGGAGAGTTCACGCCGCCGGGGATGTAGCGGCTGGCATCGGAAAATAACGACACGGGGAGCTCCGGATGATCTCGGCTGCGCAGTGTACCATTGGCCTGAAATCACGCCTCAAGCGCTCCCATCGCCGGCCTCACTTCCCTATAATCCGGCCCCTTGTCTGACTAGGTTCGATCGGCGCTGCGAAATGAAAGCCTACATGTGCGTGATCTGCGGTTACGTCTACGAAGAAGAAAAAGGCGATCCCGCATCCGGCATCGCGGCCGGCACGCGTTGGGACGACGTGCCGCTGTCGTGGCGCTGCCCGGATTGCGGCGCCGGCAAGGAAGACTTCGAGATGGTCGAGGTCTGATGCGGCCAGCATCAATGCTGGACAACTTTGTGTCCGCGGCCTTCCAGTAGCTCGATCAGGCTGTCCTTGCCCACCAGGTGCAGCGTCCCGACGATCACCAGATAGTCCTCGCGCTTGTCCAGCAGCGCCTCCACCTGACCCAGCCAGCGGCGGTTGCGATCGACCGTCAGCGGTCGGTACAGATCGGGATATTGCTCGAAGCCCTCCGCCAGCAGCGCCGCCAGTGCCTTGCTGTCGCCCGTGCGCCAGGCCGATAGCAGCTCGTCGATCTCCTGCCCCATGCGATCCGCATCATCGATGCTGTAGAGCAGGAACTCACGCTGCTGGCGATCCGGCAAGCCGGCCAGCATGCTCAGCTGCTCGCGCAATGTTTCCAGGCCGTGGATCGGCTTCTTGTCCGCGACCGCGCGCGTGGTGAAGCGTTGCTCGATGCCCGACGACGCATCGAGGCCCATTTTCACCAGCTGTAGCTGCACCAGGGTCATGGCCGCAAACCACGGCCTGAAGCGGTTGAGCAGCATCGGGTCGATGCCGACTTCCTGCGCGCGCGCCGACAGTCGGGAGTAGGTGGGCTTGCCGAGCTGTTGCTCGAGCGATTGTCCGGCGGGGAGCATGCCGAGCTCGAGCGTGATCTGCTGGGTTTCGGCAGGATCGAGATCGTCCATGTCGATCTCCATCACCAGCACCTCGGAGTCCTTATAAGCCTGCTCGACCACCGCGGGCAGCTTCTCGGACGCGTTGAGGAAATGTACTGAGCCGAGCAGATAAACGGTATTGGTCTTGCCCTTGAGCGACCACAGGCTGTGGTGCTGCTGATCGGCGGCACAGGCGCTCGCGCTGATCCACAGCGCGCACAGCGCCACGAGTATTTTCTTCATCCGTTGTCCCCAGCGGCTTGGCCGTGGGGGCGAAGACTACCGCACCTCAGGCGACGCTGCTTTGAGCGTAGGTCTCCAGCCAGCAGACTTCGGTGGCAATGCTGCCGTCGGGCATCAGCTCGAGCACGCGGTAGCCGGGCGGGCGGTTATCGATCGCGAAATCGACGCTGTTGGGTACGAATTGCGCGCAGGTGGCCGGCGTCGCCATGAAACGGACGCCATGCATGAAGCTGTCCAGCGATTGATGCACGTGACCCCAGAGCACGCCGCGCACGTTCGAGTGCTCGCGCACGATGGTCATGAATTCGTCGGCGTCGTACAGGCCGACCTGATCCAGCCACTGGCTGCGGATCGAGATGGGGTGATGGTGCAGGCACACCAGTACGTGATGGCTGCGGTGGGTGCGCAGCACCTCGCGCAGATAGTTCAGCTGCTCGGTGCCGAGGCGTCCGCCGGCGTCGTTGGCCACCCAGGAATCGAGCATGACCACCAGCCATCGGCCGAACTCGGTATGACCGCCGACTTTGAACGGGCCGCCGCGCAAAGCCGCACGCATGTGTTCGGGAAGATCGTGATTGCCGGCGAGGCACAGCACCGGCACGCGCGAGGCGCCGAACACGTGGCGCACCCAGCGGTAGCCCTCCGGCTCGTCCTGGACCAGGTCTCCTGTCAGCAACACACCGTCAGCACGAGGGCTGCGGCGCTGAGCATCGGCGACCGCGGCTTGCAGCGCCGGCAGGCACTCGACACCACGCAGGCGCCCACTCGCGTCGCCGAGCAGGTGCAGATCGCTGAACTGAATGAGGCGGACCGATTGCATCGTGAGTCTTCGAACGCTTGGGCCTTAGGACGCGCTACATAATGGGGCAAAATAGCCACAATCATCGTAGCAACGGGGGCGGGGCGAAAAGGTGACCAGTGTCTAATCGCCTGGCTCGCAGGCGCGGGGAGCGCGAGTTTTGCGCTTCGCCTCACAAAGTCCAGGTGTCGCGACGGAACGACCCCCAGCCCAACAACGTGCCGTTGCCGTTCCGGTTCCGATGCGCGAGCCACGATAGGCGCCAATTGCATTGCCCCACCTCGCCCCATAGTCCAAAATGCGCGGCTCTTCCGGCGTGCGCTCATCTCGCGATCGGGCCAGCCTTTCCACGCACTTTTCGAGATATTTTCTGATGCAGACCTCGCACCGCCGGCAGCTCGCCAACGCCATCCGCGCCCTGGCGATGGACGCCGTGCAAAAGGCCAACTCAGGCCATCCCGGCATGCCCATGGGCATGGCGGATATCGCGGAAGTCTTGTGGAACGATCACCTCAAGCACAATCCCGGCAATCCACTGTGGTCGGACCGCGATCGCTTCGTGGTGTCCAACGGCCACGGCTCGATGCTGCTGTACTCAGTGCTGCACCTGACGGGTTATCCGCTGACGAGCGAAGACCTGCAGAAATTCCGGCAGCTCGGCTCGCACACCGCCGGTCACCCCGAGCACGACGCGCACCTCGGCATCGAGACCACCACCGGTCCGCTGGGCCAGGGCCTGGCCAACGCGGTCGGCATGGCGCTGGCGGAGAAGCATCTGGCCGCCCAGTTCAACCGTCCGGGGCATGACATCGTCGACCATCGCACCTGGGTGTTCCTCGGCGACGGTTGCCTCATGGAAGGCGTATCGCACGAGGCCTGCTCGCTGGCCGGCACGCTCGGGCTCGGCAAGCTGATCGCGTTCTACGACGACAACGGCATTTCCATCGACGGCGAAGTGCATGGCTGGTTCACCGACGACACGCCGAAGCGGTTCGAAGCCTACGGCTGGCACGTGGTGCCGAGCGTCGACGGCCACGATCCGGCGGCGATCGAGCAGGCGATCGCGGCGGCGGTGGCACAGACCGACAAGCCTTCGCTGATCTGCTGCAAGACCATCATCGGTTGGGGCTCGCCGAACAAAGAGGGCACCGAAGCCACGCACGGCGCGGCGCTCGGCGCCGACGAAGTGGCGGCCACCCGCAAGAACATTGGCTGGAACTACGAGCCGTTCGCGATTCCGGATGAAATTCGCAAGGGCTGGGACGCGCGCCAGCAGGGCGCCAAGCGCGAAGGCGAGTGGCAACAGCGCTTCGCCGCATACAAGGCGCAGTTCCCGGAGCTCGCCGCGGAGTACGAGCGTCGCCACAAGGGCGAGCTGCCGTCCTCGTGGCGCGATACGGTCACGAAGTACGTCGCCGACGTTGCCAAGGAGAGCAAGCCGCTCGCCACCCGGCAGAGCTCGCAAGCCTCGTTGAACGCCTTCGGTCCGGGCTTGCCGGAATTGCTGGGCGGCTCGGCCGACCTCACCGGCTCGAACAACACCAACCGCAAGGACTCGCGTTCCATCACCGGCGCGGATGCGTCCGGCGACTACATTCACTACGGCGTGCGCGAGTTCGGCATGTCCGCGATCATGAATGGCATGGCCCTGCACGGCGCTGTGATTCCTTACGGCGGCACGTTCCTGGTGTTCTCCGATTACGCGCGCAATGCCATGCGCATGTCGGCTCTGATGAAACAGCGGGTCATCTACGTCATGACCCATGACTCCATCGGCCTCGGCGAGGATGGCCCGACGCATCAGCCGATAGAGCATCTGCCAAGCCTGCGCATCATTCCGAACATGACTGTCTGGCGTCCCTGCGACAGCACCGAGACGGCCATTGCATGGGCCGACTCGATCGAGCGCAGCAATGGCCCATCGACGCTGGCGCTCACCCGTCAGGCGTTGCCGCCGCAGGCCCGCACCGATCAGCAGATCGCGAACATCCGCCGCGGCGGTTACGTGCTGAAGGATTCGGAAGGCACGCCGGAAGTCATCCTGATCGCAACTGGCTCGGAAGTGGCCATCGCGGTCGAAGCGGCTGGCCAGTTGCAACAGAGCGGTAAGCGGGTGCGCGTAGTGTCCATGCCGAGCACGAACGTGTTCGATGCGCAGGACGAGTCATATCGCGAGCAGGTACTGCCCCGCGCTGTCGAAGTCCGCGTCGCTATCGAAGCGGCTGCGACCGACACGTGGTACCGCTATGTCGGCACACGCGGCGCCATCATCGGCATGACGACGTTCGGTGCGTCGGGTGTCGCCAAGGATTTGTTCAAGCACTTCGGCTTCACGGCGGACAATGTTGTGCGCACCGTGCAGAAGCTGCTGCAGTGATCTAACGAGGTAAACGTAATGCCCATTAAAGTTGGTATCAATGGCTACGGCCGTATCGGCCGCAACATCCTGCGCGCGCTGTACGAAGCGAACCGCCAGCAAGAGATCCAGATCGTCGCGATCAACGACCTCGGCGATGCGCAGACCAACGCGCACCTCACTCGCTATGACACCGTGCACGGCAAGTTCAGCGGCGACGTAAAGGTCGACGGCGACTCGCTGGTCATCAACGGCGACCGCATCAAAGTGCTCGCCGAGCGCGATCCGGCCAAGCTGCCGTGGGGCCAGCTGGGTGTCGATTACGTGTTCGAGTGCACCGGCCTGTTCACCAGCAAGGCGAAGGCGGGGCTGCACATCCAGGGCGGCGCGAAGAAAGTCGTGATCTCTGCTCCGGGTGAGAAAGACGTCGATGCCACGGTCGTCTACGGCGTGAACCACAACACGCTGAAGTCCAGCCACACCGTGATCTCCAACGCGTCGTGCACGACCAACTGCCTGGCGCCGTTGGCCAAGGTGCTGCACGAGAAGATCGGCATCGTATCCGGCGTGATGAACACGATTCACTCGTACACCAACGACCAGGTGCTCACCGACGTGTTCCACAAGGACCTGCGTCGCGCGCGCTCGGCCACTCAGTCGATGATTCCGACCAAGACGGGCGCGGCTGCCGCGGTCGGCCTGGTGCTGCCGGAATTGAACGGCAAGCTCGACGGCTTCTCGGTGCGCGTGCCGACCATCAACGTGTCGCTGGTCGATCTGAGCTTCGTTGCCAAGCGCGCGACTTCGATCGAAGAGATCAACAGCGTGATGAAGGAAGCCGCCAACGGTGCGTTCAAGGGCATCCTGGCGTACACCGACGGCCCGCTGGTGTCGGTGGACTTCAACCACGATCCGCATTCCTCGTCCTACGATGCCACCATGACCAAGGTCATCGACGGCACGCTGGTGAAGGTTTGCGCGTGGTACGACAACGAGTGGGGCTTCTCCAACCGCATGCTCGACACCACGGTTGCCTGGTCGAAGGCGGGCTGATCATGACCGTCTTGCGGATGGTCGACTTAGACCTGCGCGACAAGCGCGTGCTGATCCGCGAGGATCTGAACGTGCCGGTGCAGGGCGGTGTTGTGACCAGCGACGCGCGTATTCGCGCGTCGCTGCCGACGATCCAGGCGGCGAAGGAAAAGGGCGCACGCGTCCTGGTCATGTCGCACCTGGGACGCCCGGAAGAGGGCGTGTACGACGAAGAGTTTTCGCTCGCGCCGGTGGCGCAGCGGCTGTCCGAGCTGCTGGGCTTCAAGGTGCGCTTCGAGAAGCACTGGCTGGACGGCGTGGAATGCGCGCCCGGCGAGGTCGTGCTGCTCGAGAACGTGCGCTTCAACAAAGGCGAGAAGAAGGACAAGGAAGATCTCGCCAGGAAGATGGCGGAACTGTGCGACGTGTTCGTCATGGACGCGTTCGGCACGGCGCATCGCGCCGAGGCCAGCACGCACGGTGTCGCGAAGTTCGCGAAAGTTGCCTGCGCCGGCCCGTTGCTGATGAACGAGCTGGTGGCGCTCGAGACCGCGCTGGAAAAGCCCAAGCGGCCGTTGATCGCCATCGTCGCCGGCTCCAAGGTCTCGACCAAGCTCACGGTGCTGGAGACCCTGCTGTCCAAGGTGGACACGCTGATCGTCGGTGGCGGCATCGCCAACACGTTCATCGCCGCGCAGGGCCATCCGGTGGGCAAGTCTTTGTACGAAGCCGATATGATCGACATCGCCAAGGACCTGCTGAAACGCTCCGCGGAGCTGAAGGTGCAGATTCCGATCCCGACCGACGTGGTCGTGGCCACGGAGTTCTCCGCCAAGGCCGAAGCCGATGTGAAACCGGTGACCAAGGTGCAGGCCGACGAGATGATCCTGGACATCGGTCCGGACACGGCTGAGAAGTTTGCGCGCACCTTCGCCAGCGCCGGCACCATCGTCTGGAACGGTCCGGTAGGCGTGTTCGAGTTCGATCAGTTCGGCGAAGGCACGCGCACTCTGGCGCAGGCCATTGCCAAGAGTTCGGCATTCTCTATCGCCGGTGGTGGCGATACGCTAGCGGCGATCGAGAAATATCGTGTAGAAGACGACATTTCCTATATCTCAACCGGCGGCGGGGCGTTCCTGGAGTTCCTGGAAGGCAAGAAGCTGCCGGCCGTTGCGGTATTGGAAGAGCGTAGTCGTAGCTAACACGAGGTTCTCAATGCTCCGTCGCACCAAGATCCTGACCACCCTCGGGCCGGCCACCGATAACCCAAAGGTGCTTGGTGAGATGTTGCGGGCCGGAGCCGACGTCGTGCGAGTGAATTTCTCGCACGGCGAGGCTGCGGCCCACGCCAAACGCGTGCAGATGGTGCGCGAAGTGGCGGAGCAGGTCGGCAAGTGGGTCGCCGTGCTCGGCGACCTGCAGGGCCCGAAGATCCGCATCGATCGGTTCGTCGAAGGCAAGGTGTTCCTGAACGAGGGAGAAACCTTCGTGCTGGACGTGGCGCTCGACTCCAAGGCCGGCACCGCCCAGTCAGTGGGTGTCGCGTACAAAAATCTTCCGAAGGATGTGCGCGCCGGCGACACGCTGTTGTTGAACGACGGCCTGATCGTTCTGGAAGTCGCCGATGTCGATGGCCCGCGCATCATGACCAACGTCGTGGTGGGCGGTGAGCTTTCCGATAACAAGGGCATCAACAAGCAGGGCGGCGGCCTGTCGGCCGGCGCGCTGACCGACAAGGATCGCGAGCACATCAAGCTGGCCGCGGAGCTGGGCGTCGATTACCTCGCCGTTTCGTTTGCTCGCGACGGTCAAGACATGGACGAAGCCCGGCAGCTGTTGCGCGGGGCCGGCGGTCACGGTCATCTGGTCGCGAAGATCGAGCGTAGCGAAGCGCTCGTGAACCTGGATCGCATCATTCAAGCCAGCGACGCTGTCATGGTGGCGCGTGGCGACCTCGGCGTCGAAGTCGGTTACGCCGAGCTGACGGGTCTGCAGAAGCACATCATCTCCGCGTGCCGTAAGCGCAATCGTGTCGCCATCACCGCGACCCAGATGATGGAATCGATGATTCACAATCCGGTGCCGACGCGCGCCGAAGTTTCAGATATCGCCAACGCCGTCATGGACGGCACCGACGCGGTGATGCTCTCCGGCGAGAGCGCGGTTGGTAAGTATCCGGTCAAGGCCGTGGCGACGATGGCTCAAGTCATTCTCGGCGCGGAGAAGTACGAGAGCTCGCATACGCCGGTGCGTGCCCGCAGCGAGCACGGCATTTTCGAGAAGACCGACGAAGCCATCGCCATGGCGGTGATGTACACGGCCAATCATCTGAAGGTGAAGGCCATCGTCGCATTGACCGAGTCGGGCTCGACGCCGCTGTGGATGTCGCGTATTCGCGCCGACATTCCCATTTACGCGTTCACCCGGCACGAAGAGACCCGCCGTCGCGTGATGCTGTATCGCGGTGTGTATCCGGTGACTTTCGATATCACTCACAGCAACGCACAGCTGTTGTACGCCGACATCTTCAAGCTCATGCTCAAGCAGGGCATGGTGGAAACCGGCGATCGCATCATCCTCACCAAGGGTGAATTGTCCGGAGTCTCGGGCAAGACCAATGCGATGAAGATTCTCGAGGTGCGAGTCTAGACTCACTCAGATGCGTCTGCTTCGGCCGCTGCGCGTTGTTGGACTTGCTCTGCTGATCGTTCTGGTCGTCGGCGGACTGGCCGGTTTCTTCGCACTGCGCGCCAGTCTGCCCAAGCTCGACGGCAATATTGCCAATGCCCGGATCACAGCGCCCGCTGCCATCGAGCGGGATGCTGAGGGCACGCCGGTGCTGCGCGCCCGCACTCGCGCCGATCTCGCATTTGCTACCGGTTTCGCCCACGGCCAGGACCGCTATTTCCAGATGGATCTGATGCGGCGTGCGGCCGCCGGCGAGATGGCCGAGCTGCTCGGCGCATCCATGCTGAACACCGATCGCAAGTTGCGCGTCCACGGTTTCCGTCGGGTCGCGCGACAAGTGCTGGCTGCGGCGCCGGCGAACGATCGTGCCTTGCTGGATGCGTACTCGGCGGGCGTGAATTTCGCACTCTCACAGGCAACGGCCAAGCCTTGGGAATATCTGCTGTTGGGGGCGAAGCCCGCGCCGTGGCTGCCGGAAGATTCGCTGCTGGCCGCGTTCTCGATGTATCTCAATTTGAACGATTCCAGCGGCAGCGAAGAGCTGACGCGTCTGCAATTGCGCGACGCCTTGCCGGCGGCCATGTTCGCGTTCATCGCGCCGCTCGGCACCGAATGGGATGCGCCGATGTCCGGCGGCACGATTCGCTCCGCGACCATTCCGGGTCCGGACGTGTTCGATCTGCGCGATGGCGGCGCAAGGTCGGCCGCTTTGCGCGCGCCACGCTCGACGCAGTTGCTGGAAGAAAAGAATTACGTCGGCAGTAACAGCTGGGCAGTTGCCGGCAGCCACACGGCCGATAAAGGCGCTTTGCTCGCCAACGACATGCATCTCGGTCTGCGCTTGCCGCATGTTTGGTATCGCGCGCGCATGATCGTCGACGCTGAAGGCGATGCGCGGCGCGATCTGGTTGGCGTCACGCTGCCTGGACTGCCAGTGTTGATCGTCGGCAGCAATGGTCACGTTGCCTGGGGTTTCACCAACAGCTTCGGCGACTGGACCGATCTGGTCATCGTCGAGCGCGATCCCAACGACGCCTCGCGCTATCTCACGCCGGAAGGCTCCGAGCCGTTCGAAGTGCACGAGGAAGTTCTCAAGGTGAAGGACGGCAATGACGAGAAGCTCACCGTCATGGCCACGCGCTGGGGACCGGTGGTGCGTGAGGACACGTCGCAACGGCCGCTCGCGCTCGCGTGGACCGCGCACTCTGCGCAAGCGACCAATCTGCGAATGCTCGATCTGGAGACGGCGAATACGGTCGATCAGGCGTTGCTCATCGCGAATCGCTCGGGCGTGCCGGTGCAGAATTTTGTGGCGGTCGATGCGAGCGGTCGTATCGGCTGGACGCTGATGGGGCAGGTGCCAGTGCGTGGCAACTACGATTCGACCATGCCTTATCTGTGGAACACGCCGGAAGCTGGCTGGAATGGCTGGCGCAAGCCAGAGGAATATCCGCGCATCATCGATCCGCAGGCGGGGCGGCTGTGGACTGCGAATGCGCGCACCGTCGATGTCGAAACGTGGTTGTCGTTCATGGGGGATGGCATGTACGACAACGGCGCGCGTGCCGCGCAGATCCGCGACGATCTGCTGGCGCTCGAAGGCGCGACTGCCGCGGACATGGTCAACATCCAGCTGGACGATCGCGCTTTGTTTCTAATCCGCTGGCGCGATTACCTGCTCGAGTTGCTCGACGAGGACGCCGTGCAGGGGCAGCCATTGCGGGCCGAGGCCAGAAAATTCCTGGAAGACTGGTCGGCGCGCGCGGCGGCCGAGGACGTTGGCTATCGCCTGGTGCGAGCGATGCGTCTGCAGATTCGTCAGGATGTATTCGAGTCGCTGACTGCGACCGCCCGGCTCAAATATCCCGAGAGCAAGTTCTCACCTTCGGCGCAGTTCGAAGGTCCGCTGTGGCAACTGGTGACGCGGCGGCCGGTGCACATGCTCGATCCCCGCTATCCGAGTTGGGACGCCGCGTTGCTCGCGTCGGTCGATGCGGCACTCAAGAAACTGGTGCAGGAGTGCGGCTCGCTGAGTCAGTGCAGCTGGGGCGCGCAGAACACGCTCGCAATGAGACATCCGCTGTCGCAGGCCATGCCGTTCTTCGGACCCTGGCTCGACATGCCGGCTCAGCAGCTGTCGGGCGATTCGTTCATGCCGCGCGTGCAAGGACCGTCATTCGGTGCGTCCCAGCGCATGGTGGTGTCGCCGGGGCGTGAAGCCGCCGGCTATTTCCAGATGCCCGGCGGTCCGGTCGACCACCCCCTGTCGCCGTTCTACGGAGCGGGCCACAAAGCCTGGGCCCGCGGCGAGCCGCGCCCGCTGCTGCCAGGCGAGCCGAAGCACATCCTGAAACTACTCCCGAAGTGACTAATGACTAGTGACTAATGACTGGTCAGAGAGCAACAGTGGTATGGTTGATGCTCTCTGACTAGTCATTAGTCACCAGTCACTTCGGGGTATTTCATGTCACGGTTCGAGGGCACGGACAATTACGTCGCCACTGAAGATTTGATGATGGCGGTCAATGCGGCCGTGGTGCTGGGGCGTCCGCTGCTGGTCAAAGGCGAGCCGGGCACCGGCAAGACACAGCTCGCCGAAGAGGTTGCGCGCTCGCTGGGGCGGCCGCTGTATCGCTGGCACATCAAGTCGACGACCAAAGCGCAGCAGGGCTTGTATGAATACGATGCCGTGTCCCGCCTGCGCGACTCGCAGCTCGGTGAGGCGAAGGTGCACGACATCGGCAATTACATCGTCAAAGGGCGGTTGTGGGAAGCGTTCGAAAGCGATGTGCAGCCGGTGCTGCTGGTCGACGAGATCGACAAGGCCGATATCGAATTTCCCAACGATCTGTTGCATGAGCTGGATCGCATGGAGTTCTACGTGTACGAGACGCGTCAATGGATCAAGGCGCGGCATCGTCCGATCATCATCATTACCAGCAATAACGAGAAGGAACTGCCGGACGCGTTCCTGCGCCGCTGTTTCTTCCATTACATCCGTTTCCCCGATGCAACGACCATGGAGCGCATCGTCGGCGTGCACTACCCGACGTTGAAGAAGGAACTGCTGTCGGAGGCGCTGAGCGCGTTCTTCAAAGTGCGCGAGATGCCGGGTCTGAAGAAAAAGCCTTCGACGTCCGAGTTGCTGGACTGGATCAAACTGCTGGTCGCGGAAGATATTCCGCCCGAAGCGCTGCGCAGCGACGACCCGAAGAAATCGATCCCGCCGCTGTACGGCGCGCTGCTGAAGAACGAGCAGGATGTGCACCTGTTCGAGCAGCTGGTGTTCATGAATCGTCGGGGACGTTGAGCGCCTGCCATGCTCGTGCCGTTCTTTTTCAAGCTGCGCGAGGCTGGGGTGCCGGTGTCCATCACCGAGTTCCTGTCATTGCTGCAGGCATTGCAGGCGCGCGTTGCCAGCGCCAGTGCCGAGGATTTTTATTATCTGTCGCGTGCCTGCCTGGTGAAGGACGAGCGGCACTTCGATCGTTTCGATCGCGCCTTCGCCGCGCACTTCAAGGGCGCCGAAGAGTTGTTCGAAAGCATGATGAAGAGCATTCCCGAGGAATGGCTCCGGCGCATGGGCGAGCGCACGCTCAGCGATGAAGAGAAAGCGCAGATCCAGGCGCTGGGCGGCTGGGACAAGCTGATCGAGACGCTCAAGCAGCGGCTCGCCGAGCAGAAGGAGCGTCATCAGGGCGGCAACAAATGGATCGGCACCGGCGGCACGTCGCCATTCGGCGCGTACGGTTACAACCCGGAAGGCATTCGCATCGGGCAGGACGAGTCGCGCCATAAGAGCGCGGTGAAAGTGTGGGATCAGCGCGAGTTCAAGAATCTCGACGACACCGTCGAGATCGGCACGCGCAACATCAAGATCGCGCTACGCAAGCTGCGCAAATTCGCTCGCGAGGGCGCGGCCGAGCATCTGGATCTGGATAGCACGATCGACTCGACGGCCCGCAACGCGGGGTTCCTCGATTTGAAATTTGTGCCCGAGCGGCACAACGCCATCAAGGTGCTGCTGTTCCTCGATGTGGGCGGCTCGATGGACTATCACGTCCGCGTCTGCGAAGAGCTGTTCTCCGCGGCCCGCTCCGAGTTCAAGCATCTGGAATATTTCTACTTCCACAACTTCGTGTACGAGCACGTGTGGAAGGACAACCGCCGGCGCCACGCGGAAAAGATTCCGACCCTGGAAGTGATGCGCACCTACGGCCATGACTACAAACTGATCGTGGTCGGCGACGCGACCATGAGTCCGTACGAAATCGTGCAGCCCGGCGGCAGCATCGAGCACTGGAACGAAGAGTCCGGCGCGGTATGGATGCAGCGGCTGGCGAAGACGTGGCCGCATCACGTTTGGCTAAACCCGGAGCCCGAGCAACGCTGGGATTACACGCAGTCCGTGCAGCTCACGCGTGAGCTGATCGAGAACCGGATGTTTCCATTGACGCTGGGTGGGTTGGAGCAGGCGATCAAGGCGCTGCACTGAGCGCCTGTTCGAAGAGACGTCGGTGGTCAGGCAGCGCTAGGGCGGGGAGACGGCGGTGGTTTGGCAGCGTCAGGGTGGGGTGTCTCCTCCCGGCGCCGGGCACGGCCGGAGCGCATTGCGCTCCTCACCGCACGTCCATGATGAGCCCTGCTGTTTCGGTCCCGTCCCTGTACCGAAAAGCCGCCGGGAGGAGACACCCCACCCTGACGCTGCCCGATATCACGGATGAGCTTGCAACCTCGAAGACAGTCGTTAGCACTCTCAGCGCGGTGTGGCTGGATTGCAGCGCTCAGCTCTTTGCCTGCAGTTCCTTGATGTCCTTCAGCACGACTTGCGAATGACCTTTGGGATCCACATCCGGATAGTGGCGGACGATCTTGCCTTGCGGGTCGATTAGAAACGTATCCCGTTTCGCCAGCTCGAATGCGCCGAGGAAGCGCTTCAGCACGCCGTATTGTTTTGCGACCACTTTCTGGTCGTCGGCCAGGATGGGAAATGGCAGGCCGTGCTTCTCGGAAAATTCCTTGTGAGATTCGACGTCATCGACGCTTACGCCGAGGATGACGGCGTTGGCGTCGCGGAACGCAAACACGTTGTCGCGGAACTCGCACGCCTGGGTGGTGCAGCCGGGCGTCTTGTCCTTGGGATAGAAGTACAACGCTACCCACTTACCGCGATAGTCCTTCAGCTCGTGCCATTTGCCGTTCTGATCCTGCAGTTTGAACTCGGGCGCGGCGCTGCCCAGGGCCGGGCCTTCGGCCGCTGCGGCGACGCTGGCGGCGAGCCAGGTAAAAGTGACGGCCAGCAGCCAGGTGCGCAGCCAGGCATGCATGTTCAGGCGAGACAGACGCAGATTCATGGCAAATCCCCTGAAAAAAGGCGGACCGCGACGCCGTATAACACGCGTGTCACGGGGCGTTCCGGGGCACTGTGCCATACTAATCACTCAGCGGCGAGCACCCGGATCGAGGCAAGCGTCCGGGATTTCGCCAACGATTACGGCACGGATTCAACATATGAGCGAGCGCACTCCGACATCTGCGCCTCCGGTGGGAACGCCCAAAGTAGGGCTGGTGCTACCGGGCGGCGGCGCGCGGGCCGCCTATCAAGTGGGCGTCCTGCGGGCGATTGCGGATCTGTTGCCGGCGCGCGCGAACAATCCTTTCCCGGTCGTGTCGGGGACTTCAGCCGGTGCTGTGAACGCCACGGCCATCGCGGTTCACGCCGATCGTTATCGCGTCGCTGTTGGCAATCTCGAGCGGGTCTGGCGCAATTTCCAGGTGGGGCAGGTGTTTCGCGCCGACACTGCCAGCATGCTGCGCGCCAGTCTGCATTGGATGTTCGCGATGCTGTCCGGCGGGTGGCTGCTGCCGCCGCCGAAGTCATTGTTCGACAACTCGCCGCTGCGCGAGTTGCTCAAGGAGCAGTTCGATTTCAGCCGCATCAGCCGCTCCATCGCCGAGGGCCATCTCGATGCCATCGCCATGTCGACCGCCGGTTATGCGAGCACCCGCTCCGTTTCTTTCTTCGAGGCCGGGCCCGGCAGCATGCCGTGGAAACGGACACGGCGGGCCGGCGAGCCGGTGTCGCTGTCCGTCGAGCATTTGATGGCGAGCGTCGCCGTGCCGTTCCTGTTCCCGCCTGTGTTGCTCGGCGAGGAGTATTACGGCGACGGCGCGATGCGCGAGGCGAATCCATTCAGCGCGGCCATTCATCTCGGTGCGCAACGCTTGCTGGTGATCGGCACGCGCAATGAAGCGTCGCCGACCCTGGCGGTGCCGCCGCTGTGTCCCACTTTCGGCCAGATCTTCGGCTACATGCTGGATTCGTTGTTCACCGATGGCATGTATTCGGATCTGGAGCGGCTCACGCAGCTGAATCAAATCGTCGACAAGGTCGGTCCCGTCACAGTGAACACTCCGGACGGTGCGGCGCATCTGCGCCGCATCGACATGCTGGTGATCCTGCCGAGCCGTGATCTCTCCGAGATCGCGCGTCATCACGTCGACTCGCTGCCGCGCACCTTGCGCGTCTTGCTCAGAACGATGGGCGCGATGAATACCGGCGGCGGTCAGCTGATGAGTTACTTGCTGTTTCAGGAAACGTACACGCGCGAGCTGATTGCGCTCGGCTATCAGGACGCGATGAAGCGCGCCGATGATCTGGTGTCATTCCTCGAGGGCGACTCGATCGTGTCGACGGGGGCTACCGCCATCCTGCGGCGGCTGGACTCACGTAAGGAACAACGTGCCGAGGCCCAGAAGTGAGGCGAAGCCGACGGTGTCGGTGACGGTGGTGAGCACCACGCCGCCGGCCAGGGCGGGATCGATGCCCAAACGTTTCAGGATCAACGGGACGCCGACGCCGGCCAGCGCCGCGGCGGTCAAATTGATCATCAGCGCGGCGAAGATGATGACGCCGATCGTCCATGCCTCGAACCAGATGCCGGCGGCGAGTCCCACCATGCTGGCGACCCCGACGCCGTTGAGCAGACCGACCGAGATCTCGCGAACCAGCAGCCAGCGTGCATTGGTCTGCTCGACCTGGCCGAGCGCGATACCGCGGATGATGAGCACGAGCGTCTGACTGCCGGCGATGCCGCCCATGCTGGCGACGATGGGCATCAGCACGGCGAGCGCCACGACTTTCTCGATCGTCGCCTCGAACAGGCCCACGACGTTCGCCGCCAGAAACGCGGTGCAGAGATTGACGCTCAGCCAGACGGCGCGGCGGCGTGCGCTCGTGACGACGCCGGCGAACATATCCTGGTCTTCGCCGAGGCCGGCCATGCTCATGACCGAGTGATCGGCTTCTTCGCGGATCACGTCGACGACGTCATCGATGGTGATACGGCCGAGCAATGTGCCGTCATGGGTCACCACGGCGGCAGACACGAGGTCGCGGTCTTCGAACAGCTTCGCGACTTCGCCGGCCGGCGTTTCCGGCGGGATGCCTTCGATGCTGGAGTCCATCACCTCGCCGACCGTCTTCTCCGGATCCTCGGTGAGCAGTCGCGTTATGTCCACGGCGCCGCGATACCGATCGTGACGATTGACCACGAACAACTGGTCAGTGCGCGCAGGCAATTCGCCGCGCATGCGCAGATAGCGCAGCACCACTTCCAGCGTCACGTCGGCGCGGACGGTGACGGCGTCGAGGTTCATCAGACGTCCGGCGCTGTCCTCTTCGAACTGCATGACCGCGTTCAGGCGCTCGCGGTCCTGTGCGTCCATCGAGTGCAGCACGCGCTCGTTGAGCGTCTCGGGCAGGTCGCCAATCAAGTCGGCGAGGTCGTCGACTTCCATGCCTTCGGTGGCCGCGATCAGCTCCTCGGCGTCCATGCCGCCGATCAGCTCGGCGCGCACTTCCTCGTTGAGCTCGATCAGCACGTCGCCTTCGATTTCCGGATCGACGAATTCCCACACGATCTCGCGGCGCGCCGGCGGCAGCGATTCGATCAGCGATGCTATTTCCGCCGGATGCAGGCTATTGATGAGCCGATGCCCGTGACGCAGCGAGCCCTGCTCGAGCGCGCTGCGTAGCGCGGCGAGTCGGCTTGGCTTGTGTTGCTGGGCTTCGGTCATGGCGCGCGCAGTGTAGCGGCGAGCGGCGCGCCCGCGAAGTTAAGTTGCCATGGATTTTTTGGCGCGCGTGCCGATCAGCTGGTGCGGTGGGCGCCGACTACTTGGTGGCGCGCGTGGACCTGCGGAAACTTTGCCGAGAAATGTCGCGCCAAACGTTCCACGAGATACACGGAGCGATGCTGGCCGCCGGTACAGCCGACCGCGATGGTCAGATAGCTGCGATTGGTGCGTACCAGCTCGGGAATCCAATGCTCCAGGAAACCGACGATGTCCTCGAACATCTTGGTTACCTGCGGATGGCGTTCGAGATATTCCACCACGGCCGGATCGCGGCCGGTGAAACGCGCGAGCCCCGGCTCCCAGTAGGGATTCGGCAGGCTGCGCACATCGAACACGAAATCCGCATCGCCCGGCACGCCGTGACGGAACGCGAACGATTCGAACAGGATGGACATGCGTCCTTCGACGCGGGCGCCGACCCGGTCGCGAATCAATTCGCGCAATTCGTGCACGCTGGTGCGCGTGGTATCGATGATCAGATCGGCCGCGTCGGCAATCGGCTCGAGCAGCGCTTGTTCCTGACTGATGGCGTCGGCGAGACCCAGGCCGTCGCGGCTCAACGGGTGGCGTCGGCGCGTTTCGCTGTAACGTTTCAGCAGGACTTCCTGGTCGGCGCGCAGAAACAGCACTTCACAAGCGACGCCGCTGCGCTTGAGATCGGCGACGAGCTTCGGCACCGAGGCTATCTCAGCGGGGCGGTTGCGTGCGTCGACCCCGACCGCCGTGTACCCATAGGTCGACTCGCGCGAGCGGACGGTATGGGAAATGAACATCGGCAGCAGGCCTGCGGGGATGTTGTCCACGCAGTAATAGTCGAGATCCTCGAGCATGTGCAGCGCCACGCTTTTGCCGGATCCGGACAGTCCACTGACGATGACGAGACGCATGGGTACGAACAGAAGCGCGCCGTAGGGGCTGCGGCTGCACAGACTAAGCGAGCCGCGCGCGGGCGGCAACGAGTCGCCGATGGCTGACGCCGGGGCACTTTCCCTGTGCCCGCAGATCGGCGGAATTGTGAGCTGCTCGGTGGTGTTACCGGGCGGTGACCGACTAGGAGGGACGGACCTTCAGCGCTTCCAGCGCGTGGTGGTCGGCCAGTTTTTCCTTGTGCTTCTTGACCCGGCGGTCGAGCTTGTCGGCCAGCGCGTCGATGGCGGCATACATATCCATGTCGACGGCGTCGGCGTACACCATGGCGCCGTTCAACAGCACCTTGGCCTCGGCCTTATGGCGCAGTTTTTCCACGGTCAGGATGCAGTGAACGTCAATGATGTGGTCGGAATGCCTGATGATGCGATCCAGCTTCTTTTCGACGTAGCCCTTCATGGAAGTGGTGACATCGACATGGTGACCAGTGACGTTCAGTTGCATGGAAGCCTCCTAGGATTGGAGCGGGGGAACTGCTGGCTATCTCACCGAAACTTTCTTCCGTTCGCTGGACGGAGGTATACCTAGTGCTTCACGGTATTTAGCAACCGTGCGCCGGGCCACGAGCACGCCCTCGCGTGACAGGATGTCCGCGATCCGGCTATCCGACAGGGGCTTGTCGGGCTCCTCCGCGGCCACCAGCTTGCGAATCTTGGCGCGGATGGCCGTCGAGGACATCTCCGTGCCGTCGCTGGCGGCGACATGGCTGGAAAAGAAATAACGAAACTCGAACACGCCACGATGCGTGTGCATGTACTTGTTGGTCGTGACTCGGGAGATGGTCGATTCGTGCATCTGCACGGCTTCGGCCACGTCCTTGAGAATCATCGGCTGCATGTACTCGTCGCCGTTCTCGAGGAACGCGGACTGCCGCTGCACGATGCAGCGGGCCACCTTGAGCAGCGTTTCGTTGCGGATTTCCAGGCTGCGGATCAGCCAGCGCGCTTCCTGCAGCTGGGTCCTGAGCATGGCGTGGTCCGCGGAACGGCCGATCAGGCCCGCGTAACTTTGATTCACGCGAATGCGCGGCAGGCTCGCGGGATTGATATCGACCGCCCAGCCTCGCTCGGTCCGGCGCACGAACACATCGGGCACGATGTACTCGGCCGGTACGGAGTGCACGCTGGAACCGGGGCGCGGCTGACAGGCGCGGACCAGCACCAGCGCGTTTTCCAATTCCTCTTCAGTGACGCGCAGTTGTCGACGCAATAGCGCGTATTGCTGCTCGGCGACTTGATCGAGATAACCGGCGGCAATGGCCAGTGCGGTTTCGCGGCCCGGCGTGTCTGGGTCCAGCTGGCGAAGCTGCAGCTCGATGCACTCGCTGACCGAGCGCGCGCCGACGCCCGCGGGATCCATGGCTTGCACATGCTTGAGCACGCGCTCGACTTCGGGAGTGGCGACGACCAGCTCGGGTTGTAAATTCCGCGCGATCTCATCGAGCGGCTCAATTACGTAGCCGTCGTCATTGATCGCATCGATGATGGCTGCGCCGATGCGCATCTCGCGCTCGTTGAGGCGCGACATCTCCAGCTGCCAGGTCAGATGCTCCTGCAGCGTTTCACCGCGCGCGTCGGAAAAATCCTGAGAGTGATCGTCATCGCCCGACCAGGGCGATTCGGCGGGGCCGGTGATGGGCGAATCGCTCCAGTCCTGATCCTCGACGATGTCGAGCGGCTGCTCGGCCTCGGCGGGCTCGCCGCGGTCTTCGTTGTGTTCGCTGCGCTCGTTGCTGGAGCTGGCTTCGGCGCTTGGCGAGGACGATTCGAACGGCGTCTCGAATTGGGGTTCGAGTGCCGACTCGCCGGTTTCCAGGCTGCCCGATTCGTCCTCGGCCTCCAGCATGACGTTGCTTTCCAACGCCTCGCGGATCTGCGCCTGGAGCTCCAGCACGGGCAGCTGCAAAAGGCGGATGGCCTGTTGCAGCTGGGGAGTCATGGTCAGCTGCTGGCCAAGTCGGAGCTGCAGGGCGGGCTTGAGCATTCGTCTCGCTTGTGGGTCGTCAACGGGTCGACGAGCTTGGGGCTCGCCGGCGGCGTCCGGCTCTGGTCTGCCTCGGGAGGCTCCTCTACAGCCGGAAATCCTGACCCAAGTACACCTCACGGACCTGCTGATTTGCAAGGATCTCGTCGGCAGTCCCGGCGGCGATCACACCGCCCCCGCTGACGATGTAGGCCCGGCTACAAATTCCTAAGGTTTCCCGGACGTTATGATCGGTAATCAACACCCCGATGTTGCGTCCGACCAGGTGCCGGATGATGCGCTGGATGTCCAGCACCGAGATCGGATCGACGCCCGCGAAGGGCTCGTCCAGCAGCATGAACTCGGGCTCGGCGGCCAGCGCGCGTGCGATTTCGACGCGCCGCCGCTCGCCGCCGGACAGGCTCTGGCCGACGCTGTTGCGGATGTGGCCGATGTGCAGCTCGTCGAGCAGCGACTCGAGCATTTCGTTGCGCTTGTCACGGCTCAGCTCGGGGCGCACCTCGAGGATGGCGCGGATGTTGTCCTCGACCGTCAGCTTGCGGAAAACCGAGGCTTCCTGCGGCAGGTAGCCAACGCCCAGACGCGCGCGTCGGTGCACCGGCAACTTGGAGATGTCCTGATCGTCGATGAGGATGCGCCCGGCATCCGTGGGGACCAGGCCGACGATCATGTAAAAAGCGGTCGTCTTGCCGGCGCCGTTCGGGCCCAGCAGACCGACCACTTCACCGCTCGATACTTCCAGTGAGAGGTCTTTGACGACCTGTCGCGAGCGATACTTTTTGGCGAGCCCCTCGACGCGCAGCCGGCTCATGCGCCGCCGCCGTGGTTGTCGGTCGCCAGCTTCGGCTCGACGCGCTCGTCGCCGATCTTCTCGCCGTTCTCATTGAAGGTGGGCTCGACGATGGCCGCCGTGCCGCCCGTGCCGCCACCGCTGGTCTGGGACTTGTCCTGGTTCGGGCGAATGATGCCGCGGACCCGGTTCGACGAGCCGCCCGGATTGATCTGCACGCGCTCGTCGCGCACGTTGTAGATCACCACGTCACCCCGGAACTCGTCCTTGCCATTGCTGAACCACACTTGATCGGTGAGCTTCACCACGCCACTGTTGATGTCGTATTCGATGACGCCGGCGCGGCCGCGCACCTGACGGTTGTTGGCGGCACCGATCTGTTCGAAGCGGGCCGGCGAGCCCTGGATGCGCACATCGGACAGCTCGCCGTTGAGGAAATCGGCGGTGGCGACATTGGACTGCAGGTCCGCCTCGGCACTGCGGATGCGCACCGCTTGCTCGAAGGTCCAGTGACTGTTGGGGGCCCGGAAATTGCGCGCCTTCGCGGTCTGCGCTTCGATCGACATCGGGCCCTGTTCTGCGCGCACGTTGCCGGAAAGTTCGAGCGTGTCGTGGCGAAAATCGGAGCTGACCACATCGGCGCTGTAGGCGAGGCCGCCGTCGAGTGTGTCGAGCTTGGGCATGTTCGCAGCGCCGCCGGCCACTGTTGCTAACAACAGCAGCACGGCACCGAGCGCGCCCTTCGCGTGTCGCTTACTTCCGCGGTTGCGGATCAAATCTGCCATTCACTGTCTCCAGCCTCAGTTTCTCGCTGGTCAAATCGGCGCGTAGGCTCTTCGCGGTCATCGAGTGCTGGCCGAAGCGCATCTGCGCCGGCGAGCGGGTGCTATACGCGATGTTCTTCTCGGTATCGATCGCCAACTCGTCGGTGCGCAGGAACGCATTCGCATCGCCCGAGAGCGAGCGCAGCTCCACATCGCCTTCCAATTCCACGATGCGCGAGTTCGGCGGCACCAGCCCGGTCTTCGCGGTCAGGACCCATTGCCAGTCGTTCTGGCCGAAATAATTCACGCGCACCGCTTCCATCGTGATCGCTTCGCCGTGCTCCGGACGGCTCAAGCGCTGGTCAATGCGCCGTGCGATCAATTCGATCCCGGGCGAGCCGTCTTCGCGCGTGCGCAGGACCACCGCGTCCTTCAAGTAATAACCGGGCTGCTCGGGCATCTCATGATTCGCCAGGGGCACGTTGGTATTGTCCATGAACGCGCCATAGCCGATCACGATCGCGGCCAGCGTGGCGGTCAATGACACCCAGCGCCAGTTCATCCGTGTACCTGCCGATTGACGTCGATGCGCCGGGTCTCCAGCAGCAGATCGCACACCTCACGCACCGCGCCCTGGCCGCCGCACGCCTGAGTAATGAAATGCGCGCGCGACTTCACGCTCGAATGCGCATCCGCAACCGCCACGGCCAGCCGTGACGCTTCGAACAGCGACAGGTCCGGCGTGTCGTCACCGATGCTCGCCACGGCTTGTGGTGTGAGGTTCAACATCTCCAGCAACTCGCGCAGCGCGGCCAGCTTGTCGTGCACGCCCTGACGGACCCAGGTCACGCCGAGCTCGCTCATGCGCTTGTCCACCGCCTTCGACTGGCGGCCCGAAATCACTGCGACCTGCAGGCCGGCATTCAGCACTTGCTTGATGCCCGCACCGTCGCGCACGTGAAAGCACTTCATGGTCTCGCCGCGGGACGTGAAATACAGCCGTCCGTCCGTAAGCACACCGTCCACATCCAGTACTAGCAGGCGCACGTCGTTGGCGCGTTCCACCAGGGTATCCATGGATTACATCACCCCGGCCCGGAACAGATCATGAACGTTCAACGCGCCGATCAGCTCGTTGCCGGCATCGGTGACCAGCAATTGCGTGATGCGATGTTTTTCCATCAGGTGCACCGCCTCCGCGGCCAGGACTCTCGGTTGGATCGTCTTGGGGTTCGCGGTCATCACATCACGCATCCGCACGGCGTTGATATCGATCGGATGGTCCAGCGCGCGGCGCAGATCGCCATCGGTATAGATGCCGAGTACGCGTTGCTGGTCGTCGACCACGGCCGTCATGCCGAGGCCCTTGCGGCTGATCTCCAGCAGGCCATCCTTCAGCGAGGTGTCCGGACTCACCCGGGGCAACTGATCGCCGGTGCGCATCACGTCTTCGACATGTAACAGCAGCCTTCGTCCCAGGCTGCCGCCCGGATGCGAGCGGGCGAAGTCCTGCTCGCTGAAGCCGCGCGCTTCCAATACCGCGACCGCCAGCGCATCGCCCATCACGAGCGTGGCAGTAGTGCTCGCGGTAGGTGCCAGGTTGTGAGGACAGGCTTCCTCAGGGACGCTGACATCGAGCACCGCGGAAGCCGACCTGGCGAGCGTCGATTGAATCTTCCCGGTCATCGCAATCAGGGGCACGCCCAGTCGCTTGATACCCGGAAGAATGGTGAGCAATTCCGCCGTCTCTCCCGAATTGGAAATGGCCACGACCACGTCGTCGTGGGTGATCATCCCCATGTCGCCGTGACTGGCCTCGGCCGGATGCAGGAAAAATGCTGGCGTCCCGGTGCTGGCCAGGGTCGCGGCAATCTTGTTGCCGATGTGCCCGGATTTGCCCATGCCGGTGACGACCACCCGGCCGCGGCAGTCATGCAGCAGCTGACAGGCCGCGACGAAATCACCATCCAGGCGCGCTTCCAGCGCTTGCACCGCAGCGACTTCCGTAGCCAGCACGCGGCGGCCGCGTGAGAGCAACTGTTGGGAATCGAGCTGGGTGGACGTCGGTAAAGATCGCATCCGTGAATGATAGCGCGGCAGGTTGCGCCATGTACCGCGTGTAATTGAAGAGTTACGCGCAGTAATTGTCACGACTCCATGTCGCGCCAAGCTCTAATCAACGCGGCGGAGCGGCCCGGGCATCGGATATCATGAGCCCCCTTTGCAATTGCGGATGCCAAGCTCGATGAATGCCGCCGAAGTCCAAGCGCTGATCCAGACCGGATTGCCCGGCGCGCAGGTGCGCGTCGCATCCGATGACGACACTCACTTCGAAGCGGTGATCGTAGCCCCGCAGTTCGAGGGGCGTCGCATGATCCAGCGGCATCAGCTGGTGTACGCGACGCTCGGTCAGCTGATGGGGCGTGAGATCCACGCACTCAGCATCCAGGCGTTCGCGCCCTCGGAACAAAAGTAACTCATGGACAAGCTGCTGATTCAGGGCGGCACGCCGCTCGAGGGTGAGGTTCGTATCTCCGGCGCGAAGAACGCCGCGCTGCCCATCCTGGCCGCGACGCTGCTGGCCGAAGGGCCGGTATCGGTGGGCAATGTGCCACATCTGCATGACGTTACGACCATGATCGAGCTGCTCGGTCGCATGGGCGTGAGCGTCACCATCGACGACCGCATGCGGGTCGAAGTCGATGCGTCCACGACCAATGCCTTCGTCGCGCCGTACGAGCTGGTGCGCACGATGCGCGCCTCGATCGTCGTGCTGGGGCCGCTGCTGGCCCGCTTCGGCAGGGCCGATGTGTCGTTGCCTGGTGGCTGTGCCATCGGCGCACGACCGGTGAATATCCACGTCGATGGTCTGCGCGCGATGGGCGCGGACATTCAAATCGAAAATGGTTACATCCGCGCCAAGGCCGATCGGCTCAAAGGCGCGCGCATCGTGTGCGAAACCGTGACGGTCACCGGCACGGAGAACCTGCTCATGGCCGCCACGTTGGCGGACGGGCAGACCATCATCGAGAACGCCGCGCGCGAGCCCGAGGTCGTCGACCTCGCGAATTTCCTCAGCGCCATGGGCGCGAAGATCAGTGGCGCAGGTACGGACGTCATTACCGTGCAAGGCGTCGAGCGATTGACCGGCGCGAGCTATGACGTGCTCCCGGATCGAATCGAGACGGGCACGTATCTGGTCGCCGGCGCGATCACTGGCGGGCACGTAAAGATCAAAGGCACGCGGCCGGATCATCTCGACGCCGTGTTGTTGAAGCTGCGCGAAGCTGGCGCGCAGATCGAGATCGGCGACACCTGGATCGATCTCGACATGCGCGGCCGGCGGCCGAAGTCGGTCGATCTGCGCACTGCGCCGTATCCGGCGTTCCCGACCGATATGCAGGCGCAATTCGCGGCGTTGAATACGGTCGCGGAGGGCGCGGCAGCGGTGACAGAGACGATCTTCGAGAACCGCTTCATGCACATGCTGGAGATGCGCCGCCTCGGCGCGGACATTCGCATCGAAGGCAATACCGCGATCATTCGCGGCGTGCCGCGCCTGACGGCCGCCCCGGTGATGGCCACGGATTTGCGCGCCTCGGCGAGCCTGGTGCTGGCTGCGTTAGTCGCGCAGGGCTCGACGGAAATTCACCGCATCTATCATATCGACCGCGGTTACGAGCGCATCGAAGAGAAGCTCGAGCAGCTCGGCGCGCAGATCAGGCGCGTGGCTTGAGGGTTTAGATGGGCTAACGCGAGCCGCGCGGCGGGCGTTCTTCCAGCGTCGCCTCGAGACTCAGTTGCGTGCGGCCTCGGCGACCGCCGATTTCGAGGGTGGAGCCGGGCGACATGGCCGCCACGCGGTTCAACGCTTCCTGCGCATTCACGATCTGCTGGCCGTTGAAATGGGTCACCAGATCGTCCACGCGCATGCCGGCCTTCGCGGCCGGTCCGAGGGGATCCACTGAACTGATGCGTAACGCGACCGGCGGATCGATACCGAGCGCCGCTGCCGTGGCACGCGGCAACTCTTCAGAAGAGACGCCCAGCCAGCCACGGCGCACCCGGCCATGCGCGATGATTTGATCCATCACACCGCGCACCATGTTCACGGGAATCGCGAAGCTGATGCCGTCAGTGCCCAGCGTTTGCGCGAGCACCGCGGTGTTGATGCCGATCAGCTCGCCGTCGGCATTGATCAGCGCGCCGCCCGAATTGCCGAAATTGATGGCGGCGTCGGTCTGAATGAAATCCTCGAAATCGGTGACGCCGAGTCGCCCCCGCCCGGTGGCGCTGACGATGCCCTGGGTCACGGTCTGACTCAGCCCGAACGGGTTGCCGATCGCGAGGACGACATCGCCTGCGCGCAGCACGTTCGACCGGCCCATCGGCATCACCGGCGGGTTCTCCAAGTCCACGCGCAACACCGCCAGATCGGTATCCGGATCGGTGCCCACGATCGTGGGAGTGGCCACGCGACCGTCCGCCAGCTGCACGCGGATCTGGTCCGCACCCCGGATCACGTGATCGTTGGTGACCAGATGGCCGTCGGCATCGAGGATGACGCCCGAGCCGAGGCTGCCCTCGACGCGTTGGCGCACCCGGGACTGATTCTGTCGCAACAGGGAATTGTCAGCGGAGGGCGCATTCGCGACCACGCGGGCCGTGTAAATGTTAACTACGGCCGGTCCGGCACGGCTGACTGCATCGGCATAAGATCTGCGCGGTTCGCCTTCGCGCGGCGGGAAAGACACGGGCGTTACCGGGGATTCCTGCGTGGCGGGCGCCGCGGACGGGCCCGTCTGCGCCGGTCGTACGAGCAACAGAACGGCGGCAATGGCGAGGCCCACCAAGGTCCATTTCAGCAGGAACAGCAGGGTCTGCGGCACGGTGGGCACGGTGAAGGCTCGAATAAGAGTACCGGGGGTGACCGGTGACGCTTCGTAGCGCCCTGAGAGATAGTGCGTGGGGCGATGTGTGTATAATGCGGAATTCCTTGAACGTTTGAAACCTCAGCTGGGCTTCAAGGGCTCGGGTGAGGTTGCGCGTGCGACAGATGCCTCGCGGAGAAGAGTGGATGACGTCAGAAGTTGGCAAATCTAAAGAAGAGGGAGTCGATGGCGGCCGGCGCCATTTCCTGCTGGTCGCGACGACCGTAACCGGTATAGCCGGTGCCGCGATGACTGCCGTGCCGTTCCTGGCGTCCTGGAAGCCGAGTGCTCGCGCGCAGGCGCTGGGCGCGCCGGTGGAACAGGACATCAGCAAGCTCGAGCCGGGCGCGATGGTGAAGGTGAACTGGCGCGGCCAGGCCATTTTCATCGTGCACCGTTCGCCGGAAATGATGAAGCAGCTCGAAAACCCGGCACTGGACGGTCGCCTGCGCGATCCGAAGTCCGAGGAGTCCGAGCAGCCCAAGTACGCGCAGAACGAGTTGCGCTCGCTCAAGCCCGACTACCTGGTGCTGGTCGGTGTGTGCACCCACCTCGGTTGCGCGCCGCTGGGCCGCTTCCAGCCTGCGGATGCCGAGCTCGGCGCCGACTGGCCCGGTGGCTTCTACTGCCCGTGCCACGGCTCGAAGTTCGATCTGGCCGGCCGCGTCTTCAAGGACGTGCCCGCGCCTACCAATCTCAAAGTGCCGCCGTACCGCTTCGTCACTGACGGCGTGGTGCAGATCGGCGTCGACGCGGAGGTCGCCTGATGAGCGCCACAATGCAAGAAAAAGGGCGCCTGGCGCAGCTGGTCGATTGGATCGATGCACGCTTCCCCATGACTCGGTTCATGAAGGAGCATGCCAGCGAGTACTACGCCCCCAAGAACTTCAACTTCTGGTACTACTTCGGCTCGCTCGCGCTGGTCGTGCTGGTACTGCAGATCGTCACCGGCATCTTCCTGACGATGAACTACAAGCCCTCGGCCGCGGACGCGTTCGCGTCGGTCGAGTACATCATGCGCGACGTGGAGTGGGGCTGGCTGATCCGCTACATGCACTCCACCGGCGCATCGGCGTTCTTCATCGTCGTCTATCTGCACATGTTCCGCGGCCTCATGTACGGCTCGTACAAGAACCCGCGCGAGCTGGTGTGGATCTTCGGCATGCTCATTTATCTGTGCCTGATGGCCGAGGCGTTCTTCGGCTACCTGCTGCCCTGGGGCAACATGTCCTACTGGGGCGCGCAGGTGATCGTGTCGCTGTTCGGCGCGATCCCCGGCATCGGTGAGTCGCTGGTCGAGTGGATCCGCGGCGACTACTACATCTCCGACATCACGCTGAACCGCTTCTTCGCGCTGCATGTCATCGCGTTGCCGCTGGCGCTGGTGTTCCTGGTGATCGCGCACATCTTCGCCCTGCACGAAGTGGGCTCGAACAATCCGGACGGCGTCGAGATCAAGAAGCTGAAGGGCCCGGACGGTCATCCGGTGGACGGCATTCCGTTCCATCCGTACTACACAGTGAAGGACCTGGTGGGCTTCATCGTGTTCGCGATGCTGTTCGCGCTGGTGCTGTTCTTCGCACCGGAGATGGGCGGCTACTTCCTGGAGCACGCCAACTTCGACCCGGCCAACGCGCTGCAGACCCCGGAGCACATCGCACCGGTGTGGTACTTCACGCCGTTCTACGCGATCCTGCGTGCGGTTCCGAACAAGCTGCTCGGTGTCGCGCTGATGGGTGCGGCGGTGGTGTTGTTCGTGTTCCTGCCGTGGCTCGACCGCTCCAAGGTCAAGTCCATCCGCTACCGCGGCTGGCTGTTCCGCGGCTTCCTCGGTGCGTTCGCGGTGAGCTTCATCGCGCTGGGCTACCTCGGCCTGCAGCCGGCGACCCCGGGTTACACGCTGGCGGCCCGCTTCTTTGCGGTCGTCTACTTCGCGTTCTTCCTGCTCATGCCCTGGTACACGAGGATCGACCAGACCAAGCCTGTGCCGGAACGCGTGACTTACCATGCCCACTGAGCATCTAGCCGAAGCCATGATGAAGAAGAGTTTCCATAAGCTGGTTCTGGGTGTGGTGGGGTTGTCGGCTCTGACCTGGTCCGCGGTTGGCGCGGCAGCGGGGGGCAACAACTCGGCCATGCAACTGGCGCGCAACGATGTTGCCAACGTCGCCTCGCTCCAGCGCGGCGCGCGCAACTTCATGAACTACTGCAGCGGCTGCCATTCGGCCAAGTACGTCCGGTACAGCCGTCTGGAGAAAGATCTGTCGTTGAGTGAAAAGCAGGTGACTGACAACCTGATGTTCGTCGGTGAGCGGATTCACGACACGATCAAGATCGGCATGAAGCCGGAGGATGCCAGCCACTGGTTTGGCACTACCCCTCCGGACCTGTCCCTCATTGCGCGCAGCCGCGGGCCCGACTACATCTACTCCTTCCTGAAGTCGTTCTACCTGGACCCGAGCAGGCCGACCGGCACCAACAACCTGATCCTGCCGGGCACTGCCATGCCTCACGTGCTTTGGGAGCTACAAGGCTTGCAGCGCGCGGTCTATGATGGCGAGAGCGATGCGGAACACAACGCGGTCCATAAGAAGTTCAAGGAATTCGAACTGGCGAAGCAAGGCAGTCTCTCGCCGCAGGAGTACGACCAATTCGTCCGCGACACAGTGAATTTTCTCGACTATATCGGCGAGCCGATGCAGCTCGAGCGGCGCAATCTGGGCATGCGCGTGCTGGCATTCCTGATAGTCTTCTTCCTGTTCGCTTACTTCCTGAAGAAGGAATACTGGAAGGACGTAAAGTAGCCCCCCTCGTGGGAGCTGCCGCGCGTTCGTTCAGACCTGCCTGGAGCGTACTACCGTGATGACGCTCTTCTCACGTGCCGACGATCCCTGGAGCCACCGCACCAGGATCGTTCTGGCTGAGAAGAGCATCCACGTCGAGACCATCGACGTGCAGGGCGGCAACCTCCCCGAGGATCTGCTCGACCTGAATCCCTACCACACGGTCCCCACCCTGGTGGACCGTGATCTGGTGCTGTACGACTCGCGCGTCATCATCGAGTACCTGGACGAGCGCTTCCCGCATCCGCCGCTGATGCCGGTGGATCCGGTGGCGCGCGCGCAGTTCCGGTTGGCGCTCTATCGAATCGAACGGGACTGGTACAGTCTGGCCCAGCAGATCGACGATCCGTCGGATCGCAAGAATGGCCTGAAGGCGCGCAAGATCCTCCGCGACAGCATTCTGGCCAGCACCGATGTGTTCAAGGCCAAGCCGTACTTCCTGTCGGATGAGTTCTCGCTGGTGGATGCCACCATTGCTCCCATCCTGTGGCGCCTGTTGTATTGGGAAATCGACTTGCCAGCTCAAGCCCAACCTATTACCAAGTACGCCAACTTATTGTTCTCCCGGCCCGCGTTCAGGCACAGCCTGTCGCGCGCCGAGCAGGAAATGCGCGCTTAAAACCGCGGCGGTACTCATGGCAGATGCTCCAGTTCGATCGCGTCGTCCCTATTTGTTGCGTGCCATGCACGAATGGATCAGCGACAGCGATCAAACGCCCCACATAGTCGTCGATGCTTCGATACAGGGTGTGGAAGTGCCGCGCCAGTACGTTCAGGGGGGCAAGATCATCCTGAACGTAAGCAATAGTGCGACCAGCAACCTCAGCTTGGGCAACGACATGGTGCGTTTCCGCGCGCGGTTTGGTGCGGTCACGCATGATGTGTTCGTGCCGATTGCCGCGGTGTTGGGTATCTATGCGCGCGAAACCGGGCAGGGAATGATTTTCTCGGAGGCCGACGCACCGCCGCCGCAGCCGCCCAACGCGCCGACGGAGACGCCATCCGGCAGCAGCCCTGAGCAGCCCAAGCGCGCCAAGCCGACCTTGAAGGTCGTCAAATAACGCACGCGCGCCGCCTGGCGATCAGGGATTCAGGCGCGTCCCGGTCCAAGGTCCGGCGCTGAACGAGAACTCATCTTTCTTGGTGAGCGTGCGCTGCCAGCGCGCGCGCTCGTGAATGCGACCGGCGCCTTCCGCCCACAATTCGATCGAATCGATCCACAGCCGAAACCCGCCCCAATGCGGGGGGCGCGGCACTTCACCTTCATTGGTCTTCATCAGGCCAAGCCGCTGCTTCACTGATTGGACTTGCTCGACCAGCGCGGCACGCGACGCGAGCGGCTCGCTCTGAGCGCTGGCCCACGCGCCGACGCGGCTTTCAAAGGCGCGGGTGGCGAAATACTGATCGCTCTCGGGCGCGGGCGAGATCACGATGGGCCCTTCGAGCCGCACCTGCCGATGCAGCGTGTCCCAATGAAACACGGCCGCTGCGCGCGGATGCTCGGCCAGCTCCCGCCCTTTGCGCGAATCGTAGTTCGTGAAGAACACCACGAAGCCCTGATCCGGTACCAATCGCTTGCACAAAACGACGCGGGCCGATGGCGCACTGTTTTCGCCCACGGTCGCGACCACCATGGCGTCCGGATTCGGCTGCACATTGCGCGCGCGCGCATCGCTGAACCAGGTCGCAAAGATGGGGAGCGGGTCAGCGGGCAAAGGCTCGGGAAGCAATTCGTCGGCGGCCATGGCAGTTCTTGGGACTTTGAAACGAGTCGCCGTAATTATGCCAGTCTGGTGCTGGGCAGGACGCCCGAATGCCAGGAGCGCAGGGATGCGCAGGACTGGCGGAAGCGATTTATGAGCCGCTAACTTGCGGCACGCGCGCGCCGGTTGGTAAAAGGCGTCAGCTACCCTCCATGCCCGGGACTGAAATTCCCATGAATCTGCAAGAAATTCGCGAACGTCTGTCCGAGCTGGACCGGCAGGTGCTCGCGCTTGTCGCTGAACGCCAACGGCTGAGCCGTGAGGTGGCCGAGGCCAAACGCGCCGAAGGCAAAGCGACGCGTGACTACACGCGCGAGCGCGAAGTGTTGCTGCAGGCTCGTGCGACGGCCGATTCCCTGGGCGTTTCTCCGGCACTGGCGGAGCAGGTGATGCGGTTGTTGATCCGTGGCTCGCTCACGACGCAGGAGCGCATTCGCGTCGTTGCCGGCGGACGCGGTGGCGGCAAGACGGCGCTGGTGATTGGCGGCACCGGCAAGATGGGACGCTGGTTCAGCGATTTCATGGCCTCGCAGGGTTACACGGTGACCGTGGCCGACCCGGTGCGGCGTCCGGACAACGCTGCATATGCGTACATCGCGGATTGGCGCGAAAGCTCGCTCGACTACGATCTGATCGTGGTGGCCACCCCGCTGAAGATTGCGAACGTGGTGTTGCAGGAACTGGCCGAGCGCAAGCCGCGCGGCATCGTCTTCGACATCGGCTCGCTCAAGACTCCGCTGCGACAGGGCATCGATGCGTTGCAGAGCGCCGGGGTGAAAGTCACCTCCGTGCATCCCATGTTTGGACCGGACACCGAGCTGCTGTCGGGCCGTCACGTCATCTTCATCGACATGGGGAATCAGGAGGCGGTGCAGGCCGCGCAGGAACTGTTTGGCTCGACCATGGCCAAACAGGTAGTCATGGGGCTCGATGAACACGACCGTTTGATTGCCTACGTGCTGGGTCTGTCACACGCATTGAACATAGCGTTCTTCACCGCGCTCGCCGAGAGCGGTGAAGCGGCGCCGCGGCTTGCGCAACTGTCGAGCACGACTTACGACGCACAGGTCGACGTGGCAACCCGCGTGGCCGCCGAAAGCCCCGATCTGTATTTCGAGATTCAGCATCTGAACGACTACGGCCGCGAATCGCTGCTGGCACTGCGCGGGGCCGTGGAAAAGTTGTGGCAGTCGGTGTCGACCGGCGACGCGCCACAGTTCACGGCGATGATGCAGCAAGGCCGCGAATATCTCGCGGGCCGCGTGCGTAATGATTAGCTGTTTGTCCGTGAGGCACGCATAGATGTCGGCTCGGGATCTCCAAGGCGAGATCCGCGAATTGCGCGGGCGCATTGCCGCGCTCATGGACGAGGCTGCGAACAATGAAAAGCTGCTGCGCCGGAGCCAGGAGCGCGAGCTCGAGCTGCTCAAGGCCGAGAACATGTCGCAGCTGTTCGACGCGATCTGCAAAGGGCTGAAAGCCTCATACGCGCTCGAATCGGTCACCTTGCTGTTGCTGGATCCACAGCACGAGATCCGTCATCTGTTGATCGCGGACAACGTGAATCTGGAAGACTTTCCGCAGGTGCTGTTCACGGACAGCCTCACCGGCATGGCGCCGCAGTTCAATTCGTTTCATCGACCGTGGCTCGGGCCGTATATGGGCTGCGACCATCAGCTGCTGTTCCCCAATGCGCAGGGGTTGAAGAGCACCGCGCTGATTCCGCTGCGTCGGCAGGATCGTCTGCTGGGCAGTCTGAACTTCGGCAGCATCGACGAGAAACGTTTCTCCCGGCACCTCGCGACCGACTTCCTCGCGCACCTCGGTGTGATCGCTTCGTTCGCGATCGAGAACACGATCAACCGCGCGCGCCTGGTGCGCAGTGGCTTGACCGACTTTCTCACCGGCTGGCACAACCGTCGCTATCTCAACGCGCGGCTCAAAGAAGAGCTGGCCCGCGCGCAGCGTCAGGGCACGAGCCTCACCTGCCTGGTCATCGACCTGGATCGGTTCAAGCAGATCAACGATCAGCACGGCCACCTGGCCGGCGACATGGCTTTGCGCGAGGCGGCGCAACGAGTCGACGCGCACATCCGAGGCAGCGATGCCGCGGCTAGATTTGGCGGCGACGAGTTCGTCGTGCTGGCGCCGGCGATTGCCCCGAAACAGGCGGCCTGCCTGGCCGAGCGCATCCGTACCACGGTGTGCGAGACGCCGCTGACACTGCCGTCAGGAGCTCAATTGAATATGACCGTGTCCATCGGCGTTGCGTGGATCACGGTCGCTCGTGACGAGGCCGATCTGAAAGCAGCCGCTGAGCGGCTGCTCGCCGACGCCGACGCCGCGCTGTATCGCGCGAAGCAGGCCGGCCGCAATCGGGCCGCGCTTGCTTCGGGCGAGATGCCGGACAAACCGTGCGGCTAAACAAATACGCCAGCCGCGTCTGACAGACCGCGGTAAAACGTGATTAAATGCGAGTCATTCGCATTGATTGGTCAGCCGAGGTCTCGCGGGTCATGTCAGTAAGGTTCGGTGTATTTGCGCCAATGTTCGGCGCACTGGTACTCGCTGTTGGACTGGCCGGCTGCGCCAAGCAACCTTCCGAGCTGGTGGTGTACTCGGCTCGCAACGAGCAGCTGATCAAGCCCATCTTCGATCGCTACGCCGCCGAGAGTGGCCAGAAAATCCGCTTCGTTACCGACGATGCCGGTCCGCTGATCGAGCGCCTGAACGCCGAAGGCGCGCATTCACAGGCCGACATTCTCATGACCGTGGATGCCGGCGAGTTGTGGCACGCCGCGGATCTCGGCCTGATGCAGTCTGTGAACTCGGACGTGCTCAACGCCAATATTCCCGAGAGCCTGCGCGATCCGCAGGGCCGCTGGTTCGGCTTCTCGATCCGCGCGCGCACCATCGTCTACAGCACCGAGCGCGTGAAGCCGGAAGAGCTGAGCGATTACGCTGCGCTTGGCAGCGACCGTTGGAAGGGCAAGCTGTGTCTGCGCACGTCTAAGAAGGTCTACAACCAGTCGCTGGTCGCCATGCTGATCGCCGAGTACGGCGAGCCGAAGACCGAAGAAATCGTCCGTGGCTGGGTGGCGAACCTTGCCGCCGAGCCTTTCTCGAACGACACGTTGCTGATGGAGGCCATCGCCGCGGGTCAGTGCGATGTGGGCCTGGTGAACACTTACTACTATGGCCGCCTGTTGCGCGATAAGCCCGATCTGCCGGTGAAGTTGTTCTGGGCGGATCAAGCGGGCCAGGGCGTCCACATCAATATTTCAGGTGCCGGCGTGACGGCACACTCGCCGCGCAGTGAGGAGGCGAAGAAATTCCTCGAGTGGCTGTCGCAGCCCGAGGCGCAGGCGTTCTTCGCGGGTCAGAACCTCGAATATCCCGCCAGTCCCAGCATCGAGCCGGACCCGATCGTGAAGGCGTGGGGCGATTTCAAGCGCAGCCCGATGAACGTGGCGCAGGCCGGCGAGTTGCAAGCCACGGCGGTGAAGTTGATGGATCGGGCGGGCTATCGCTGACGATTCGCCATGAGCGCGGAGGTTGTGCAGCCTGAAACGCGGCGCGCATGGCGCGATCCGCTGAGCGTGGTGCTCGCGGTTGTGCTATGCCTGCCTGCGCTCGTGCCTCTGCTCGTCATTGTGCACGCGAGCGTCTCGCCTGAAGCCGAGGTCTGGGCACACCTGTCGCGCTACGTGCTGCCCGAGGTGACGGTCAACACGATCAAGTTGCTGATCGGTGTCGCGTTGTTGAGCGGCACCGTCGGCACTGCACTGGCGTGGCTCACGTCGATCTGTGAGTTTCCCGGCCGGCGCTTTTTCGATTGGGCGCTGCTGTTGCCCCTGGCGATTCCCACTTACGTGCTGGCGTTCGTCGCGGTGGGGTTCCTCGATTTCGCGGGCCCATTGCAGACCTGGTTGCGCGCCTGGACCGGCAGCTCGGCGTGGGTGCCGAAGATCCGCTCGACTGGCGGCGTGATCGTCGTCTTGTCGCTCGCCTTGTATCCGTACGTTTATTTGCTGGCGAGAACGGCGTTTCTCACTCAAGGTCGACGTGCACTCGAGGCTGCGCAGATGTTGGGGTACGGGCGCGCGGCGGCGACTTGGAAGGTCGCGCTGCCCATGGCGCGTCCCTGGATCGCCGCCGGCATCGCGTTGGTCTGCATGGAAACGTTGGCCGACTTCGGCGCGGTCTCGGTGTTCAACTACAACACGTTCACGACTGCGATCTATCGCGCGTGGTTCGGCATGTTCTCTGTGAGCGCGGCGCTGGAGCTTGCCGGCGTCTTGTTGTTGTTCGTCATCGCAGCGTTCGCGCTCGAGCGCAGTTCGCGAGCGGGAGCTCGTTTCGCCAGCGGCCGGGACATGACACGCGAAGCTGCGCGCTTGCAGCTTGGTCCCGTGGGGCGATGGGGCGCGTTTGCCGGCGCGGCGTTGGTGTTGGCGCTCGCGTTCGTGCTGCCGCTGTTCCAGCTTTTGATCTGGTCGGCCAAGAACGTGGGCGACATCGACAGTCGCTACTGGGGTTTTATCGCGCGCAGTTTGATCCTCGCTGGCAGCGCCGCGGTGGTCATTGTCACCGCCGCCCTGGCGCTCGCTTACATCGAACGGAGCAGGTCGACGACGTCGATGCGACTGCTCGTGCGGCTCGCGACGCTGGGTTACGCCATCCCGGGCACCGTGTTGGCCGTCGGCATCGCGGTGCCGTTGGTGCTGTTGAACAATCAGCTGCAGAGCTGGCTGCGCGCGTGGATGGGAGAGTCTGCGCCGGTATTGTTGCTCCAAGGCACATTGCTCGCGGTGCTCATCGCTTACCTCGCGCGCTTCCTTACGGTCGGATTCAATCCGATCGAGAGCGGCTTGCAGCGGGTCACTCGCAGTATCGATGAAGCCGCCGCCAGTCTGGGCGTGGTCGGCACCGATCTGATTCGTAAAGTGCATGTGCCGCTGCTGCGAACCAGTCTTGCGACCGCGGCGACTTTGGTGTTCGTCGACGTGATGAAGGAAATGCCGATCACGTTGATCACACGGCCACCGGGCTGGGACACTCTGGCGGTGCGCGTGTGGGAAATGACGTCTGAAGGTGAGTGGGAGCGTGCCGCGTTGCCGGCAGTTGCCATCGTGCTCGTCGGGCTGATTCCTGCTGCCATGCTGACGCGCAGAGGTGCGCATGTGGCTTGAGCTCGAAAATGTAGTGCGTCGGTTCGGCACACGCTCGGCCGTGAATGGCTTGTCGATGCGCCTGGAGAAAGGCTCGATCGGTTGCCTGCTGGGGCCCAGTGGCTGCGGCAAGACGACGGCTTTGCGTTGTATCGCTGGGTTCGAGGCGGTCGATGCGGGGGTGATTCGCGCGCACGGTCGTGTGCTCGCGTCCCCGGATTTTCATTCGCCGCCCGAGAGCCGGCAGATCGGCATGGTGTTCCAGGACTACGCGTTGTTTCCGCATCTCACGGTGCTCGACAACGTCGCTTTCGGTCTGCATCGGCTGGAGCGGAGCAAACGCAAGCGACGCGCGGAAGAAGTCTTGGAAACAGTGGGCCTGGCGGAGCATCGAGGCCATTACCCGCATCAGTTGTCAGGCGGCCAGCAGCAACGCGTGGCGTTGGCGCGCGCGCTGGCGCCGGAGCCGCAGATTGTGCTGCTCGATGAGCCGTTCTCGAGTCTCGATGTGGAATTGCGCGAGCGCCTGAGTCTCGAAGTGCGCTCGGTCTTGAAGGCGCTCAACACCACGGCGCTGCTGGTGACTCACGATCAGCAGGAAGCGTTCGCGGTCGCCGATCTGGTGGGCGTGATGAAGGACGGCAGGCTCGAGCAGTGGGACACGCCGTATCAGCTCTATCATCGACCTGAGTCGCGATTCGTCGCTGACTTCATTGGCCAGGGCGTTTTCATTCCGGGTGAAGTGGTCGCGGCCGGCTCGGTGCGCACCGAGCTCGGTGTGGTGCGCGCCAATGGCAATGGGCAGTGGCAGACCGGTCGTCATGTCGATCTGCTGTTACGGCCGGACGATGTCATTCATGACGACGCCAGCACGCTGCGCGCCGAAGTGTGTCAGCGCGCGTTCCGAGGAGCGGAGTTCCTTTATACGTTGAAGCTGGCGAGCGGCATGCAGCTGCTATCGCTGGTGCCGAGCCACCACGATCACGCGGTCGGTGAGCACATCGGGATTCGCATCGAGCCTGACCACGTGGTGGCGTTCGCCCGCGACAGGTGAAAGAATCGGGTCAATCCGATTTTCAAAAGTTCCATGACCGATTTCATCGATGCAGACGGCTTTCGCGCCAATGTCGGAATCGTCTTGATCCGCGAGGACCGTCAGGTCTTCCTTGGCGGCCGGACCGGCGGCCGCGGCTGGCAATTCCCCCAAGGCGGCGTACAGCAGCGGGAAACCCCCGAAGAAGCCTTGTACCGCGAGCTCAAGGAAGAGGTGGGGCTGGAGCCCCATGACGTGAAGCTGATCGCTGGCACCCGCAACTGGCTGCGCTATCGCCTGCCCAAGCAATACGTGCGCAAGAACAGCAAGCCGCCCTGTATCGGGCAGAAGCAGCGCTGGTTCCTGCTGCGCTTCACCGGCTCCGAAGACCGTTTCGACCTGGAGTCGACCGGCGAGCCGGAGTTCGAGAGCTGGCGCTGGGTCGACTACTGGACGCCGGTGCGCGAGGTCATTTACTTCAAGCGCGCCGTCTATGCCCGTGCGCTCGATGAGCTGGCGCGCACCGCCTTCCCGCAAGACCCACCGGCGTTGCCCGAGTGGTCCCAGGAAGAAAAATATTTACGCAACCTGGCTCAACGCCAGCAAAAGGCCGCGCAGGACAAGGCGATCGGTTAGAACGGCTTAACGACCACGAGGATGACGATGCCGAACAGGAACAGGGTCGGCACCTCGTTGAAGCCGCGGTACCAGCGCTCCGAATGCTGGTTCCGGTCGTTGCGGAACGCGATCAGCAAGCGGTGGCACCAGAGGTGGTAGACGATGAGCCCGGCCACCAGCGTCAGCTTGGCGTGCATCCAGCCGGTCTGCATGAACCCCGGCACCTTGCCCAGCGTCGCCGCGCCGAACACGATCGCGAGCGCACCGCCTATGGTCATCATGGTGAACAGGCGCCGCTCCATGACCTTGAAGCGCTCCGCGCCAGCGGGGTCGCCGCCTGCGAGCGCCGCGTGATACACGAACAGGCGCGGCAGATAGAACAATCCGGCGAACCAGGTGATTACGAAAATAATGTGCAACGCCTTGAGCCAGAGCATGAATGACCTTTGCCATGAGTGTCGGGACTGACTGGCTTTCGCCTAAGCCGCTTTGCGTCATCGCCTTATCGGGTCGCGCAAATGCCGCCGCTGGGGTGGAAGCTGGCGCGCCGGGACGGGATTCTTTGCGGCGCTTCTCAATCGGAGCGCGGCGGCTGTGCTCTAATTTCACCAGCTTTCGTCAAATTCGTACTACTTATTTTCGGTGCAGACGCCTCGATCCACCACAGTCATTCAGTAATGCCTGATTTTTTCCCACAGCGCACCGGTGCCTTCATCATCCGCCAGCATCCGACCTGGCGGCGCCGGGCCGTGCTCATCGGCGGCACGCTGGGCGTGTTGATCGCCTTGTACCTGATGTACGAATGGGGCCGTTTCGAAGGCGGTTACAGCAAGTTCGCAGAAATTCAGCAGCGTCGCGAGCTGAACGCGAAGATCGAGTCGCTCGCGGAGGAAAACGAACGGCTGCGCGCCGCGGTCGCCTCCGCGGAGCTGGATCGCAAAGTCGAGTACAAGGCGTACGCCGACGTCGAAAAGAATCTCGCGGACCTGCAGGCGCAGGTCCTCAAGCATCGCGAGCAGCTGACCTTCTATCGCGGCATCGTTTCGCCGGAAGACGGCATCGGCGGCTTGCGCATTCAGCGTTTCCAGGTGCTGCCCGGCGCGGCTGACCATCATTACCGGCTGCGGCTGGTGCTGGTGCAGTCGATGCGTCAGGAGAGCGTGGTCTCCGGATCGGTGGTCGTGCAGCTCGAGGGCGTGCGCGAAAACAAGCCGGTTCAGCTGCCGCTCTCGGCTGCTGCCGAGACGGCGCGGGCCGATGGCCAGCTGCCGTTTCAATTCCGCTATTTTCAGAATCTCGAACAGGACATCGTGCTGCCGGAAGGCTTCGAGCCGCGGGCAGTGACGCTCGAGGTGCGCTCCCCGCGCATGGACCCTGTGCGAGAATCCTATCCCTGGCGAGTGCAGACCGAAGCTTAGAGCCTCGAGGCCGCTAGCCCCTGATTTGGACGGCGCATGTTCAACCGTAATAAACCCAAACCGCATCGTATCGACACGCTGATCGGCGCCGGCACGCGCATCATCGGCGATGTGCAGTTCGCCGGCGGCTTCCATGTCGATGGCCACGTGAAAGGCAACGTCGATGCGCCTGCTGATTCCGGCGCAACGCTCAGTGTCAGCGACAGTGGCGTCGTCGAAGGCTCGGTGGCCGTGCCCAATGTGATCCTCAACGGCACGGTGAAGGGCGACATCCTGGCGCACGAGCGCGTCGAGCTGGGTGCGACGGCCCGGGTCACCGGCAACGTGTATTACGCGCTGATCGAGATGGAGATGGGTGCGGAGATCACCGGCAAGTTGATCCACGAGCCGCGGCGCGGCGCCAAGGCCGAGCCCGAAATCAAGCCGGCGCCGGGCGATGCAGCCGCAGATTCCGCGGGCTGATGGCGTTATAGCTCAATGGTTTGGGAGCGTTTTCACGTTCCCGGCGGTGGCTGCGTTACACTTGATTCAGACGCTGCTGCCCCCAACGTGGCCTCATGAACACTGAATCCGCTCTTTCCAGTTTTTCTCCGGGTATTGGCGCGCCCAGCCTGGTCTTCACCGATGCCGCGGCCGCCAAGGTCAGCGAGCTGATCCGTGAAGAGTCCAATCCCAATCTGAAGCTGCGCGTCTTCGTGCAGGGTGGCGGCTGCTCGGGCTTCCAATATGGCTTCACGTTCGACGAGAACCTGGAAGAGGGCGACACGCGCGTCGAGAACGGCGGCGTCACGCTGCTCATCGATCCGATGAGCATCCAGTATCTCGCCGGCGCCGAGATCGACTACAAAGAGGACATCGAAGGCGCGCAGTTCGTCATTCGCAATCCGAATGCATCGACGACCTGCGGCTGCGGCTCGTCGTTCTCGATGTAACCTACGGAAGCGCGGATTGCACGACTTCCCTGGGCTCGGCAGAGTTGCCGCTGCCGTCGGAGGCTTCCTCGATTAAAATCCCGCGGTAAGGTGTGTCAACTTAGGGTGGGATGGTTTCTGCAATGGCGCGCAAGATTCCCGACGTCATTGCTGCCGTCGATCTGGGTTCCAACAGTTTTCACATGATCGTGGCCCGTCACACGCACGGGCAGCTCATCATTCTCGATCGTCTGCGTGAGAGCGTGCGCCTCGGCGCCGGTCTCGACGAGCAAGGCCGCCTGAAGCGCGAGGCCATCGACGTTGCGCTCGCCTGCCTGGAACGCTTCGGCCAGCGCTTGCGCGACATGAAGGCCGAGAGCGTTCGCGTCGTCGGCACCAATACCCTGCGCAAGGCCAAGCGCAGAGGCGCCTTCCTCGATCGCGCGCGCTCGGCGCTCGGTCATCCCATCGAAGTGATCTCGGGCATCGAAGAGGCACGGCTGATCTATCTCGGCGTCGCCAACACCATGCCCAGCGACCCTGGCCGCAGGCTCGTCGCCGACATCGGCGGCGGCAGCACCGAGATCATCATTGGCGAAGGCCAGCATCCGAAGAAGCTCGAAAGCCTGCACATGGGCTGCGTGAGCATGAGCTCGCGCATCTTCAACGACGGCGTGGTCACCGAGAAGCGCATGAAGCGGGCTCGACTCGCCGCGCGACTCGAGCTGGAGCCCGTCCAGTCAACCTTCAAAGATTACGGCTGGGACCACGCGGTGGGCTCGTCCGGCACGATCCGTGCGGTCAGCGATGTTCTGCGCGCGCGCTCGAACGGCGATGGAATCATTACGCCGGCGGGCATCGAGCTGCTGATCGAGCAGTTGCTGCGTGCGGGCGATCTGTCCAAGCTGCGCCTGCCCGGGTTGACGGACGAACGTCTGCCCGTGTTTCCCGGTGGCCTGGCCATCCTCGCCGAAGTTCTCAGCGTGCTCGACATCAAGACGATGAAGGCCGCCGACGGCGCATTGCGCGAGGGCTTGCTTTACGACCTGGTCGGCCGCTTTACCGATGAAGATGCGCGCTTGCGCAGCGTGCGCGCCATGCAAGGTCGCTATCACGTCGATCTCGCGCAGGCGTCACGAGTCGAGGCCACTGCGCTCGATTTTTTACGCCAGACTCAAGTCGCGTGGGAGTTGGACGATCCATTCGCCGAGATGGCGCTGCTGTGTGCCGCGCGACTGCATGAGATCGGTCTCGATGTCTCGCATTCTCACTATCAGAAACATGGCGCGTATCTGCTCGAACATGCGGACTTGCCGGGCTTTCCGCAGGAAGAGCAGAAGATCCTCGCGGATATCGTCGGCGCTCATCGACGCAAGCTGCAGCTCGAGACGCTGCAGGATCTGACTCCGCCCTGGCACATCAAGGCGCAGTTCTTGATCCTGATCTTGCGGCTCGCGGTGCTGCTGCATCGTGGGCGCACGGCCGAGGCGTTGCCGAGGATCGAGCTCGTGCCGCGCGCCAGGGCCATGGAGATTACCTTCCCCAGGGGCTGGCTCGATTCCCATCCGCTGACCGCCGCCGATCTGGAAAACGAGATCGAGTATTTGAAAGCGGCCGGCTACCGCTTGCGCGTCAGCTAGCACCCCACGCTAATCGTTGCAGTCCGAATACCGCTGGAGCAGCACTTGTTGCGCGGTCACCGGCGGCGCGCCATTGGCGCTGGCTCGCTCGTACTTGCCGTCCGGCCTCAGCACCCACGCCTGCTCGTTGTCGGCCAGATAGGTCTGCAAATCCTCGACGATGCGATCGCGATGCTGTTTGCGCTCGATCGGGAAGCACACCTCGATCCGGCGGAAGAAGTTGCGCTCCATCCAGTCGGCGCTGGCGCAGAAGATCTCCGGGCTGCCGTCGTTGTGGAAGTAGTAGACGCGTGAGTGTTCGAGGAAGCGCCCGATCACCGAGCGCACAGTAATGTTCTCGGAGATCCCCGGCATTCCTGGCCGCAACGCGCAGATACCCCGCACGATCAGATCGACTTTCACGCCGGCCATCGCGGCGGAGTAGAGCGTCTGGATGATTTGCGGCTCGATCAGCGCGTTCATCTTGGCAATGATGCGGGCGGGCTTGCCTTCGCGCGCGAACGCCATTTCACGGCGCGTTTTTTCGAGCAGGCCTTCGTGCAGAGTGAACGGCGACTGCAGGATCTTCTGCATGGTCGCGACGCGCGTCGGGCTGGTGAGCTGCAAGAACAGCTCATGCAAGTCTTCGCCGACTGCCTCATCGCATGTGAAGAGGCCGTAATCGGTGTAAACGCGCGCGGTATTCGGGTGATAGTTGCCAGTGCCGCAGTGACAGTAGCGACGCAGTTTTCCGCGCTCGCGCCGCACGACCATGATCAGCTTCGCGTGCGTCTTGTAACCGACGACGCCATACATGACGTGCGCGCCAGCTTCCTGAAGTCGAGTCGCGAGCTGGATGTTCGCTGCCTCGTCGAAGCGCGCCATCAGCTCGATGATCACAGTGACTTCCTTGCCGGCGCGCGCAGCATCGACGAGCGCGTCGACGACGGGCGACTGCGGGCCGGTTCGATACAGCGTCTGCTTGATCGCCAGCACATCCGGATCGGCCGCCGCCTGGCGCAGAAAATCGATCACCGGCGCGAACGCTTCGAACGGGTGATGCAGTAGCACCTCGCCTTCGCGCATGACCGCGAAGATGTCTTCCTTCGCGACCAGGCGCTTCGGAATGCACGGCGTGAACGGCGGAAATTTCAGGTCCGGGCGATCGACCAGGTCGTAAATGGCCATGAGCCGGTTGAGATTCACCGGGCCGTTGACCTGATACAGATCGTCGCGCTTCAGCGCGAAGTGACGCAGCAGGAAAGAGGTGATGTCTTCCGGGCAGTCGAGCGAGGTTTCCAGGCGCACGGCCGCGCCATAGCGGCGTTGCGCTAGCTCGCCCTCGATCGCGCGCAGCAGGTTGTCCACTTCCTCGTCGTCGACGAACAGATCGCTGTTGCGCGTGACGCGGAATTGCCAGGCGCCTTCCACCTTCATGCCGCTGAACAACTGCGCCACGAAGGTCGAAATCACCGCCGACAGGAACACGAAGTAGGTCTTGCCCGGCTCGTCGCCGGTGGTCGCCGGCAGACGAATGATTCGAGGTAACGAGCGCGGCACTTGCACGACCGCGAGCTCGGCGTCGCGGCCGAACGCGTCCTTGCCGGACAAGCGCACGATGAAATTCAGGCTTTTGTTTTGAATTCTGGGGAACGGCCGCGCCGGATCGAGCCCCAGCGGTGTGAGCACCGGTTCGACTTCCTTGGCGAAATAGTCGCCGACCCATTTGCGCTGAGCCGGCGTCAGCGTCTTGGCATTCACGAACTGGATGCCTTGGGTCGCCAGGTCGGGAAACACCAGCTGATGAAGCAGCTCGTATTGATCTTTGACCAGGGCGGCGGCGCGCTCGTGAATGGCGGTCAGTTGCTCCGGCACGGTCATGCCGTCGGGACCGCCGGTGAGCGAGCCCAGTTCCTGCCGCTGCTTCAGGCTGGCGACGCGGATCTCGAAGAACTCATCGAGATTGGAGCAGGAGATGCCGAGGAAGCGGATCCGTTCCAGCAGGGGCAGGCGCTCATCGTGAGCCTGGGCGAGCACGCGCTGGTTGAAGTCGAGAAAGGACAGCTCCCGATTGATGTAGTGCTCGGGGGCCTTGAGATTCACATCGAGCATGATGCTGCCGTCACCGAAGTCCCGTGTCCTGGGGGACATCGAGAATACTACGGTCAGCGGCTTGCATGTGTTACACGCGCAAGGCAGCAGAATCGCGCCACATGGGCGCGATTTGCATGGAAATTGTGCTGATAGCGTCGGCGAGCGCGACGCTGGTTGGATTATGGAGCCAGAGCCGCGGTCGTGACCGTGGCTGCGCCAGCGCGGTCCAGCTTGGCGAACAGCAGGCCGGACTTGGTCATGAACTCGGCGCGATAGGAGTCGGGGATCGGCGCGGCTTCCGGCAGCAACACCGTGCGCGGATTCTTGTGCACGCCATTCACGAGGTATTCGTAGTGCAGGTGCGGACCGGTTGCGGCGCCGGAGCTGCCGACATAACCGATGGTCGTGCCCTGGCGAACGCGCTGGCCATTGCGAATGCTGGCGAAGCGCGACATGTGACCGTAGAGCGTCGAGACGCCGCCGCCGTGCTCGAGAATCACGACGCGGCCATATCCGCCCTTGGTGCCGACGAACGCCACTTTGCCATCGCCCGCCGCTTTGATCACCGTGCCGGTTGCGGCTGCGTAATCCACGCCCTTGTGAGCGCGAATCGTATTCAGGATGGGATGACGGCGGGCGGGATTGAAGTTCGAGCTGATCCGCGTGAATTCCAGTGGTGCGCGCAGGAATGCGCGACGCACGCTGCGGCCATCGGGCCGGAAGTAATCGGCGACTTTGCCGTCCTTGGACTCGAAGTAAACCGCGCGATGCAGGGTGCCGTTGTTCATGAAGTCGGCGGCCAGGATGCGGCCGTTGCCGATGAACTTGCCGTCGCGATACTTCTGCTCGTAAACCAGATTGAACTTATCGCCGGGCTGGATATCGAGCGCGAAGTCGATTTCCCAGCCGAAAATGTCGTTGGCCATTTGCAGAATCAACTCGGGGCTGACGCCGGCCGCACGAGCCGCGACGAACAGCGAGGATTCGATGGTGCCTTCGGCCTGGACTTCCTGAATATCCAGCGGCGTCGCGATCACTTCGGCGTTGAAGCCTTCGTTGGCGCGCGTCACCGAGAGAATCTCGGTCTCGCTGATGCGGCGGGTGAGCGACTGCACCAGGCCTTCGTCGTGTACCAGCGTAATGATGTCGCCTACGCGCAGCTTATCCAGCTGCGACTGCACGCTCGGCATGTCGCGAATCACAGCGAGGTCGGTGAGATTCAGTTTCAGCTGCCGGAAAATGCGATCCATCGTGTCGTTGCGACGGACTACGTACTCGACCGTGTCACCGAGGATGGAAGTCGGCATCGCGGACAGCGGCACTTCCACGTCCTCGATCTCGATTGGCGGCAGGGTGGCCACGTTGACGGCCGGCTGGCGCGGCGCAAGGAACGAGCCGTCGCGAGTGGCCAGCCCGTAGGCGACCAGCCCGCCGACCAGCGGCAACAGCAGGCCGGATACGAACCAGCGCGCATGATTGCTGCTACGAGTCGACTGCGGCTTGTAATCGAACGCGGTCCGGGCGGAGGGGGAGGCAGACGCGGGATTAGCTTGAAATCCCTTTCGAAAGCCGAGTTGTGCCGATTGCCTAGACTCGCGCATGACTGTGCGTAAATAAGTTAAAGTAAACGAACCAAGCCGCAAATTTGAAGAATCACAGCGCCTGCGTCAACTACTGACTGAACCGATGAACCTGGGTCGCAGATCCAACGTGCGTCCTGTTCAGGTCACATCGGTCGCGAAACAATCGCACCGCGCGGTTTTACGGGAGTGATCGGAGCGACTAAAGTCGCCGCGCACTCCAACTCAATCCATCATTACCGTGCCCTTCGCGGCACGCTGGAAATCCGATGCTTTCCGCCGACGAACAATTGTCCGAGCTCAAGCGTGGCAGCAGCGAAATACTGCTGGAGTCCGAGCTGCTCACCAAACTGAAGCGGGGCAAGCCGCTCAAGATCAAGGCCGGCTTCGACCCGACCGCGCCCGATCTGCACCTCGGCCACACGGTGCTGATTAACAAAATGCGCCGCTTTCAGGATTTCGGCCACGAGGTGATTTTCTTGATCGGCGATTTCACCGGCTTGATCGGTGATCCCTCCGGCCGCAACGCGACGCGGCCGCCGCTGACGCCGGAAGATGTGCAGGCCAATGCCAAGACCTATCAGGACCAGATCTTCAAGATCCTGGACCCGGCCAAGACCCGCGTCGATTTCAATTCCCGCTGGATGAGTCAGCTCGGCTCGGCCGGCATGATTCAGCTGGCAGCCAAGAGCACCGTGGCGCGCATGCTGGAACGTGACGATTTCAGCAAGCGCTACAAGGGCGGCCAGCCGATCGCCATTCACGAGTTCCTGTATCCGCTGGTGCAGGGCTATGACTCGGTGGCGCTGCAGGCCGATGTCGAGCTCGGCGGCACCGATCAGAAGTTCAACCTGCTGATGGGACGGCAGTTGCAGGAAGCGTTCGGCCAGGAGCCGCAGATCGTGCTCACCATGCCGTTGCTCGAAGGCCTCGACGGCGTGAACAAGATGTCCAAGTCGCTCGGCAACTATATCGGCGTGAACGAGGATGCCGACAGCATGTTCGGCAAGCTCATGTCGATCTCCGACGAGCTGATGTGGCGCTACTTCGAGCTGCTGTCGTTCCGTCCCAATGCGGATCTGGCCAGCTTGCGGCAGCAGATCGCCGACGGTCGCAATCCGATGGAGATCAAATTCGAGCTGGCGATGGAAATCACTACGCGCTTCGCGGGGAGCGCGGCAGCCGAACAAGCTCGACAAAACTTCTCGTCACGCAGTCAGCGTCGGGAAAAAATTTTCCCGAAAACATCGAGACCAAGACGCTCACGATCGACGGCGCGGGCATTGGTGTGGCCGCAGCCATCAAGCAAGCCGGGCTCGCGGAGAGCACCTCGGCCGCAAATCGCCTNATTCAGCAG
>NZ_LSRW01000032.1:0-53842 GCF_003104955.1 Steroidobacter cummioxidans | reverse complement strand
AGAAGCAAGAGTTGCGCGCGCTGAACGGAAAAGATCTCGTCCAAAGACGACCGAAGTATTTTCGCCAGCTCGTGCTCAAGGGCGACAACGCCGCTGCGATCGTGGTCGACACGAAACAGGAGCTGGACGGCCTGAGCGATGCGCAGATCGCCACGGCCGCCGAAGCAGCGAAGTCGCGCGGCAAGGAAGGCAAGTACGTGTTGACTCTGCTGAACACGACCGGCCAGCCGGCGCTCGCGCAACTGAAGAATCGTGCGGTGCGCGAGCGCTTGTACAAAGCCTCCGCCGGTCGCGGCTGGGGCGGCGAGCTCGACACGACCAAGTTGATCGCCGAGATCGTCAAACTGCGCGCCGATCGCGCCAAGCTGCTGGGCTATCCGACGCACGCGGCCTACGTGCTGGAGGATGAAACAGCGCTGACTGCCGACGCCGTGAACAACATGCTGAATCAATTGGCGCCCGCCGCAGTGGCCAATGCCAGGCGCGAAGCCGCCGACATGCAGCAGCTCATCGATGAGCAGGCCAAGGCCAACGCCACGCCGGCGTTCCAGCTGCAAGCATGGGATTGGGATTTCTATGCCGAGCAGGTGCGCGCCAAGCGCTACGCCTATGACGACGCGCAGGTGCGGCCGTACTTCGAGCTCAATCGCGTGCTCGTCGATGGCGTGCTGTTCGCCGCTCAGGAGCTGTATGGCTTGAAGTTCAAGGAGCGCAAGGATCTGCCGGTCTATCAGCAAGACGTGCGCGTCTTCGAAGTGACCGATCGCGACGGTTCGCAGCTCGGCCTGTTCCTGTTCGATCCCTATGCCCGCAGCAACAAGCGCGGCGGTGCGTGGATGAACAGCTTCGTCGAGCAGTCACGACTGTTCGGCAACAAGCCCGTCGTCACCAACACCCTGAACATTCCCAAGCCGCCAGCCGGCCAGCCGACGCTGCTGACTTGGGACGAAGTGACCACGACGTTCCACGAGTTCGGCCACGCCATCCATGGCCTGTTCTCGAGCGTGCAATACCCGCAGTTCTCCGGCACCAACGTGCCGCGTGACTTCGTCGAATACCCGTCGCAGTACAACGAAATGTGGGCGACCGAGCCGCGGGTGCTGGCGAACTACGCCAAGCATCATCAGACCGGCGCGCCCATGCCGAAGGCGCTGATGGACAAAGTGCTGGCCGCACAGAAGTTCAATCAGGGCTATGCAACGACGGAATATCTGGCCGCCGCCATCCTCGATCAGCGCTATCACCAGCTGCCCCCAGGCAAGACGCCGGCGGCCGGCGATATTGCCGCCTTTGAGGCGGATGCATTGAAGTCGGCCGGGGTGGATTTCGCGCCGGTGCCGCCGCGTTATCGCTCCACCTATTTCCTGCACATCTTCTCCAGCCCGATCGGCTACTCGGCCGGCTACTACGCCTATATCTGGAGCGAGGTGCTGGCGCGGGACACCGAGCACTGGTTCAAGACCCATGGCGGCTTGAAGCGGGAGAACGGGGATCTGCTGCGCTCGAAGGTGCTGTCCAAGGGATTCAGTGCGGATGCGCTGACCATCTTCAAGGATTTCTACGGCACAGCACCGCAGATCGGGCCGTTGCTGGAAGCCCGTGGCCTGACCGGTGGGACGGAGGGCTCGGCTAACTGAACCAGGCACCCGTCGGCGCTGTAACACGCCGGTAAATAACGCGAAAAGGGCGGCCGATGCTGTATGCTGGCCGCCCTTTTTTCTGCCGGATAAGGACTCCCATGCGCGCGTTTCTTATAGCAGCGGTCGGATTCGTGGTGTTCGTGGCGGCGATCAAGCTATTCGCCAAGGAGCCCGCTGCGGGCGCCGCACATCCCGCCACCGCCGGCGCCCCGCTGACCGGCAGCGAGGACGACAAGGCTTTCTACGCGCTCGGTGTGGCCGTATCCCAGAACATTGCGTCGTTCGATTTCACGCCGGCGGAGCTGGAGAAGGTCAAGCAAGGCTTCACCGATGGCGCGCTGGGCAAGCCGTCGCAGGTCGATGTGGCGACCTACATTCCGCGGCTGCGTGAGTTGCAGGGCGAGCGCATCGCCGCCGCTGCCAAGGTGGCACTCGACAAGGCTGCTGCCGAGCCAGGCGCGAAGCGCCTCGAGTCCGGCCTCATCATCACCACCGAAAAAGAGGGCACCGGCCCGTCGCCGAAGGCCACCGACACCGTCAAGGTGCACTACCACGGCACGCTCCCGAACGGGAAAGTGTTCGACAGCTCGGTCGATCGCGGCGAGCCGGCGACGTTCCCGCTGAACGGCGTGATCCCCTGCTGGACCGAAGGCGTGCAGCTGATGAAGGTGGGCGGCAAGAGCAAGCTGGTGTGCCCGGCTGCCATCGCTTACGGCGAGCGCGGCGCGCCGCCGGATATCGGCCCCGGCGCGACGCTGATCTTCGACGTGGAGCTGCTCGGCATCGAGACGCCGCCCGCCGCCGAAGCTGCCAAGTAATCGATCCTGCGCTTTAGTAAATATCGGAGAGCATCACCGTGATTGCAGCTCGGCTCCTGTTCGCGCTGTTCCTGTCCGTTGCGGCTTCGTTGTCGCTCACGTCGGCGCAGGCAGCGCCGGTCCAGGGCACGGACTACACCTTGATCACGCCGCCGCAGCCGCAGACCACCACCGGCAAAGTGGAAGTGATCGAGTTCTTCTCATACGGCTGCCCGCACTGTTACCACATGCACCCGCTGTTGACCGAGTGGCAGAAGACCCTGCCGGCGAACGCGGTGCTGGTCAAAGTACCGGTGTCGTTCGGCCGGCGCGAGTGGGGCCAGCTGGTACGCGCGTATTACACGCTGGAGTCGATGGGCGAGCTGGAGCGGCTCGATGGCAAGCTGTTCGACGCGATTCACGCGGCGGGCGAGCAGCTGATCGATCTGGATTCGCTGGTGGGCTGGGCCGCCAAGCACGGCGTCGATGCAAATAAATTCCGCTCGCAATTCAACTCGCCGGAAATTACGGCGAAGGCCATGCGAGCGGATCAGCTGTCACGCGACTACAAGATCAACGGCGTGCCGACCCTGACGGTCGCCGGCAAATACCGCGCGGTCGGCAAAGACTACCCCGACATGCTGCGCATCACGCGAGAGCTGATCGACGTCGCCGCCGCGAACTAGTCTTAGCGGGCGGTCCTCGCAATGAGGACCGCCCGCTCATTCCGCTACTTGATGTCGTAGACCAGGTTGATCGTGGTCAACGTATCGGTCTTCTTGAACTCCGGCGGCGGGCTGGAGTTGTGCCGCACCCCGTAGCCAACCGCCAGCGCCAGCACGTCCGTCATCTTCACCTGCAGCGAAATGTCGTTCTGCATGAACGTATTGTCCGAGCCGGATTCGGTGATGAACTTGTTGGTTATCGAGGTCGTGGCCGTGAGCTTGTGCTCGAAATCGAGCGTGCCTCGGAACACCACTTCGCTGTCGCTCCTGCCCGCCTCGATCAGCTCGCCGGTCACAGGATCGAACGAGCTGCGCGTTTCGAAGAACTTGTAACCGGCACCGACGGTGCCGACCATGGTCGTGTTCGGGCGGTCCATGAAGCGGCGACCCACACCGCCGGACAGCGTGGTCTGATACTCGAAGCCGCTGAACTCGTCCTCTTCGTAGCGCCCGGCGCCGAACAGGAAATTGCGCTCGGTGAATTTCCAGCCCAGCTCACCGAACGTTTGCCAGCGATTCGCGGTTTTCCCATTCTCGTCGGAGGCATACAGCGCAGCGCCACCGACCGTGTTCTTCCACTTGTCGGTCTCGTACTTCATGTTGATCCGGGCGTTGGCGGTCTCGGTATTGGTGTTGCCGCTGGCGAATACCAAACCTGCTTCTGACTTGCCGGTCCACTCTGCATGCGCCGGCAGCGCGGCGGCCAGTGCCGTGGCCGCAAAAAACAATCGTCGCATCAATACAGCTCCGTAAACAAAAAGCGCCCGTCCCGCGAACAACGGGAACATATAGCGGTGCAATATGGAAGCAGAAATACGTAATGCTTCCAACACGGACGCGAGTTCCCGTCGCCTGCAGCCGACGCTCGGCGGCCTTGAATCGACCGTTGACGAAGCCGCATCCACTGTTCGGCGACAGTCGAATCAAAAAGGGTTTTTCAACTGCCGGCCAGTGCTTCACAATCCACGGATGACCTCGTCCGATAGCCTCCGCGCCGCCCAGTCCGGGCCCGTCTATGAGCAACCGCTCAATGAGCGGATGCGTACTTTTCTGCGTCTGGACTTTCTGTATCACCAAGCGTTGTTTCACGAAGAGCGCGAAGACCCATGGTCGACCCGCGCTGCCATGAGCTCGCTGCTGGAAATCCTGGCGATTACCGCGCGCGGCGACATCCGCAGCGAAGTGCTCAAGGATCTCGAGCGGCAAATGACGGTGATGCACGACTACGCCAGTCGCGCAGGGGTCGACAACTCGCGCCTCAAAGCGGTGCTGAACAACCTGACGCGGCTGCGGACCGAGCTCAATTCGGTCGGCGCGCTGTTCATGCAGCGGCTGCGCGATTCGGAATTCCTGAACTCGATCAAGCATCGCAGCACCATTCCCGGCGGCACCTGCGAATTCGATCTGCCCGATTACCGCCATTGGCTGGACCAGCCGTTCGCGGTGCGCTCCAAGCAATTTGGCGATTGGATGGCCACCATCCGGCCGCTCTGCGACGCCGTCACGGAGCTGCTCTGGCTGACGCGGGAAGCGGCGCGGCCGCGGCCCGAAGTCGCGGCTGGCGGCGTGTTCCAGATCGCGTTCGATCGCGAAAACCCCTGTCAGCTGTTACGTCTGGCCCTGCCGGCCGGCACGCAGCTGTTCCCGGAGATCAGCGGCAGCCACCATCGCTGCAGCATCCGCTTCCTGTCGTGGAACGATGTGAATTCGCGGCCAGTTCAGGCCACAGAGGATGTGCAGTTCCAGCTCACTGTCTGCACTTGAATCTGTCATGACCGTGGTTCGTTGCCCGACCTGCGACCGTCCAGTGGAGTGGACGGAAGCCTCCCGCTGGCGCCCGTTCTGCAGCGAGCGCTGCAAGCTCATCGATCTGGGCGCCTGGGCGGCCGAGAAACACGCCATCCCCGGCGCTGGTCTCGAGACCGAGGATGGCCCGAAGCGGGATCGTGGCGAGCGCGACGACGACTAGCGCTCGCCCACCCCATTAGCGGCCTGCCGCCACAGCAGGCCCTCCCGCCTCCATGTGCAACGACTTGACCAGGAACGCCCACTGGTCGGCGTAGTCCTCGATCTGCATCCAGACCGGCTTACCGGCCCCGTGGCCGGCGCGCGTCTCCACCCGCAGCATCACCGGGTTGGCACAGCTCTGCGCCTCCTGCAGGGTCGCAGCGAACTTGTAGCTGTGCCAGGGAACGACGCGATCGTCTCGATCCGCCGTCGTCACCAGTGTCGGCGGATAACAGACCTTGTGGACGTTATGCAGCGGCGAGTAAGCCAATTGCGCACGGAATTCCGCCTCGTTCTCGCTGAGGCCGTAATCGCTGGACCACTGACGCGCATTGGCGCTGGGCGTGTGGTAGCGAAGCATGTCGAGCACGCCGACCCCGGGCAGTGCCGCGCCGAATAAATCCGGACGCTGTGTCATCACTGCACCTACCAGCAAGCCGCCGTTACTGCGCCCGCGAATCGCGATCTTCGCCGGCGATGTGTACTGCTCGGTCACGAGGTACTCCGCAGCGGCGATGAAATCGTCGAACACATTCTGCTTTTGCAGCTTGGTGCCCGCCTCGTGCCAGGACTCGCCGTACTCCGAGCCGCCGCGCAAGTTCGCCACCGCGTACACGCCGCCCATCTCGAGCCACACCAGCACCGGCACGCTGAACGACGGCTGCTGGGCGATGTTGAAACCGCCATAGCCGTAGAGCTGCACGACGTTCTGTCCGTTCAGCACCAGATCCTTCTTGTGCGCGATGAACATGGGCACCTTGGTGCCGTCCTTGCTCTTATAGAACACCTGCTTGACCACGAACCCGCTGGTGTCCGCGGCGAGCTTCGGCGCGCGGAACAGCTCCGTCTCGCCAGTCGCGACATCCAGGCGCGAGATCGACATCGGCGTCAGGAAGTCCGCGTACGCAAAGAAGGTCTCGTTATCGTCCACGCCACCTTCGAAGCCCTGCGCCGTACCCAGCCCGGGCAACCTCACGTCGTACTGCACCTTGCCGTCGAGATCGAACACGCGCACCAGTGAATGGGCGTCCTGCAGATAGCGCACGATGATGCGGCGTCCGACGATGGATACCTCATCCGCCGAGAACGGCCCGGCCGGCAACACGACGCGCGTTTCCTTCTTGCCCGCCACCGGCATCGCGATCACTTGCCCGTTCGGTGCGCCGAGGTTGCTGCGGATGTAGAAGACATCGTCGATCTCGGCGATGAACTCATAGTTCGCGTCGAAACTGTCGATCAGCCGCACCAGCTCGCCCGCCGGCGCGCCATCGCGACCGAGCTTGCGATAGTAGATGCCGGTGGACTGCGAGCCGTCGTACAGCCAGAAGATCGCGTAGCGACCGTCGTCCGAGATCTGCACATACGGATTGCGCGTCGGATGGTCGGTGACTTTGAAGATCAGCGGGTCGCGCGCAACGTCCGTGCCGAGCTTGTGCCAGAAGACTTCGCGCTGCTTGCTGTCGTCGCCCTGGCCATCCGCCTTCAGCGGGAAGCGCGCGTAGTAAACGGACTTGGAATCCGCCGTCCAGGCCACTGGCACGAACTTGATGAAGCGCAGCACATCGGGCAGATCCTTGCCCGTCTCGACATCGCGGAAGTGCCAGGTGCGCCAATCGGTGCCGCCGTCGGAGAGGCTGTAAGCGATCAGCCGGCCGTCCGGGCTCGGCACGAACTCACTCAGCGCCACCGTCGCATCTTTGCTCAATTGATTGGGATCGAGCAGCACCCGCGGCTCGGCGCCGAGCCGCTCGGTGATGTACAGCACGCTCTGGTTCTGCAAACCGTCATTGCGTAGATAGAAGTAGCGATTGCCGCGCTTCAGCGGGGTGTCGTAGCGCTCGTAGTTCCACAGCTGCGTCATGCGCTGCTTGATGCGCTCTCGCGCCGGGATGGACTCGAGGTAGGGCTGCGCCAACGCGTTCTGCGCCTGGATCCAGCTCTTGGTATCGCCGCTGGCGGCATCTTCCAGCCAGCGATAAGGATCGGCGACGCGCGTGCCGTGGTAAGTGTCGATATGGTCGATGCGCTTGGTCACCGGATACTTCAATGCCGGCGGCTTTGAGGCGTCGGCAGGCACGGCGGAGGTGCTGGCCGTCAGGGGCTCGACTCCACAGGAGCCAAGCAACAGCAACGCGGGTAACAACAGCAGGATCTTCCTTCGCATGGTTCTCTCGCTCGAACACTAGGATGACGTTGGCGCGACGGGCGCTGATGCTCCTGCCCTGGAGCGTGCGCTTAGTGTAACGTCGTCATTCCATTCCCGGCGCAACTCTCATGCGGTATACAACGACCAACGTCGCGATCCTTGCGACCTGCCTGATGGGCCTGAGCTTGTCCACTCCTCCCAGCCATGCCGAACCCCTGACCGTCGCCCGCATTTTCGCGGATCCCGATCTCTCCGGCCCCCGGCTGCGCGAGCCCAAGTTCTCCCCGGACGGGCGCTATGTCACCTATCTGCAGGGCAAGGCCGACAACAAAGATCAGCTGGATCTGTGGGCTTTCGACACCCGTAGCGGCACCGCCCGCGTGCTGGTCGACTCACGCAAGCTGGTCGGCAATGAGGAGAAGCTGTCGGCCGAAGAGGAGGCCCGACGCGAACGGCAACGCACCGCCTCGCTACGCGGTATCGTCGAATATGAATTCTCCAGCGACGGCAAACGCCTGTTGATTCCGCTGGGCGGCGATTTGTATCTGTACGATCTGGAGGCCAAGGCCGAGCCGGTGACTCGCCTCACCAACAGCGCCTCTTATGAGACCGACGCGAAGCTTTCGCCCGCCGGCCATTACGTCAGTTTCATTCGCGACCAGAACCTGTTCGTCATCGATCTGCGCACCCGCCAGGAGCATGCCATCACCACCGACGGCGCCGGCCTGGTACAAAACGGTGTGGCTGAATTCGTCGCTCAGGAAGAGATGGGCCGCAACACCGGCTACTGGTGGTCGCCGGACGATTCACACATCGCGTTCACTCGCATCGACGATGCGCCGGTGCAGGAGGTCGAACGTTTTGAGATCAATGCCGATGGCGCACGCATGTTTCGTCAGCGCTACCCCGCCGCCGGCACGGCCAACACGAAGGTCGAGCTGAAAGTCGTCGCGCTCGCAACGTCGAAGATCACCGACCTCGATCTCGGCCTGGGCGACGGTTATCTCGCGCGCGTCAAATGGTTTCCGGATTCCAAGTCGCTGGCCGTGCAGCGCCAGACGCGCGAGCAGAAAAAGCTCGATCTGCTGAAGATCGATATCGCCTCCGGTGCGTCTCGCGTGCTGCTGACTGAAACCAGCCCGCACTGGGTCGAGCTGAACGACGATTTCAAATTCCTGCACTCCAAGCCGCAGTTCATCTGGAGCTCGCGCCGCACCGGTTACAAACATTTGTACCTGTACGATCTCGACGGCAAGCTCTTGCATCCGCTGACGGCCGGCGAATGGATGGTGGTCGGCGACGGCTCCGAGAATGGTTTGGTGGGTGTCGATGAAGCCGCGGGCCGCGTGTACTTTCTGGGTTCGAAGGACTCGCCGCTGGAGCGCCATCTGTACTGGGCCTCGCTGACGAAAGATTCTTCAAACCGTGTCACGCGCGTATCGCGCGAGGCCGGCTGGCACGATGTGAAGTTGCTGCCGGGCGGCCGTGGCTATCTGGATGTGTACTCCTCGCCAAACAGTCCACCGTCGGCGAGCCTGCGTAAGCCGGATGGTTCGCTGGCACACTGGCTGCTGCGCAATCCGCTCGATGCGACTCACCCGTATCATCCCTATGTTTCCAATCAAGTCACCGAAGAGTTCGGATCGGTGACAGCCAGCGATGGGCAGCAGCTCTACTATCGGCTGATGAAGCCCGCGAATCTGGTCGCTGGCAAACGTTATCCAGCGGTCATCGACGTTTACGGCGGCCCACACTTCCAATACGTACGTAAGGACTGGATGGGCGGCGCGCGCGCCACTCAAGGTCTGTTCCGTCAGGTACTCGCGCAGAATGGATTCGTCGTGCTGACACTCGACAATCGCGGGTCTGGCTTCCGAGGCAATCAGTTCGAGACTGCCATCGCCGGCCGCACCGGCAAAGTGGAGATCGAAGATCAGCTGCGCGGCGTCGAATATTTGAAATCACTGCCGTTCGTCGCGGGCGATCGCATCGGCATCATGGGCTGGAGCTATGGCGGCTACATGTCGCTAATGGCTCTGACGACGACCCAAGCCTTCCGCGCCGGTGTCGCTGGCGCACCTGTGACGGACTGGTCGCTCTATGACACGCACTACACCGAGCGCTATCTCGGCACTCCGCAAAACAACGCCGAAGGCTATCGCAGCAGCGCGGTCATTCCTTATGCCAACGCATTGCACGGCTCGCTGCTGCTGGTGCACGGCATGGCGGATGACAACGTGCTGTTCACGCACAGCACGCGCCTGATGCAAACGTTGCAGTCGTTGGATAAGCCGTTTGATGTGATGACGTATCCCGGCGGCAAGCACGGGCTCGTGCGGATGCCGCAGCAGGGCAAGCATTACTACGAGATGGTGCTGCGGTTCTTTGGGCGCGAGCTGAACTCGCCGGAGAGCTAGGTCCGCGCGGCGCGCAAGGCTGGGATCATCGGACGGTCGGCTTCCAGCAAGCCCACCGTCTCGAGCTCATCGAGCGTCACCCATTGCAGCGGCTGCCCTTCCACTGACCTGGGCTCACCGGTGTAACGCGGCACCAGCCACAAATCGAGCAACACACGACGATCCGAGTAGCCGTGCTCGTACTTGATCAGCTGCGTCGCCTCGATGACTTCGACGCCCAGCTCTTCGCGCAACTCGCGTTGCAATCCCGCGATCGGCAGCTCCTGCGGCTCGAGCTTCCCGCCCGGAAATTCCCAGCCCCCAGCCATGTGCTTGCCCGGCGGCCGCTGCGCAATCAGGACCCGCCCCTGCTCATCGAACAAGGCGCCGGCGACGACGTGAATCATGATTTGTAGGTCCGCTCTCTAAGATGCATCGGCGACGCGGATCATACGCTGAATCGCCGATGACTCGTGGGCAGGAGGTAGCCCCTGCCCACGAGCGTTTACATCAGCTCCTCAGATCGAACCGATCCAACGTCATCACCTTGGTCCAGGCATTGACGAAGTCCTTCACGAACTTCTCGGTCGCATCGCTGGACGCATAGTGCTCGGACACAGCACGCAGCTCCGTGTTCGCGCCGAAGACCAGATCCACGGTGGTGGCCGTCCACTTCACCGCGCCGCTGTTACGATCGCGACCCTCGTAGATGCCTTCGGCACTGCCGGACTTCTTCCATTCCGTCGACATGTCGACCAGGTTCACGAAGAAATCGTTGGTCAGGCTTTCCGGACGAGTCGTGAGCACGCCATGCGTAGTGCCACCGGCGTTTGCCTTCAGCACACGCAGACCGCCGACCAGCACCGTCATTTCCGGCACAGTCAGGTTCAGCAACGAGGTGCGCTCGACCAACGCTTCAGCCGGCGGCTGCGCATTGTCTTTCGCCAGGTAGTTGCGGAAGCCATCGGCGGTCGGCTCGAGCAGCGCAAACGACTGCACATCGGTCATGGCTTGTGTCGCATCGGTGCGGCCCGGAGCGAACGGCACCGTCACCGTGTGACCCGCATTCGCAGCGGCCTTCTCGATCGCCGCGCCGCCTGCCAGCACGACCACATCGGCGAGCGAGACTCGCTTCTTGTCACGCTGCGCGCTGTTGAAGCGCTTCTGAATGCCTTCCAGCACCGGCAGCACGCGAGCCAGCTCCTCCGGCTGATTCACTGCCCAGCTGTTCTGCGGCGCCAGGCGAATGCGAGCGCCGTTTGCGCCGCCTCGCATGTCTGTGCCACGGAACGAAGCAGCCGATGCCCACGCTGTACGCACCAGCTCCGGAACGGTGAGACCGGAAGCAAGGATCTGCGACTTCAGTGTGGCAACGTCAGCGTCGTTGATCAGCGGATGATCGACGGCGGGCACAGGATCCTGCCAGACGAATGTTTCCTTCGGCACCATCTTGCCGAGGTAGCGAGACGCCGGTCCCATGTCTCGATGCGTCAGCTTGAACCACGCGCGCGCGAACGCCGCCTCGAACTCCTTCGGATTCTTCAGCCAGCGCTGCGTGATCTTGCGATACGAAGGATCTTCCTTCAGCGCAAGGTCGGTCGTGAGCATGATCGGCGCGTGCCGCTTGGTTGGGTCATGCGCGTCCGGCACGAGGTTCGCCGCTGCGGGATTCGACGGAATCCACTGCGTGGCACCCGCCGGGCTCTTGGTCTGCACCCACTCGAACCCATACAGGTTCTGCAGGAAGTTGTGAGTGAACTGCGCCGGGCTCACCGTCCACGCGCCTTCCAAGCCGCTGGTGACCGTATCTACGCCCTTGCCCGTGCCGCACTTGTTCTGCCAGCCCAAGCCTTGCTCTTCGATGCTCGCCGCTTCGGGCTCGCGACCCACACAATCTTTGGGTTTGTGCGCACCGTGCGCCTTACCGAAGCTGTGGCCGCCGGCGATCAGCGCCGCGGTCTCCTCATCGTTCATACCCATGCGACCGAACGCCTGGCGGATGTCACGTGCCGCGGCCAGCGGATCCGGCTTGCCATTCGGGCCTTCCGGATTCACGTAGATCAGACCCATCTCGGTGGCACCGAACGGACGCGCCAGCTCACGATTGCCGCTGTGACGCTTGTCCGTCAGCCACTCGCCTTCCGCACCCCAGTTGACCTCTGCAGGCTGCCAGCCGTCGACCCGACCACCGGCGAAGCCCAGGATCTTGAAGCCCATGTCTTCCATCGCGACGGTGCCCGCGAGCACCATCAAGTCCGACCACGACAGCGCGCTGCCGTACTTCTGTTTGATCGGCAGCAGCAGGCGCTGTGCCTTATCGAGACTCGCGTTGTCAGGCCAACTGTTCAGCGGCGCAAACCGCTGCATGCCGCCATCTGCACCACCGCGTCCATCGACCGCGCGATACGTGCCCGAGCTATGCCACGACATGCGAATGAAGAACGGCCCATAGTGGCCATAATCCGCGGGCCACCAGTCCTGCGACGTGCGCATCGCGGTGGAAAGGTCCTTCTTGACCGCGTCGAGGTCGAGCTTGGCGAACGCGCTGGCATAGTCGAACCCGGCGCCCAGGGGATTGGCCGAGCTCTCGCTCTGGCGCAGGGACGTCAGGTTGAGCCGGTTGGGCCACCAGTAATCGTTGTTGGGAGCAGGGGTCTGCGCGCCTGCCAGGCTCGGCGCGATCGCCATGATGCCCACCACACAGGCGGCCATCAGCGAGGGGCTTTTCTTCGGCATTGGATCTCCAATTGATTTTCTCAATAAGCGCCTCGCACCCGCAGCGAGGCGGTGGGAGGCTAGAGATCCAGCTAGACTGGGTCCAATCTATATTCACTATCCCAGCGATAGGCATTCTGCGAGCCACACCGTGTGGCGCCCGCAGTCAGGGTCTTCGGTTGCGTGTGCAACGGCACGGAAGCCGTGCACGGCCAGCAACTCTCGATACTCCGCAGGCGACAAGCTCGCATGGTACAGAGGCTCGTCCTGATACGAGCCCATCGCGACGCCATGGCCGGTTCCCGACGTGAACAGCAGCGGCGCACCGGGGTTGGCGTACTGCTTGAAGATAGGAAACATTGCTCGCTGGTGCTCGTGCGACAGGTGAAAGAAGCTGTCCCAGGCGATGAGCGCATCGAAGGTTCGATGCAGCGCCAGCGTGCGCATGTCGGCGACGATCCATTCGTTACGGGGAAAGCGCGCGCGGCACTTTTCGATGAGCGGCGGCGATGAGTCCACTCCTGTCACGTTGTAGCCACGCTCGATCAGATACTTCGCGATGGGCTGACCGGAGCCGCAGCCGATATCGAGAATCGACGCACCCGGCTGTAGCAGCGCTGTGAACCGATCCATCCACGCTCGCTCGATCACCAACTCCGGGCGGCGGTCTCGGTCCCACGCGTCGGCGTGGCGCTGATACAGACCAACGATGTCTTCAGGATTTGCTGTGTCGGACATGCGAGCAACGACTCCATGACTCAAGTCAGTTGAGGTCATTCGACCGTTTTGATCCTGACAGTGGTTCCATCTGGAATATCGCGCAGCTGCCGATGGAGATCGCCCGTAACTCGAAAGTGCTCGACCGCCGGCACGGGGTTGAGATTGCCGACCTCATATTTTCCTTCCTTGAAGATCGGCAGGAAGACATAGGTATAGCACTCGTCGGGCCGCAAACTCTTGCCCGCGCTTTTGAGCGCCTCTATCAGATGGGGCATGAACCACTCGTCGGCCTGCTCGGCCTGGAGGAGCTCCAGGAATTCCTCACGCGATCCTGCGACGAGCGTTATCTCCGCCGTCCCAGTGTTCAGCCAGTAGATCTCAGGCCCGCCCTGCTGAAAGAACACATCGCCTAGCGTACTTGCCATGACTGGCTCGAACTCATCCGGCAAGAGCCAATCCCACGCCGTATAGAGAGAGGCAAGCGCCTCGGCACTCGGCAGGAAGGACAGATCGTTCCTATCCATCGTCATGGCCCTCGGGTCAATACGCGAGCGTGGCGCTAGCCTCCGGCTGGATTTCTCGAGGCAACCCCGGCGCGCCGGCCCTTCTGAATGAGCGCAGCGACTCCCGCGGCACCGAACGTCAGAACCAGTCCGATCCCGAGCTCGAGCAATGAGACCAACGCATTTACTGTTTGCTCGAACGAGAAATCGGGGAACGAGGATTCGGGTGCCGTCGCCAGAATCGCCCAGTAGATCACATCGGGAATGGCGCGCGTCACAACGAAGAGTCCGACTCCGACGAAAACCAGATCGCGCCACTCATCGAGTGTCACCGCGCTCGGCTGCACCGGCACACTGCCACCCCGCAGCAACTTCGACGCGAGCGTCGCGGGAAACAGCCACAAGACAACGACCGCGACCAACTGCATCACCATGGAAATTAGAAATGGCTTCGAAGAAACAGCCACGTCCTGATAGGTGGTCAGCAGGACTCCGACCTGGCCAAGCAAACTAAAAAACCAGAAGATGACCAGCAATCGAATCCCTACGATCAAGATCTGATGTGGAATCACATCGCCTCCTAATTGTTCTTGGCCTAATCAGACCTCAAAGCTTCGTCGACAACCAGATCGCAAACGACGTTGCGCCCTTCACTATCCAGCGCAGCACGCGATACAGGCCCCTGCTTTCCCCGCCGTGTGCGACAGCATGCTCTTCGTGTTCCTTCTCGTCGCGGCGAATGGATTCGACGGCCGCCAGCGCTTCTGGATCCTGCACACCCAGCACCGCGACCTGATGTTCAAGATGATCGTTGACGGTGTTCTCGATCGCCGCGGTACAGACCCAGATAGCCCGTTCGCCGAACAGCGCCGTGACGGTGCCGAGCATCCATCCGCCGGCCATCCACAGCGGCAGGGCATGGCACGGCCGGACGTTTCGCGCCTTCAATAAACGATCGAAAGTTTTGAAATGAGTGAGCTCGTGCCCGAGCATGTGCTCCAACGCCGGGACACACCCTGGATGCAGCACCCGCGCGATAGCGATCTGGCTCCGATAGATCCGGATCGCCCCGCACTCACCCGCATGATCGACACGTAAGATCTGATCGACGGTCTGGGCCGTAGTCACTCGAAGTCCTTTAACCGAGCGCAAACAAACGCGCCGCGTTTTTCAACGCGGCGCGCCTTGATCGATCGAAGCTCAAGCGGTGACTGGGCTAACCCTGTCCCGCCAGCGCTCCGTGACAATGCTTGAACTTCTTCCCTGAGCCGCACGGGCACAGCTCGTTGCGGCCGACCTTTTTCGTCTCACGCACGAACTGCGCGACGGGCTCGCCCGTTTCGGCGGCCATCGGCTGGGGTTCTTGCGCAGGAGCTGTCGGCGCGGTGATTTGTTCCGGAGCGGCGTGCTGGAACTGCATGGCGCGCGCGAGGCGAGCCTGGCGCTCCTGCTCTTCACGCTCTTCACGCTCGACATCGGCCTGCGTGCGCAGTTGCATGCGAGAGAGCATCGACACAGTGTCGTGCTTGATGCGATCGAGCATGGCGGTGAACAGCTCGAAGGCTTCGCGCTTGTATTCCTGCTTGGGGTTCTTCTGTGCGTAGCTGCGCAGGTGAATGCCCTGGCGGAGATAGTCCATCGCAGCGAGGTGCTCGCGCCAGTGCGAGTCCAACTGCTGCAGCATGATGGCCTTCTCGATGTGACGCACGACGGGGGCGCCGTACAGCTCCACCTTGGCCTCGTACGTCTTGTCGATGATCTCGTGGATGCGCTTGCGCACGCCCTCTTCGACCAGGTTCTGGTCTTGTTCCAGCCAGGCCTTGGGATCGATTTCGACGGCGAAGTCCTTCTCGACGGCCTGTTTCAGGCCCTCGATGTCCCACTGCTCTTCCAGGCTGCCGGGCGACACGTGCCGATCGATCAACGCATTGACCACCTCCTGACGAATGCCGGCGATGGCATCGCCCACTTCCTCGGCGGCCATGAGATCGGTGCGCTGGTTGTAGATGACCTTACGCTGATCGTTGGCGACGTCGTCGTACTCGAGCAGGTTCTTACGAGCATCGAAGTTGTGGGCTTCGACCTTGCGCTGGGCGCGCTCGATCTGTTTCGAGAGCATGCGGCTCTCGATCACTTCGCCTTCCTTCATGCCGGCGGTCTGCAGCCAGCGTTTGACGCGCTCGGGATCGCCGAAGATGCGCATCAAGTTGTCTTCGAGCGAAAGATAGAAACGGCTCGAGCCCGAGTCACCCTGACGACCGGAACGGCCGCGCAGCTGGTTGTCGATACGACGGGATTCGTGACGCTCGGTGCCGACGATGTGCAGGCCGCCGGCGGCGAGCACTGCCTCATGACGCTGTTTCCACTCCTCGCGCACGCGGGCCTTGGTCGCATCATCGACTTCGCCCATGCCCTGCAATTCGACTTCCAGGTTGCCGCCGAGCACGATGTCGGTACCGCGGCCGGCCATGTTGGTAGCGATGGTCACTGCGCCGGGACGGCCGGCCTGTGCGACGATCAGCGCCTCGCGCTCGTGCTGCTTGGCGTTCAGCACCTGGTGCGGAATCTGTTCTTTTTCGAGCAGCTTCGACAGCAGCTCGGAAGTTTCGATGGACGTGGTGCCCACCAGCGCCGGCTGGCCGCGCGACACGCAGTCGCGAATGTCCTCGATGATGGCTGCGAACTTGTCGTTCTGCGTCAGATACACGAAGTCGGGATGATCTTTGCGGATCATCGGCTTGTTGGTCGGAATCACCACCACTTCCAGCCCATAGATCGACTGGAATTCGAACGCTTCGGTATCGGCCGTACCGGTCATGCCGGCCAGCTTCGAATACATGCGGAAGTAATTCTGGAATGTGATCGAGGCGACCGTCTGGTTCTCTTCGCGAACCCGCACGCGCTCTTTCGCTTCGATGGCCTGATGCAGACCGTCCGACCAGCGACGGCCCGGCATGGTGCGGCCGGTGAACTCGTCGACGATGACCACTTCGCCGTTGCGCACGATGTACTCCACATCGCGGTGGTACAGCGAGTGAGCCCGGAGCGCCGCATTCAAGTGATGCATGATGCGGATGTTGGCCGCGTCGTACAGGCTCTCGCCCGCCTGCAACAGACCGGCTTCGGCAATCAGCTGTTCGGCGTGCTCATGGCCGGTGTCGGACAGATGCACCTGGCGAGACTTCTCGTCGGCCCAGTAGTCGCCCTCGCCTTCCTCGCTTTCCTGACGCTGCAGCTTCGGCGCCAGCTCGTTGATCCGCAGGTAGAGCTCGGTGCTCTCCTCAGCGGGTCCGGAAATGATCAGCGGCGTGCGGGCTTCGTCGATCAGGATCGAGTCCACTTCGTCGACGATGGCGTACGCGAGCCCGCGCTGCACGCGGTCCTCGAGCCGGAACGCGAGGTTGTCGCGCAGGTAGTCGAAGCCGAATTCGTTGTTGGTGCCGTAGGTGATGTCGGAGTTGTAAGCGGCGCGCTTCTCCTCCGGGCTCTGGCCGCTCTTGATCACACCGACGGTCAGGCCGAGGAAGCGATAGACCCGGCCCATCCACTCCGCGTCACGCGAGGCCAGGTATTCGTTGACCGTGACCACGTGCACGCCCTTGGCGGGCAACGCATTCAGGTAGGCACCCAGCGTCGCCATCAGCGTCTTACCTTCACCGGTGCGCATTTCGGCGATCTTGCCCTGATGCAGCACGGTGCCGCCGATGAGCTGAACGTCGAAATGCCGCATGCCCAGCACTCGGCGGGCAGCCTCTCGGGTCGCGGCAAAGGCCTGGGGCGCAATGTCGTCCAGGGTCTTGCCCTGGGCCAGCAACTGACGGAACTCCGCCGTCTTGGCCTGCAACTGCTCGTCGGACAGCGCCCGGAAGGATTCTTCCAGGGCATTGGTCTTGTCGACGATCCGGGAATAACCGCTCAGAAGCCGCTGATTGCGACTGCCGAACAGCTGGGTCAGCCAATTCGCCACGCTGAAACTCCGGGGATGGGGCCGTCAGGGCCCACAAAAGCCTGTTGGGAAAAGCCCATTATTGTACACGCGCGCCCGGCGACTCTAATTACGGTCTCGCCAGCTGCATGCTGGAATGGCCGGGGCGCCGCATGGCTTGGGGCGGCTTACCGCGAAAACAAGCTGAAGAAGCGCTTTTTTACCGACGCACGAATGTCATCGGATCCACGGCGCGGCCCTGCTTGAGCACCTCGAAATGCAGGTGCGGGCCGGTGGAGCGGCCAGTCGAGCCGATCAGCGCGATGGCCTGGCCTTTCTGCACGGTGTCGCCGACCTGCACCAGCGCCTTGGAATTGTGCGCGTAGCGGGTGACGTAGCCGTTGCCGTGATTGATCTCCACTGTCCGGCCGTAGCCGAAGCGCTCCTTGGAATAAGTCACCACGCCCGAGGCGACCGCCACCACCTGCGAGCCAGCCGGGCCCGCGAAGTCGATGCCGCGGTGATAGGCGTTACGACCAGTGAATGGATCGGCGCGATAGCCGAAGTGCGAGGAAATCCAGCCCTGCAACACCGGCCGGCCGTCCGGCACCACCTGGCGGCTCAGGTTGCGCGTGGAAATCATGCTTTCCAGCACGCTCAGCTGGCGCTCGCGGTCGCGGATCTGGTTGGTCAGGTCATCGAGCATGGCGGTCAGCTCGGGGGCGGCGACGGTGGCACCTTCCACCAGGCCTTCGGGACCGCCGACGGCGGGCTCGCTATCGAAATTGAATTCGCCCTTGTCGAGATTGGCCATCTCGGTGAGCCGGCGGCCCAGGGCATCGAGGCGGATCACGTGCGCATTCATCTGGCCGACGCGGCTGGTCAGCGCATCGAGCCGTTCTTGCAGATCGCGCCGGGCATTGGCCACTTCGAGCCGCTGCTGCTCCAGTTTCGCGCCCCACTCCGTAACCTGCGCGGCCGGGTTGAGAATGAAACCGCCGCGACCGAGCTGGATGCCGGCGAACAGCACGCCGGCCAGCACTATCGTCACAGTCGCTATCGTCACCGTCATCGCCAAGGGGCGGCCAAGCTCGAACTGGCGAGCCTTGCCGAAGCGCCTGGAGAACACGATGACGTTCATTTGATCACTACCTTCTCTCTTTCGCGCCCTAAACGGCCAGTTTCCACTGACGGCACGATAAAACGTTCACACCCGCCTTGAACTTGCCCGCTTCCAGCGACAAGGTTCGCGACGTGACGAGCCGGTTTGATGGCCCGAGCAGAACTGCGGTGGACGTAGAACCGAATGTTCGAGTTGTACATCCTGGCAACCCCGCTATCGTGGCGCGGCCCGCGATGTGCGTACCTGCAGCCGTAGACCGGTGGCTTTGCGTCCCCGCCTTTCGACGGGTTTGCCCTTAACAGTGCCCGGAATATGCATAACGTAGTGTCCAAAGATCAAGCGCCTGGCGCGCATATTGACGCTTTCAGCGTATGACTGATCGTTTCAAACCGCTGGGCGAGACCGTTGGCCCGTTATTCGCGCAACTCGAGCAGCGCGTGGCAGCACACGTCGAGCTGACCGAGCGGATCCGCGCCGCGCTCACAGGTCCGGAAAAAGATCATGTGGTGTCAGCAAGTTGCCGCGGCGACACGCTCGTGGTGCTGGCGGATTCGGCGGCCTGGTGCCCGCAGATTCGTTATGCCCAGGCGCAGCTGTTGGAAGTGTTAAATGCGTCGCCTGCCAGCGAAGGTGAGAGGCAGGTCACAAAAGTAAAAGTTCGCGTCGGCAGGAAGCTGCGCGACTCGACTGAGCGTTAACGGCAGATTTTCGCGCTGACCGGCTGACTGGCCAGCCACAGCGAGAACTGAACCGGCTGTGGCATGCGTATGCTGCTTAATAACAGCGGCACCCGCGGTCCGATCAAGCAGCAGCTCACTTCTTAAGCGCTGACCATCGCGGCCGCAGGTACATAAGAGATCGGCGAGTCTTTCGGGTTATCGAAAGTCACCGGCTGCCACGCGTTCGGCGTGTTGATCAGCTTGCGGACCAGCTGATTGTTGAGCGCGTGGCCGGATTTGTGGCCGCTGAATTCGCCGATCAGGCTCTTGCCGAGCAGGTACAGATCGCCGATGGCGTCGAGGATCTTGTGTTTGACGAACTCGTCCTCGTAGCGCAGGCCGTCTTCGTTCAGCACGCGGTACTCGTCCAGCACGATGGCGTTGTCCATGGTGCCGCCCAGCGCCAGATTCTTCGAGCGCATGTATTCCAGGTCGCGCATGAAGCCGAAGGTGCGCGCGCGGCTGATCTCTTTCAAATAGGAGGTCGTGGAGAAGTCCATCGACGCGGTCTGCGAGCGCTTCTTGAACACCGGGTGGTTGAACTCGATTTCCATGTTCACCTTGAAGCCGTTGTACGGCTCGAAGCGCGCCCACTTGTCACCATCGCGCACTTCCAGCGGCGCGAGGATGCGGACGAAACGTTTCGGCGCGGGCTGCTCTTCGATGCCCGCCGACTGCAGCAGGAACACGAACGGACCGGCGCTGCCGTCCATGATGGGGACCTCTTCGGCGGACAGGTCCACATAGGCATTGTCCAGGCCGAGACCGGCAAATGCCGACAACAGATGTTCGACTGTCGAGACCCTGGCCTCGCCATTGAACAGGGACGTGCCGAGCGTGGTATCGCCGACGTTTTCGGCATACGCGCGCACGTCCACCGGCTCATTCAGATCGGTGCGACGGAACACAACGCCGGTGTCTACCGGCGCCGGACGCAGCACCATCAGCACTTTTTTACCGGAGTGGAGGCCGACGCCGGTCGCGCGGATGGTGTTCTTGAGGGTTCGTTGTCGCAGCATGAGGGGTTCCAAGCGGCGCAGACCCTAACACTGCCGGCAAGTGAACGGCAAGCCTCTGACTTGCCGTTACTTTTGCTGACATTGAAAAAGGACTTTCACCGCTCACGAATGAATCGACTTGCCAACCTGCAACGAAGTTCCAGCGGCACCATGCATGTTCCCCATGTAACTCATAGAGAGAGTTGGTACCGCCCGCCGCAGATCTCCCGCGGGATTTTTCCCCGGCCGTGCTCCTTGGGCCGCACAGCCTTCGGGTCAGCAGTCGTGCTTCATCGGGCCGTTCCGCCTCAATCCGCCTGCCGACGCAAAAACGCCGGAATATCCAGCATCGACGTATCTTCAGCGGTCAGACCGTCGCCGACCGCGCGACGAGCGGCACCTGCGTGCGGATCGCGCTGGTTACGGATATAGGTCGGAACGTGCAGATCGTCGAGCGTGGGCACGCTGCCACGACGGCCGCCGGGGATGGCGGTCATGCGACGCGTATCCTGCTGCGGCGCCTGCATCTGCGTCCCCGGACGACCGATGCCCGTGGCCACGACGGTCACGCGAATCTGCTCGCTCATTTCCGGATCGATCACGCAGCCGACGACCACGTTGGCGTCCTCGGAGGCGTACTGCTTCACCGTATCGCCGACGATGCTGAACTCGCTGGTACGCAGGTCCATGCCGGCGGTGACATTGATCAGCAGGCCATGCGCGCCCTGAAGATTCACATCTTCCAGCAGCGGGCTGGAAACAGCGGCTTCGGCAGCTTCACGCGCACGATTCTCACCGCGAGCGATGCCCGTGCCCATCATGGCCATGCCGGTTTCGGCCATCACGGTACGCACGTCGGCGAAGTCGACGTTGATCATGCCGGGACGGGTGATCAGTTCGGCGATGCCCTGCACCGCGCCCTGCAACACCTGATTGGCCGACTTGAACGCGTCGAGCAAAGTCACATCGCCGCCCAGTACGGTCAGCAGTTTCTGGTTCGGGATGGTGATCAGCGAGTCGACATGTTTGCTCAACTCGGCGAGGCCACGCTCCGCGGAGCCGTGACGCTTCCGGCCTTCCATCTCGAACGGCCGGGTCACGACCGCGACGGTGAGAATGCCCAGTTCCTTCGCGACCTGCGCCACGACCGGAGCCGCGCCCGTGCCGGTGCCACCGCCCATGCCGGCGGTGATGAACAGCATGTCCGAGCCTTCGATCATTTCGATGATGCGGTCACGATCTTCCATGGCGGCCTGACGGCCCACTTCCGGATCGGCGCCTGCACCCAGGCCCTTGGTGATGTTGCAGCCGATCTGCAGACCGACTTTCACCTTGGAGTGCTTCAACGCCTGCGCGTCGGTGTTGATGCAAATGAAATCCACGCCTTCGATACCGGCCTGGATCATGTGAGCGACCGCGTTTCCGCCGCCGCCGCCTACGCCAATCACTTTGATGACGGCGCCTTGGTTTTCTGTATCAGCAAGTACAAACATCGTTAGTCCCCTCAATGTCAGCGAGACAAAGCAAATTGCGACTCAACGTACGGCCGGTTCAGAGGCCCGCCGCACGCTCCACCTTCCCCACTCATCCCCTTGTTGTGGCCAGGTCCCTGGCGCATCGTCTCGGTCATCAGAAATTTCCTTGAAACCAAGCTTTCATGCGATCGAAGGTGCCGCGCACGTTGCCGCCCAGCGGCAACTCGCGACGCCCGCGCAGATAATTCTCCCGGCCGTACAGCAGCAGGCCGACGCCGGTCGAATGAATCGGATTGCTCACCACATCCACCAGCCCGGTGATGTGCTGCGGCACGCCCAGGCGCACCGGCATGTGAAACACTTCCTCGGCGAGCTCGACGGCGCCTTCCATCTTCGCGCTGCCGCCAGTGAGCACGACGCCCGCGGCGATCACTTCCTCGAAGCCGGAGCGGCGCAGCTCTTCGCGCACCAGAGCAAACAATTCCTCGTAACGAGGCTCGACCACTTCGGCGAGCGTCTGCCTCGCCAGCCGCCGCGGCGGACGATCGCCCACGCTCGGCACTTCGATGGTCTCGTCCGAGTTCGCGAGCTGCGACAACGCGCACGCGAACTTCATCTTGATCTCCTCGGCGTACTGCGTCGGCGTGCGCAGACTGACGGCGATGTCGTTCGTCACCTGATCGCCCGCGATCGGCAGCACCGCGGTGTGACGAATTGCGCCGCCCGAGAACACCGCCAGATCGGTCGTACCGCCACCGATATCGACGAGACAGACACCCAGTTCCTTCTCATCGTCGGCCAGCACCGAGTACGCCGAGGCGAGCTGCTCGAGCACGATGTCCTCGACGGTCAGCCCACACCGCTGCACACACTTCACGATGTTCTGTGCCGCACTGTCAGCGCCCGTGACGATGTGAACTTTCGCTTCCAGTCGTACGCCCGACATGCCGATGGGCTCGCGGATGCCTTCCTGGCTGTCGATCAGAAATTCCTGCGGCAGGATGTGGAGGATCTTCTGGTCGGCCGGGATCGCGACGGCGCGTGCCGCGTCGATCACGCGGTCGACGTCCTCAGCCGTCACCTCTTTGTTCCGAATCGCCACGATGCCGTGCGAGTTCAGGCTGCGCACATGGCTGCCGGCGATGCCCGCGTACACCGAATGAATCTCGCAGCCGGCCATCAGCTCGGCCTCTTCCACCGCGCGCTGAATGGACTGCACCGTCGACTCGATGTTCACGACGACGCCACGCTTCAGTCCGCGCGAAGGATGCGAGCCCAAGCCCACCACTTCGATGCGGCCTTCGTGATTGACCTCGCCGACGATGGCGACCACCTTGGAGGTGCCAATGTCGAGGCCGACGATCAGATTGCGGTCATTCTTCCTAGCCATCGGCACGAGATTCCTCGGCGTCGCGCGCGACGCGGGTAGGAGCGTTCCAGCCGACGGAGAAGCCGTTGCTGTAACGCAGATCTACGTAACTCACTTCCGCTGCTCGAGCGGCCACGACCGGGCTCGCCACAGCGATGAACCTTTCCAAGCGGGCCGGCACGTCCTGGCGACCCAGACGCACGATCACGCCGTTGCCAAGGGTCAGCTGCCACGCGCCACGCGCGTCCAGCTCGACTCTGCTCAAGCGCATGCCCACACCCAACAGACGCGGATACGTGTCCAGATAAAGCTTCGCGACCTGACCCTCCGTGCCCGGCGGGCCCACCAGCTGCGGCAACTCTTGCGGAATGTGCCGCGAGTCTTTCAGAAACAATTCGCCGCGCGTGTTCATCAACCCCGACTCGCCCCAGCGGGCTGCTGCGACATGCTCGGTGATGAACACACGCACACCGTTCGGCCACTTACGCTCGACCCGCGCGCGATCCACCCAGGGAATGGTCTCCAACGCACCGCGCAGCGCATCCAGATTGACGGACAGAAAGCCCGAGCCACGAAACGGCGCGACCGCGGCTTCGATCTGCATCGGCGCGACGCGCTGAAATTGCCCGCCGACTTCCACCTTGCCAATCGGTCGATCGAACGAGACCGCCAGGCCCCACACCATCACTGCGATGCCGCTCAACAACGCAACCACGCCAAGCGCAGGACGCAAGCCACCATTGGTCAACCACGTGACCATGGGTTGCAGCCGGCCGAGCAGATCGAGCTGCTCGCCAGCGGCCTTGCGACGGTTGCGCTTGCGGGTGCCCATCATGAACGGGGCGCTCCTTGGCCTTCACGCGGCAGACTGGTTTCCAACACGCGCCACACCAGCTCATCGAACTCGATGCCGAACGCCTGCGCAGCCTTGGGCACCAGCGAATGACTGGTCATGCCGGGCGCCGTGTTCACTTCCAATAAGTAGAACTTGCCGCTGGCCCGATCGCGCATCACATCGACACGACCCCAGCCATGGCAGCCGGCGGTGCGGAAAGCTTCGAGCGCAAGCGCACGAATCTCGTCCTCAGCGGCGCCTTGCAAGCCCGGGCAGATGTACTGCGTGTCCTCGGCTTTGTACTTGGCGTGATAGTCGTAGTACTCGCCTGCCGGCACGATGCGAATGCTGGGCAACGCCACGTCGCCGAGAATGCCGACCGTCAGCTCATCGCCCACGATCAACTGCTCCATCAACATCTCGCCTTGATAGCGCGCGGCCAGATCCACCGCCTGCTGCAAGTCCGTCTCTTTGAACACGCGGCTCACGCCGACGCTCGAGCCTTCGCACGCGGGCTTCACGATCACCGGGAGACCGAGGTGGTTGGCTGCCGTCGCTACGTCGCCGTTGCGAGACAAGCGTGCATATCGCGGCGTCGGCAAACCCAGCGACAGCCACACCTGCTTGGTGCGGATCTTGTCCATCGACAGCGCCGAGCCCAAAACATCGGAGCCTGTGTATGGAATGGCGAACGCGTCCAGCAGACCTTGCAGAATGCCGTCTTCGCCGCCGCCCGCATGACCGTGCAGGATGTTGAACACGCGCTGGCAACGCTTGTTCACCAACTCATCGACCAGCGCAGCGATGCCATCGACTTTGTACGCGTCGACGCCCTGGCGCTGCAGCGCATCCAAACAATTGCTGCCGCTGTCCAGCGACACTTCACGCTCGCTCGAGGTGCCGCCCATCAGCACGGCGACGCGGCCGAACTCCTTGGCGTTGCTGATGCGCTTGCGTCCAATCTTGTTTGCTTCAGCCATTACTCACCTCGCCCACGATGCGCACCTCAGTGTTGAGTCGCACACCCTGTTTTTGTTCCACCGTCTGTTGCACGTGACGGATCAATTGTTCGATATCGGCTGCCGTCGCCGTGCCGTCGTTGACGATGAAGTTCGCGTGCATCTCCGACACGCGCGCACCACCCATGCGAAAACCTTTCAGCCCGCACGCTTCAATCAAGCGCGCAGCGTGATCGCCCGGCGGATTCGTGAACACCGAGCCGCACGACCACTCTTGAATCGGCTGCGTCGCCTTGCGCTTCGCGAGCAGCTGACGAATGTCGTCGTTGCTCACACCCGGGCGCAGCTCGAAACGCAACAGCGCGCCGAGAAACCATTCGTCGCTCGGGCCCGACACGTGCCGGTAACCGACGGTGTAATCCGATGCCGGTCGCTCATGACGCACGCCATTGCGATCGATGGTTGCGACCGCCACCACATGCCGCCACGTTTCTCCGCCGAACGCGCCCGCATTCATCGCCAGCGCGCCACCGAGCGTGCCGGGAATGCCTGCGAAGAATTCCGCCGGGCCCAAGCCCCATTTGATGCATTGTTTGGCGAGCTTCGCGCACGCGACGCCGCTGCCACACCACACCTCGTTCTCGCCACGACGGTCGAGCTCATCGAAGATGCCGTGCGTCTCGATCACCGCGCCGCGCACGCCGCCGTCGCGAACCAGCAAGTTGCTGCCCAAACCGATCCACATCACCGGCGTGCCGGACTTCAGCCCTTGCAGGAAGCCGGACACATCGGTCGCGTCGAGCGGCGAGAAGAACAAATCCGCCGGCCCGCCCACGTGCCACGACGTGTGCTTCGACATCAGCTCGTTGCGCTTCACGCGCGCTTCGAGATCGGGCGGCAGCGACAACGCGTTCACGGTTGCCTCCGCTCGGCCGACAAACTGGTCAACGCCGCCGGCAATTCCGGCGCCAGGCTGCCGATGCTGCCGGCGCCCATGGTCACGATCACATCGCCGTCGCGCGCGATCTGAATCAGCGCGCGCGGCAACTCGTCGATCTTCTCGACGTACACCGGTTCGACGCGGCCATGCGAACGCACGGCACGGCAGATCGCCTTGCCGTCGGCGCCGGCAATCGGGGCTTCACCCGCGGCATAGACTTCAGTGACGATGAGCGCATCGGCATTGGCCGAGAGCACGCGGGCGAAGTCGTCGAGCAGATCGCGCGTACGGCTGTAACGATGCGGCTGGAACGCGAGCAGGATGCGGCGGTTCGGCCAGCCCTGACGGATCGCTTCGAGCGTGGCGGCGAGCTCGGTCGGGTGATGACCGTAGTCATCGATGATCGTGACCTTGCCCGTCGACGTCTGCACGTCGCCGTACTGCTGCAAGCGACGATCGACGCCATGGAACGACGCCAGTGCGGATTGAATCGCCGCGTCGCTCACTTCCAATTCCATCGCCACGCCAATGGCCGCCAGCGAATTGAGAACGTTGTGTCGGCCAGGCAGGTTCAACTGCACCGACAGTTTTTTCGGTGAGCCGCGACGTTCCACTTCGAAGCGCGTTTGCACGCCCTCACGCTGGATGTTCACGGCGCGAAGATCGGCGTCGCTGTCGATGCCATAAGTCACGAACGGACGATTGATCCGCGGCAACAGGCTCTTCGCGATGGGATCGTCCGCGCACACCACAGCCAGGCCGTAGAACGGCAGGTTGTGCAGGAAATCGATGAAGCTTTGCTTCAGTCGCTCGAAGTCGCCTTCGTGCGTGCCGAGATGATCGTTGTCCACGTTGGTGACGATCGAGATCATCGGCTGCAGATGCATGAACGACGCATCGCTCTCGTCGGCCTCGGCCACCAGAAATTTGCCGGCACCCAGACGCGCATTGCTGTCGGCGCTCTTCAAGCGGCCGCCGATGACGAACGTCGGATCGAGGCCGCCCTCAGCGAGAATCGATGCGACCATGCTCGTCGTCGTGGTCTTGCCGTGCGTGCCCGCGACCGCGATGGAGTAACGGAAGCGCATCAGCTCGCCCAACATCACCGCACGCTGCACGATGGGCAGACGGCGCGCCTTCGCTTCCACGACTTCGGGATTGTCCGCGGCAACGGCGGTCGAGACGACGAGCACGTCCGCCTTGCCGACGTTGTCGGCGCTGTGGCCGATCTTGATCTGCGCGCCCAGCTTCGCCAGCCGACGCGTAACCCCGTTCGGCTTCAGATCGCTGCCTTGAACGTGATAGCCGAGGTTCAGCAGCACTTCGGCGATGCCGCCCATGCCGCTGCCGCCAATGCCGACGAAATGAATGTTGTTAATGCGGCGCATGCGATCTGTCATGCGGCACCTCCCGCGGCGGCCACGCATGCGTCGGCGAGACGCACGTCAGCATCGGTGATCGCAACCGAGCGGGCGCGTACCGCCATCGCTTGCAGTTGCTCCCGTCCACCGCTCAGCAATTTGTTGAGTTCCTGCGCGAGCCGTTCCGGCGTCAGATCGCGCTCGGCGATCGAGATGCCCGCCTGAGCATCGACCAGGAACTGCGCGTTGAGGGTTTGATGATCGTCGACGGCCGCGGCGAACGGCACGAAGATGGCCGGCAATCCCGCCGCTGCCAGCTCCGACACCGTCATCGCGCCGGAACGACACACGACCACGTCGGCCCAGCTATACGCTTCAGCCATATCGGTGATGAACGCGCGAACGTCGGCCTGCACGCCGTGCTTCTCATAAGTCTCGCGCACGACCGGCAGGTGACGCTCGCCGGCCTGATGAATCACCACCGGGCGAGCTGCCACGTCGATCGTTGCGAGCGCCGCCGGCACCGTCGCGTTGAGCTTCATCGCGCCCTGACTGCCGCCGATGATGAGCAATCGAATCGGACCTTCGCGGCCAGCAAAGCGCTGCTCCGGAGCAGCAATCGCCGCGATCTCACGACGCACCGGATTGCCCACCTGCTCGGCATGCGTTCCCGACGGAAAACTCTTCGGAAACGCCTCGAGCACACGGCGCGCCAGCTTTGCCAGCATGCGATTCGTCATGCCTGCAACGGCGTTCTGTTCGTGAATGACGAGCGGGCGGCGCGTGAGCCACGCGGCAACGCCGCCCGGGCCGGCGACGAAGCCACCACAACCGAGCACCACAACGGGGTTGCGCTTGCGGATGACCTGCAGGCTCTGCCAGATGGACTGCGCCACTTTGAACGGCGCGAGCAACAGCGTCGCCGCACCTTTGCCACGCAGACCGCTCATCGAGATCCACTCGATCTCGATCTGCGCCGGCGGCACCAGCTTGGCTTCCAAACCCTTTCTTGTGCCCAGCCACACGGGCTCGAAACCGCGTTCGCGCAATACGCGAGCAGCCGCGAGCGCCGGAAACACATGTCCGCCTGTTCCGCCGGCCATGATCAGCACCGTGCGCTTCATTCGTCACTCTCCACTCGCTCACGGCGAGCAGGACGCGACACAGCGAGGCGACCCGAAGTCTGGGCCTCGTGATGAATGCGCATGATCAAACCCAGCCAGCCGAGTGTGACCATCACGCTCGAGCCGCCGTAAGACATGAGCGGCAAGGTCAGACCCTTGGTCGGCAGGATGCCCATGTTCACGCCGACGTTGATGAAGGTCTGCAACGCCAGCCAGATGCCAAACGCCGCCGCGCAGTACGCTTGAAACGCTAGACCGGCTTCGGCCGCGAGGCGCGAGATATAAAAGGTGCGCCACACCAGCAGAATGAACAACGCCAGCGTCACGATCACGCCCGCGAGGCCCAGCTCTTCGGCGAGCACGGCGAACACAAAGTCGGTATGCGCTTCGGGCAAGTAGAACAGCTTCTGCACGCTCGAACCGAGGCCGACGCCAAACAGTTCGCCGCGCCCGATCGCGATCAGCGACTGCGTCAGCTGGAAGCCGGAGTTGAACGGATCGGCCCACGGATCCATGAACGCAGTCAGACGCTTCAGTCGATACGCCGAAGTCACCGCGATCACCGCCATGCCGCCGGCCGCAATCGCCACCAGCGCCAGGAAGTGACGCAGCTTCACGCCGGCGAGGAACAGCACACCGAGGCCGGTGGCCATGAGCACCGTCGCCGCACCGAAGTCAGGTTCCAAAAGCAGCAGCGCCGCCGCGCCCATGAGCACGCCCAGCGGCTTGAGGAAGCCCTTCAGCTCTTCCTTCAACTCGCCCTGCTTCCGCACGACGTAGCTGCACAGATATATAAGTAGCAGCACGCGCGTCAGCTCGGACGCCTGGAAGTTCATGACGCCCGCGCGCAGCCAGCGGCGACTGCCATTCACTTCATGGCCGATGCCCGGGATCAACACCGCCAGCAGGAAGACGAAGGCGACCAGCAGCAAGGGCATCGCCATCTTTTCCCAAACCTGCGTGGGAATGCTCATCATGATCAGCGCGCCCAGCACGCCAAAGCCCACGCCATACAGCTGGCGGTTCAGGAAGTACAACGGCTCCTGCTGTTGCTTGTCGGCGATGCTGATGGACGCGGACGTCATCATCACCAGCCCGAGCAGCAGAATGCCGCTGACCGCCATCAGCAGCACGGGATCGAACGCGAAGCGTCGCGGACGACCGTTGCTTCGAGCGAATGCGAGAGTTGCGGCGCTCATGCCTGCAACCCCTTCACGGCGGCCGCGAACACATCGCCGCGGTGTCCGTAATCCCGGAACATGTCGAGGCTCGCGCACGCGGGCGACAGCAACACCGTCTCGCCCGGACGCGCTGCATTCGCAGCGAACTGCACGGCCTCACTCATATCTCTAGCGAACTGAGTCGTAGCGACGCCTTGCAAGGCCGTGTCCAGCAGCTGCGCGTCCTGACCGAGCAACACGACGTGCCGCACCTTGCCGCGAAACGCTTCAGCGAGCGGCTGAAAATCCTGACCCTTACCCTGGCCGCCAGCGATCAACACCAACGAGCCCGGCATACCTGCGACGGCTGCGAGCGTGGCGCCGACATTCGTGCCCTTCGAATCATCGACGAAGCGCACACCGTTTACGTCGGCGACCCACTGCGAACGGTGCGGCAGTCCCGGGAAGTCGCGCAGCGCCTGCAAGCAGGCAGCGCGCGGCAAATTGAGGGCATCACACATCGCGATCGATGCCAGCGCGTTCGCCGCATTGTGCAGACCACGAATCTTCAGTTCCGACATCGCGACCATCCGGTCGCGACCGTGCATGAGGATCACGTCATCGCCCTGCTCATGAACGTAGTAATCGGCGGCCGGATCGGCGTGCAGGCTGAACCCGAACACGCGCGACGACTGGTAATGCATGGAGCGAACCGCGACGTCGTCCATGTTGACGATGGCAGCCTGAGCACGCTGGAAGACGCGTTCCTTCGCGGCGGCGTACTCTTCGATCGTCGCGTAACGATCCATGTGATCCGGCGTCACATTCAACACGGCTGCGGCCGCCGCTCGGAGCGACAACGTCGTCTCCAATTGGAAGCTCGACAGCTCGATGACGTACAACTCGGGCACGGGATCATCGAGCAGCTCGAGGGCGGGCCGCCCGAGGTTGCCACCGGTGATCGCCCGCCGACCGGCAGCGTTCGCCATCAGGCCAACGAGTGTCGTGACCGTGCTCTTGCCGTTCGTGCCTGTAATGGCAGCTATGGGCGCCTGAGCTTCACGCACGAACAACTCGATGTCGCCAATGATCGGAATGCCACGCACGGCGGCACTCATCAGGAAAGGCTCCTTCAGCGACACGCCCGGCGACGCCACGATCTGCGACGCACCGTCGAGCAGTGCTTCATCAAAGCCGCCGAAGCGCACTTCCGCTTCCGGCGCGAGCTTCTCGAGCGCCGCAGACTCCGGCGGCGCGGCCCGGCTGTCGGTGACCGCGAAGCTCAAACCTCGAGACTGCAAATAACGCGCGCACGACAAGCCCGTCCGGCCCAAGCCGACCACGATCGCACGCCCCCGCAACTGCCGTGTCGGCATGCGAACGTCGGGGCGAGTGGTGAGATCGTGCGGCGTCATTGCGTCAGCGCACCTTCAACGTCGCCAGCCCGACCAGCACCAGGATCACGGAAATGATCCAGAAGCGCACGATGACTTTGGGCTCGGCCCAGCCCTTGAGCTCGAAATGATGATGGATGGGCGCCATGCGGAAAATGCGCTTGCCGGTGAGCTTGAACGACGCCACCTGCAGCATCACCGAGAACGTTTCCATGACGAACACGCCGCCCATGACGAACAGGACGATCTCCTGGCGCACGATGACGGCGACTACGCCTAGTGCCGCACCGAGCGCGAGGGCACCAATGTCGCCCATGAACACTTGCGCGGGATAGGTGTTGAACCAGAGAAAGCCGAGACCCGCGCCGACCAGCGTCGCGCAGAACACCAGGATTTCACCGGTGCCCTCGATGAAAGGAATGCCGAGATAGCCCGAGAACACTGCATTACCTGTCGCATAGGCGAACACCCCCAAGGCCCCACCCACCAGAACCGCCGGCATGATGGCCAGACCGTCCAGGCCGTCGGTGAGGTTCACCGCGTTGCTGGTGCCGACCACGACGAAATAGGCGAGCGCGACGTACCACAGCCCGAGCGGGATCATCACCTGCTTGAACAGCGGCACATACAACGCAGTCTCGGCCGGCGACTTGGCAGTCATGTACAAGGCGATCGCACACCCCAGACCCGCCACCGATTGCCAGAAATATTTATATCTCGCGATCAGGCCGCGACTGTTGCCGACCACGAGCTTCAGATAATCGTCCCAGAAACCGATCAGGCCGAACGCCAGCGTCACCACCAGCGTGATCCACACAAAGCGATTGCTCAGGTCCGCCCACAGCAGCGTGCTGAACGTGATCGCGACCAGGATCAGCAGGCCGCCCATGGTCGGCGTGCCCGCCTTGGGCAAATGCGTCTTCGGGCCATCGTCGCGCACCCGCTGACCGATCTGGTTCAGCGACAGCTTGTTGATCATCCACGGGCCGATGAAGAAAGAGATCAACAGCGCCGTGAGCGCGGCCAGAATCGCGCGCAGCGTCAAATATTGGAAAACGCGGAACGCGCCTTCCAATAGAGCGAGCTGTTTGGTGAAGTACAGCAGCATTTAAGGGGTTGTTCTCTTAATGATGGCCGTCGCTGTTGCCAGGCGGCGCCGCGGACAACGCCGCCGACACGCGCTCCAACCGATTCGCACGCGACCCTTTGATGAGTACCGCGGCGCCAGGGGTCAGCGACGCCTTGGCATCGCGAATCAACGCATCGATGTCGGCGAACCATTGGCCACCGCGACCGAACGCCTCCACTGAAAACCGCGAGCCCTCGCCGATGGCGAGCAGCCGCTCGATGCCGGTCTGGCGTGCATAGCGACCGACTTCGGCATGCAGCTCGTTGCTCGCATCGCCCAGTTCTTTCATTTCTCCCAACACCAGCCAGCGCGAGCCCGCGAAGCTGCGCATTGCATCCAGCCCCGCTTTGAGCGAGCTCGGGTTGGCGTTGTAGGAGTCATCGACGATGAATGCGCCGTTGATCGCGGGCTTCAATTCGAGGCGGCCGGCCACGGTCTTCATCGCCGCGAGGCCTTTGACGATCTGCTCGATCGGCGTACCGGCCGCGCAAGCAGCGGCGGCAGCGCCCAGCGCATTGCGCAGGTTGTGAAGGCCGGCGAGCGGCACCGTTGCTGCCAGCGTTCCATCCGGCGTGACCAGGTCGAAGTCGATCCGGAAGCCGGCAGGCGAATTGATCTCACGCACCTTGTGGGCCATGAAGTCGGCCGGCTGCTCGAAGCCGAAAGTGAGCATGCGATCGGCGGCGCTCATGTCACGCCACTGCGACACATATTTATCGTCAGCATTGATGACGGCGACGCCTTCGAACGGCAGCGCCTGAAACATCTCGCCCTTGCCGTCCGCGACCCCCTGCAAGCTGCCGAAACCTTCGAGGTGCGCGGCGCCCGCGTTGGTAACGATGCCAACGGTCGGCTCGGAGATGCTCGCCAGATGAGCGATCTCGCCCAGATGATTCGCGCCCATCTCGATGACCGCGTAGCGATGCTCCTTGGTCAGCTCGAGCAACGTCAGCGGCACGCCGATGTGATTGTTCAAGTTGCCCTTGGTCACGAGCGTCGGACCGCGCTGCGACAGAATCGAGCCGATCAGCTCCTTGGTCGTCGTCTTGCCATTGCTGCCCGTCACACCGACCACGGGAATGGGGAACTGACGCCGCCACTCGCGCGCGAATGTAGACAGCGCCGCCAACGGGTCGGCGACGATGATCTGCGGCACATCGACCGGCAGTTCTCTCGCCACGAGCGCAGCAGCCGCACCGTTCTGAGCCGCGGTCGTGACGAAATCGTGGCCATCGAACGACGGGCCGGTGAGCGCGACGAACAGCGCGCCCGGTTTGATCGTCCGCGTATCGGTAGAGACGCTGGTGAACTCGCGATCCGCGCCGACCACTCGACCTTGCGAATAACGGGCAATCTCACTCGGTTTCCAGGCAATCATGGCTGCCTCCCAAGCGCTCGCAGCGCTTGCTCGCGGTCGCTGAACGAACGTCGCTCGGCGCCCACGATTTGATAGTCCTCGTGCCCTTTGCCCGCGATCAACACCACGTCGGTTGCCGCACTCTCGGCAATGGCGCGATGAATGGCGGCGGCGCGGTCGCGTTCGACGATCGCGGCATCGGGACGAGTCAGGCCTTTAAGGATGTCGGCGACGATCGCGTCGCCGTTTTCGGTGCGCGGGTTGTCGTCGGTAATGATGATGCGATCCGCGAGACGCTCGGCGATTGCGCCCATTAGCGGACGCTTACCCGCGTCACGGTCACCGCCGCAACCGAACACGCAAACCAACTTGCCGGTGCGATGCTTGCGCACGGCGAGCAATGCTTTTTCCAACGCGTCCGGAGTGTGCGCGTAGTCGACGATCGCGAGCGGACGGTCCGGCGCAGTGATGGTTTCCATGCGGCCCGGCGGCGGATCGCAGTTCTCGAGCGCCTTGATCGCGTCTTGCAGCGACGTGCCGCTGGTCAGCAAGGTCGCCAGCACCGTCAACAGATTTTCGACGTTGAAGTCGCCGACGAAGCGTGAACGCAGCGTCGCGGTGCCCCAGCTGCCATCGAACTCGATGTCCAGGCCATTCGGCGCGGCAGTCACTCCGCGAGCGAACAATTGCTTCACTTCTCCCTGCTCGCTGCGCCAACGCGGATCCAGAGCGATTTCACCTGCGCGACTGAGCACCACCAGGCAGGTGTGCGCCACTCGGGTCGCGATCTCACGGCCGAAGGCATCGTCCACATTCACGATGGAATAGCGCAGGCTCGGCCAGCGAAACAGATGCGCTTTGGCTTCGCCGTACGCTTCGAGCGTGCCGTGATAATCGAGATGATCGCGCGTGAGATTGGTGAAGACCGCAGTGTCGAACCGCACGCCGTTGACGCGATGCTGGCTGAGCGCGTGCGAGGAAACTTCCATGCCGAGGCAACGCACGTCGTCGTCGCGGAGTTCAGCGATCTGCCGATGAACAGTGATGCAATCCGGCGTCGTCAGCGACCCTGAATGCAAGTCGCCCACCCGGCCGTAACCCAGGGTCCCCGCGTACGCCGAGGTCACATTCAACTGTTGCAAGGCGGCCGCGATGACGTGCGCCGTAGTCGTTTTTCCATTGGTACCGGTGACACCGATGACACGCACGCTCGCCGACGGCGCATCGAAGAACCAATCCGCAATGGCGCCCAGCCACGCCGTGAGCCTGGGAATGCCGATCAGCGGCACATCGTCGGGCAAGCGCGGAGGAACCACGCCGTCCACCGGCTCCCACAGAACAGCGGCGGCACCGGCCTTCACCGCTTGAGCGGCGAAGCCGATGCCATGAGTCCGCGTGCCCGGAAGCGCGACGAAGGCGGCGCCCGGCGTCACTGCACGGCTATCCAATGTGAGATCGCTGATCTCCAGATCCGGCGGCACGAAATCGACAGGCGATACACCGCTGTCCGCGAGCAGCTCTCGCAGATTCTTGGTACGTACGTTGTCGACCCGGCTGTTCATGGTGATCGTTGCGGCGGCAGTCCTCATGGATTGGCTTGCACCAGCGTCGTGGCAGGCACTCGATCGAGACCGTCGGGAGGTACGCCCATCAGACGCAGCGCGCCCGCCATGACCTTGGCGAACACGGGAGCGGCCACGTCGCCGCCGTAATATTTCTTGCCGCTCGGCTCGTCGATCACGACCAGCGCCGCCAGTCGCGGATGACTGGCCGGCACCACGCCGCCGAACGAAGCCTTGCGACGATCCTGGGAATAGGCGCCGCCGTCCGCGGTCCACGCCGTGCCGGTCTTGCCGGCCACGCGATAACCGAGCAGCGATGCACGATTGCCGCTGCCGCTCGAAACGACGCTCTCCATCATTTCCAGCAGTTCCTTGGCAACGCGCGGATCGATCACTTGCTCGCCCGGCACCGGCTCGTCGACTTTGCGCAATGTCACAGGCCGCTTCACGCCATAGGCGCCGAGGGTCGCGTATGCGCGCGCCAACTGCAGCGGCGTCACCGACAAACCGTATCCATAGGAGATCGTCGCTTGACCGATCTTGCGCCAGTGCGAATATTCATTGAGCAAGCCGGCCGACTCGCCCGGGAAGCCGCTGCCGGTCACCTCGCCGAAGCCGAACGCGTGCAACATGTCGTACATGGACTTGGGCGACAGATTCATCGCCATCTTGGTCATGCCGACGTTGCTCGACTTCTCCAGCACCGTGGTCAACGTGATCGGGCCGAGGTTGTGCGCGTCCGGAATTCTCTTGATACCCACCTGAACGAAGCCCGGCGATGTGTCGATGATGGTGTTGCCGTGATAGCGCCCGGACGCGACGCCGGCGGCGGCGATGAACGGCTTGATGCTCGAACCAGGCTCGAAGATGTCGGTGGCGGCACGGTTGCGATAACGCACGGCCGCGACCTGATCGCGATCGTTCGGGTTGTAAGCCGGCTGATTGACCATGGCCAGCACTTCGCCGGTCTCGATATCCAGCACGATGACCGTACCGGCCTTGGCGCCATGTTCCTGAACCGCTGCTTTCAGTTCGCGATACGCCAGGTACTGGATGCGCAGATCGATACTGGTAACGAGATCGCCGCCGGGATGCGGCGCGCGGATGCTCTCGACGTCTTCCACCGTGCGGCCGAGACGATCCTGAATGACGCGCTTGGCGCCCGCTTCCGCGCCGAGCCAGCGGTCATACGCCAGCTCCAGGCCTTCCTGACCGATGTCGTCATACTTTTTGGTGAAGCCGAGCAGATGGCCCGTGACTTCGCCGGCCGGATAGAAGCGCTGGTACTCACGCTGCAAGTACACGCCGGGAATCTTCAGGTCCTTGACCTGCGCGGCGTCGCTCGGGCGCATGTGGCGCACCAGATAAACGAACTCGCGCTCCAGGTTGCTGGTGATGAGCTGCGTCAGCCAGCGTTTGTCGCGATTCAGCGCCTCGGCGAGCAGAGGAATCTGATCGGCCGCCTTCATCACTTCCTTCGGACTCGCCCACACCGTGTCGACTGGCATGCTGGCGGCCAACGGTTCGCCATTGCGGTCGTAGATGCCGCCGCGATTCGCGGTCAGCTTGGCGATGCGGGTGTAACGAGCGTCGCCCTGGCCTTCCAGAAAGCCCTCGTCGAGCACCTGCAGATCCACCGCGCGCGCGACCAGGCCGGTGGCAATCAGCACCAGCGTGCCGAGCACGAACCGCAGTCGACCGCGGTACTGCTCAGGGGAGAAATGTTTGCCTTCGTCGCGACGGATCATGGCTTCACAATCCGGACTTCGTCAGGCCGCGGCACGACCATCTGCAGACTGCCGCGCGCGGTCTGCTCGACTCGCCCGTGCATCGCAAAGGCGCTCTGCTCCAGCTTCAGCTGGCCCCATTCGATATCGAGCCGATCGCGTTCCGCATTCAGCCGCTGCAGCTCGATGAACAAACTGCGCGCCTCGTGCTTGCTCCACACGACGGCGATGGCGGCACCGAGCAGCGCCAGCCACAACACAGCCAGGCCGATGCGACTGCTCATGCCGCCACCCTTTCCGCCACTCGCATCACCGCGCTGCGCGCACGGGGGTTGGCAGACACTTCGGCTTCGCCCGGATGAATCGCCTTGCCGACGCGGCGCAGTTTCGGACGGGCGTGCGCAGGCACGTCGGGCAAGCCGGCGTACACGGGATCTTCCTGCGACTGCTCCTGCATGAAACGTTTGACGATGTTGTCTTCGAGCGAATGAAAACTGATGGCGCACAGCCGCCCGCGCGGCGCCAATGCAATGAGGCTGCCGGCCAACGCGGCCCGGATTTCCTCGAACTCGTGATTCACTTGAATACGAATGGCCTGAAACGTACGCGTCGCCGGGTGTTTGCCAGGCTCCCACTTGGGATTCGCCTGCGAAACGATTTCCGCGAGTCGCAACGTGCTAACAATCGGCGCCTCACGACGCGCATTCACAATGGCGCGCGCAATGCGCTTCGCAAACTTTTCCTCACCGAAGTCACGAATGACGCGAGCGATCTCGTGCTCCGGCGTCTTCGCGACGAACTCCGCTGCGGTCGCGCCGGAGGAAACATCCATGCGCATGTCGAGCGGACCGTCCTGCGTGAAGCTGAAACCTCGCGCGGCCTCGTCCAGCTGCGGTGACGACACGCCGAGATCGAGCAGCACGCCATCGATGGCGCCTGTCAGGCCCATCTGCGTCACTACCGCACCCAATCGCGAAAACGCACTACTCACCAAAGTCATCCGCCCATCGTTGGCGAAGCGCTCGCGCCCGGCCGCGATTGCCGCCGGGTCCCGATCGAATGCGATCACCGCTCCTTGCGGCCCGACTCGCTCCAGAATCGCAGCGCTGTGGCCGCCGCGACCGAAGGTTGCGTCGAGATAGCGGCCGCCCTCGCGGATATCGAGCGCGGCCAGCACTTCCTGCAGAAGCACCGGTGTGTGCGACAACATGACCGGGCCTTACAACGACAGCGTTTCGAGCTCGGGTGGCAGCTCCTCGGCGGTTTCGTCGACCTTCAGCCACTGCTCGCGGCTGTCGTTCCACAACGCCTCGTCCCACAGCTCGAACCGGTTGCCCTGGCCGATCAGCATCGCGGCGCGCGACAAGGTCGCGTACTCACGCAAGCTCGGGGGAATCAGGATGCGGCCGCTGGAGTCCAGCTCCAGATCCGTGGCGTGACCGATCATCAGGCGCTGCAACCTGCGCGCGACCGGATTCAAGGTCGGCAGACGGCGCAACTTCAGTTCGATCTCTTCCCACTCCGGCAGCGGATAAATGAGCAGACAGCGGTCGGCGCGATCGACGGTTGCGATCAGCCGCCCGTTGGAGCGCTCCACGATGCGCTCGCGATAGCGCGTCGGCATGGCAAGCCGACCTTTGCTATCGAGAGTGACCTTGTTGGCGCCCCTGAACATGCCCCACTAACCCACGCATTCCCACTTTTTCCCACCGATTTGCACTATAGGTACCGTTGTGTCGCGGGTCAAAAAAATTTGGGGCATTTCCTGTTTAGCGACAGGGACTTAGAGCACGAAGCTGGCACCCTCAGCGAAAATCACAAAAACTGGTCTGACAGAAATCAGAGGGTTAGGAAGCGTTCTTTGCGTGCCGCGACACGAATAGCAGGGTTTGCCCGCACCTGTGATTCCAACCAGTACAGGGAAAACCTTAACGCTCGGAAATGCGCAATCGAGGGGCGCAGCGTGTCCAAAAAGGGGCGGAAATCGGGCCGATTGTGGCGGCCGGCGTCGTCAGGAATTTATCGACAGTTATGGTTAAGTCGGCCTGTGAGAGGGGTCGCAGGCTGAATAACGTTTATTAAAATTTGATGGTCGCAAGACGGAGACGGTGGCGACGGTGGCGGCTGACGGAGGCCAGAGTGGGTACCTCCTTCGGTCGCCAAGAGAGAGGCGTCGGTGGCTGGCGGAGGCCAGGGGTGGGTACCTCCTTCGGTCGCCAAGACGGAGGCGTCGGTGGCTGGCGGAGGCCAGGGTGGGTACCTCCTTCGGTCGCCAAGAGGGAGGCGTCGGTGGCTGGCGGAGGCCAGGGTGGGTACCTCCTTCCGGCACCGGGCACGGCCGGAGCGCATTGCGCTCCTCACCGCACGTCCATGATGAGCCCTGCTGTTGGGGTCCCGTCCCTGTACCCCAAAGCTGCCGGAAGGAGGTACCCACCCTGGCCTCCGCCTCCGGCGTTTGGTTCGGGCGCCCGGAAAGCTCGATTAAGGTCAGCTTGGTAATTTCCGGAGCGCGGTGGCAAACGCCGCCTACGCGTCGGCGGTGGCTGGCGGGGGGAAGTGTCCTCCCGGCAAATGGATCCATCCAGGGATGGTGGTCCATTAGCAGCCTCATGGATGTGCAGCAAAGTCGCGCGCGTCAGCGCGAGCGAAGCGGAGCGACGGCGTGTGTCGCGGTGCCGGGAGGACACTTCCCCCCGCCAGCCGCCGCAGGCCACTGACGCCTCTTCGACGAGGCTTCAAGGCCAGCCGCCGCAGGCCACCGAGGCGGGCCTGCTCTTCTGAATGAAAAATTGGAGTCGGCCGATAAGCCGGGTTCTGTCGTGGACAACCATTCATCTGCGATACGCGTCACCACGTACCTCCAGCGACCTACCCGGGAGTCTGTGTGGGCCACACATGCTGCCCAATCCGAGGACTGGACCGCGCGCTCCCCTATTTGGTCTTGCTCCGGGCGGGGTTTACCGTGCCACCGAGTGTTACCACCGGCGCGGTGCGCTCTTACCGCACCCTTTCACCCTTACCGTCGCGTGGCCGAAGCCGCGCGCTTAGGCGGTTTGCTTTCTGTTGCACTTTCCGTGGACTCACGTCCCCCAGGCGTTACCTGGCGCCTTGCCCTAGGAGCCCGGACTTTCCTCCACCCTTGCAAGCAAGAGCAGCGGTTGCCTGGCCGACTCCGCCGCCAATGATACTTACTCCTCGCGCTTGCCGCCGCTCAATTGCATGGCTCGCGCATATAAGTCGCTGCGTTTTTCACCGCTGAGTTTTGCCGCGACTTTCGCAGCCTGCGATGGCGACAACTCGTCCAGCAACGCACGCAGCAGCTGATCTGCGTTCAAGCTCTGCGCGGTACTCGCTTCCTTGGGATTGCCATTGACGATAATCACGATTTCGCCGCGGGCCATATCGGCGTTTTTCTCGGCGATCTCACCCAACTGCGCGAGCGTGCCGGTATATGTCGTCTCGAAGCGCTTGGTCAGCTCGCGACTCACGGATGCTGAACGCTCACCGCCCAATTCCGCCGCCATATCGCGCAGGACTTCGAGCAAGCGATGCGGCGCCTCGTAGAAGATCATCGTACGTTCTTCGCTCGCCAACGCTCGCAGCCGCGCCACGCGAGCCGCGTTTTTCGCAGGCAAAAAGCCTTCGAAAGCGAACCGATCGGTGGGCAAACCCGCGATCGACAGCGCCGCGATCGCCGCGCAGGGCCCCGGCACGACTGCAATCGAAACACCACGGGCCCGCGCTCTAGCGACCAGATCGAACCCCGGGTCGCTGATCAGCGGCGTGCCCGCATCGGAGACCAGCGCGATCGACTCGCCAGCGAGCAAACGTGTGATCAGCGTCTCGCTCTTGTGCATCTCGTTGTGCTCGTGCAACGAAGTAAGCGCAGTATCGATGCCAAACGCTTGCAACAATTGCCGGGTGTGCCGCGTATCCTCGGCTGCAATCAGCTGAACGCCCGACAACACCTCGCGCGCCCGTGCGCTGAGGTCGCCGAGATTGCCGATCGGCGTGGCCACGACGTATAGCGTGCCTGCCGCGACCGCCGACTCGGTGCTAAATCCAGCGCTCATGCAGCGTCCCTATATAATGCCGTCCGCGGCTCACGCCGAGAGGTTGCAGTGGAAATGAATGGCACAAAGACGGCTCGATTTGCGATGACCTGGATCGCCACCATCATACTGGCGATTGGCCTCACCGCATGCGAGGTCTCCCCCGTCGTCCCGGAAACCCCGGGCGCCGCCGCCGACCGGCAAGTCGGTCAGGCCGAAGCGCTGTCTCGGAAGGGCGACTACAAGGGCGCTTCCCGTGCGTACGAAGCCCTGGCCTCGCAGTCCCCCGGTGACTTGCGCGATCGTTTCCTCCTGCGCGCGGCTCGCGAATCCGTTCGCGCCGACGACACTGCTCAAGCCACGTCCCTGTTGAATCAAGTCAGCACGTCGCTGCCTCGGGCTGACTACGGCCTGCGCTCGCTCGTCACCGCCGAGTTGGCGTTGCGCGCTGGTCGTGGCGACAGGGCGCTCGCTGAACTGGATCGCATTCCTCAGCCCATCCCCAGCGAATTGTCCTCCGATGTGCTCGAGGTGCGCGCGCGCTCGTTGTTTGCGTTGAATCGTCCCGCCGCAGCCGTCAGTGCCGCGCTCGATCGCGAACGTTTGCTGACGAGCAAGGACGACATTCGCGCGAATCAGCGCCTCATCTGGCAGGGCCTGCAGAAAAGTGCCGCAGGCAACGCCGACTTCACGCCGCCCGCCGGCGCGAGCCAAACACTCGCTGGCTGGCTCGATCTGGGCCGCGTGGCGCTCGTGACCGCGCGCAATCCGTTCTCCGCCAATGAAGACATCGCTCAGTGGCGCAGCCGCTATCCGACGCATCCGGCGAATTCGCTGCTCTCCGAAGACGTGTTGCCGCAGTTGAGTGTAGGCCTGGACTATCCGACGCAGATCGCGCTGATCCTGCCGCTGTCCGGCCGACAGCAGGCTGCGGGCATGGCCGTGCGCGATGGCTTCCTCGCGGCGTTGCTTCAGCAAGAGGCGAGTCGCCGGCCGATGTTGAATGTTTATGACTCTGCGGAAATGGGCGCGACCACGGCTTATCGCAAGGCCGTCGCTGATGGCGCGCAGTTCATCGTTGGCCCGCTGACCAAAGATGAAGTGACGGCGATTGCCAACTCTGGCGAGGTCTCGGTACTCACGCTCGCTCTGAATCAGACGGCGGACAACACCGCGTCCCCGTCGTTGTTGTTCCAGTACTCGCTCGATCCGGAAGAGGAAGCGCGGCAGGTTGCGCAACGTGTGACTGCAGATGGCCGCATGCGAGGTCTGCTGCTGTTGCCGAACAACGAGTGGGGTCAGCGCGTGTTTCGTGCGTTCGATAACGAGCTCAAGACGTTGGGTGGGCAAATCGCGGGCATGAAATTTTATGACCCGTCAGCGCGCGATTTCTCGCAGCCCATCACCGAGCTGTTGTTGATCAACGAGAGCCGTGCTCGCGCGAACTCGTTGTTTGCGGCGCTCGGCACGCGTATGGAATTCGAGCCGCGTCGTCGCGGTGATGCGCAGTTCATTTTTGTCGGCGCGCAGCCGGTGCAAGGTCGGTCGCTGCGACCCGGCCTGAAGTTCCACCTCTCCGACGACCTGCCCATCTACGCCACTTCGGACATCTTCGAGCCGGATGCACAAGCAAACAACGATCTGGAAGGTGTGATCTTCCCGGATATGCCCTGGGTCATCTCACCCGACGCTGCCTCGACTCAGCTGCGCAGCGCGCTCACCCGCCACTGGCCCGTCCGCGCTAAAGGCCGGGGGCGTTTGTATGCTTTCGGCTTCGATGCCTGCCGCATCGTGCCGCTGCTCAAAGCCGGCCAATTCGGCAGCGCTCACGCGATTCCAGGCATGACCGGCCTGCTATCCATCGATGAAAAAGGCCACGTCAAACGCGAGCTCGACTGGGCCAAAGTCTCCGGCGGCCGGGCGCTGCCGCTGGGCACGACCGCGACGGCGTCGGCGCGATAGGTACACCAGGCCTACCGATCGGGACTGTGCATTTAGCGGCCGTTTAGTCGAGAAACGCAGCGGCCCACGACCACTCCGCACTGGCACGCTGATGCCAGCTTCAATGCAGCGGAGTGGATCGTGGACGATCGCGAGCGCAAGAGCATCGGTCAGCTCGGAGAGGAACTGGCGCTGGCACATCTGCTCGCGCACGGCCTCACGCCTCTCATCCGCAACTATCGCTGCAAGATGGGCGAGCTCGATCTGGTGATGCTGGAGCGTCAGACATTGGTGCTCATCGAAGTCCGCTGCCGATCGAGCACGGATTACGGCGGCGCGGCCGCCTCGGTAGACTGGCAGAAGCAACGCCGGCTCGTGCTTGCAGCCGAGCACCTGCTGATGAAACGCGCCGAACTTCGGCACTATCCGGCGCGTTTCGATGTGGTCGCCATCACCATCGGCGAGCCCAGAGCCAAAGTCGACTGGATCAGGAGCGCTTTTAGCCTGTCAGACCATGCTCGAAACGACCGCTGAAACCACCTGCCCTCATTGCGGCGAATCCATCACGCTGTTCCTGGACCTGTCGGTCGAATCGCAGGAATACATCGAGGATTGCTCCGTCTGTTGCCAGCCCATGACCGTCTATTACCGCGCCGAAGGCTGCGAGCTCACCGATTTGCGAGTGGAATCGGCGAACTGAGACCTGTCGCCTGGGGCGGTCCGGCCGTGGGCGGGTAAGGTCGGCGCATGTGGCGCAACATCCGCATCCTGATCTTGCTGCTGATTCTGCTGGTCGTCGCGCTGAACACGTATTTCGATCGCGTGTACTCGACCGACTGGAACATTCCGCTGCGCGTCACCATCTACCCCATCAATGGCGATGGCAGCGCCGTGACCGAGCAGTTCATTGGCAACCTGCAACCGAATCGTTTCCAGGCGCTGGAAGAATTCTTCCAGGAAGAGGCGGCCTTTCGAGGCCTGGCCATGGAACGGCCGATCCAGTTCAAATCCGCGCCGCAATTGCGCGACCAGCCTCCACCGCTGCATCGTGACGCAAACATATTCAGCATCATCTGGTGGAGCCTGCGCATGCGCTATTGGGCATGGCAATCACCGGACGTGCCTGGCGTCGCGCCCGATATCAAGCTGTTCGTCGTCTATCACGACCCGGCGCTGACGCCGACGTTGAGCCACTCGATCGGCATGCAGAAAGGCTTGTACGGCGTAGTGCACGTATTCGCGGCCCGTTCGATGACAGGCTCGAACGACGTAGTCACCGCGCACGAGCTGTTACATACATTGGGCGCGACCGACAAATACGATTCGCGCACCAGCCAGCCGCTGCATCCCCTAGGCTATGCGGAGCCCACCAAAGAACCGCTCCTGCCACAGACCCACGCCGAGCTCATGGGCGGTCGAATCCCACTGACCCGGGAAGACTCGGTGACACCCGAGTCGCTCAATCAAGTGGTCGTGGGCCCGCTCACCGCCACCGAAATCGGCTGGGTCAAGAAATAGATCAGCGCAGTGCGTTCAACGCCGTCGCGTGCAACTTGCCATTTGCTGCCAGCACCGACGTCGTTTCCAGAGTCAACGGCTTGCCCTCCAGGTCGGTGAACTTGCCACCCGCTGCTTCGACGATCACCGCGCAGGCCGCCACGTCCAGGATGTTCACGTCCGACTCGATGACCACATCGATCTTGCCCGCCGCCAGCAAGTGATAGTGCAGAAAATCGCCATAGCCGCGGATGCGATGAGCGCGCGCTACCAGCTTGCCGAATCGATCCCAGCGCGGTCCGCTCGCCAATGTTTTCAAATTGCCCGCCGAGATCGCACCGGCTTCGACCGAATCGATCTCACTGACCTTGATAGGCTTGTCGTTCAACCACGCACCCTTGCCGATCTCCGCCCAAGCCAGCTCGCCGTACATCGGCGCTGACGACACGCCGACGATCAGCTGACCGCGATGCATGAGCGCGATCTGCGTGGAGAACATCGGATACTCACGGACGAAGGCCTTGGTACCGTCGATGGGATCGACCAGCCACAGATATTCCGCATCCATCGCGCTCTGCCCGGTCTCCTCGCCGAAAAAACCGTGCGTAGGAAAGCGCGAGCTGATGATTCCGCGGATGACTTTCTCCGTGTCCACGTCCGCGTCGGTCACCGGCGTCTTGTCCGCCTTGATCGTGACCTGCAGATTGTTCTGGTAGTAACGGCGAATGACATCGGCCGCGGCGCGGGCGGCTTCGAGAGCGGTGTCCAGGAACGGCGAATTCATAGCGGTAGGCAAATGGCTGGGCGACGGCCGCCCATTGTACTGATCGCGAGCCGTTCCCGCCTTCGCCGGAAGACTACTGGCCTACCAGGATCAATTTGCCGGTTTTGGGGTCGCGATAGACCTGCCCCACGGGCTCCATACCTGCGCCCGCCGCCTGCCCTCGCAGCCCCTCCGGCAACTCGGCAAGTTCGCGTCCCGGCTCAACGACTTGCTGGCCCCCTTCGGCGCTGGCGGAAGCGCTGTTGAACACCGGTTGTGCCGACACCAGCGCGACGATCAAGCCGCAGATGAACACCAGCATGATGTCCACGAGATTGACCAGCGACGCCTGCGGATCCTCGGGCGTTTCGTCGAATCGTGCACTGCTCCAACGGCGCCTCATTGCTGCTCCCAGCGCAGCAACGCCTCGTCGTACCAGCGGCGCCGCAAGCGCCCGATGATGAAGCCGACGACACCGGCGGCCAGTCCGAGCACCGTTGCATCGAAGGCCGTCAGCATCGCCTCGGCCAGCAGGTTCAAGTTGCCATTGCTGAGCGCCGTCAACCCGGGGCCGAGCGAGATCAGTGTGGCCATCAAGCCAAGCATGGGCGAGGTGCGAGTGAGAATGTCGGCCCGTTCGATGCGTCGATGCGCTCGACGCTCGACCGCGCTGACATCAGCCGGCCGCTCCCGCCGGCGCAGAAACCCGCGCTCACCGAACAGCACGCCGATGTCGACACAGGCGAGCGCAACACAAACAAACAATCCGACGACCACCGGCGTGAGCAGCAATGGCACCAGCGCGTGGGTCCATTGCACGATGAATGAGTTCATACGGAACGTTCCTTGGGAGCGACATAACGGCCGCGCAGATATCCAGCGGACAGCAATACAGCGAGGGCAAGCACGATGACCACCAACGGCCAGGGCGAGCGCCCGCTCGCACCGTGAGCCGCGGAGCTCTGCTTGGCCTGAGCTTCAGTGGTCGCCTGCAGTTCCGCCATCGTCGTCGGCGATGAAGCTGCCTTCGCGTCCACCCGCGCGCGTTCCAACAGCTGTTTGAGCGGCTCGATCTGATCGGCGCGCAAATACGGCTGCACCCACTGGAACACCGGATGATCCGGCTGGGTGTGACCGCTGCCCGGCAAGCCGTGCTCGATCAGTAGATCGACCCACTTTTGACCCAGCTGTTGCAGCGTGGCCTCGTCGGCCTGCCAGAATTGTTTCTCGGCCGCGACCAGCAGGATGGCCATCATGTTGGTTTTCACATGCACGTTGGAGCCCTGCTCGAGGAACTGGTCCAGACCGAGGCCATGCGAGTCGTCCACGTACACCTGCTTGACCTCGTCCCACGCCCAGCTCTTGATCACATCCGGATTCGTGACCTGCCAGCCCCACAAGTACTCCATGAACTCGCTGCCCATGGTTCGCGCGCCCGCGTAGCCATGCTGCATCAACGGCTTGATCCAAGCCGGATTCAGATACCGACCGCGCAGCTCCGAGAGCAGCGCCGTGGGCAGTGGCTGCATCTTCGGCTGCGAAGGATTGGAATGATCCGCAACGTGACTGGCCGGGACGCGACCGCTCAGCGACTCCACTGCGAGGCTCAGGCCGCCGAGATAGTCGAATGCATCGTTGTTATCCATCAGGCCGTAGAGATTGCTCGATCGACCCAGATAGGTGTTGCGCACCTCACGCAAATTGCTTTTCAACAGTTCCTGTTGTGCCTGACTCGTGCCATTGGCGGAGTACGCATGACCGATGCGATCGATATAGATCTTCGCCAGCTCTTTGCGATCGTTCCAGCTACCGGAGCGCTCCACGGCGCGATTGATACCAGCGCTGTAATCACCAGGCGAAGTGCCGAACACACGCAAGCTCGCCTGCTTGCCCGCTTCGGCATGCCCGACGCCTTGCTTGATGAGCGCCGATGTTTCGCTCACCCAATGGCGCGCAACATGATTTCGCGCCAGGGGCTCATCGCCCGCGCTCGCCATGGGACCCAACGGCTCGAGCGCGACGCGCAGCGCCGAAGCGAGATCGGGACGCGTGCGCTCGATGGTGCGACGGCTGCCATCCAAGGCCAGCAACACCGCCTTGTCGAGCCAGACGATCTGCTGACCAAACAAATCGCGGAACAAGCCCGACGCCACGAACACCGTATCGGCGCGCTGCCCGACCTCTTTCAGCGGTAGCCGTTCGAGCCCGGCAACGATGCCGCGACTGTTCCACTGTGGCGCCACGCCGAGCAATGACAGCCCGAATCCCACCATGGCGCCTTCGTCTCGCACCGAGTCCGACGCCCAAAGAATGACGGCTTCCTTGCCATCCTCTTTGACCTTGGCGCGCGCCTCGACAGCCAGCTTCGCACCCAGCGAGTAACCCAGCCGCGACGGAATCAGACTGTTGTCGAGGCCATGAAAGTTACGCCCCGTCGGCAGCGCCTCGGCGTTGCGAATCGGATCGTTGCCCGGACCGGCAGGAATGAAGCGGCCGGCAAGGCCGTGCAACAGCGCTCGCATTTCCTGCTCGGGCGAGCTGGCAAGATTCTGCCGGAGTGCCTTGTCGCTGGCCGTCGCTTTCATGGAGACCAGCATCGTATCGAGCGCCTCTTGCGTCCAAGGCCTGCCAAACACGTGCAGGCCGAGCGGCATGAAATCTTCCTGCAGGTGCGTGAGATAGTGACCGATCTCGTGCACGAGCAACTCATCGTCGGCCTGCTCGAACGAGATGCCGCGCACTTTGAGCTCGGCGTCCATGCTTGCGGTCAACGCGTCCTTGAGATGCAACTCATCGATCAGGCCGCGCATCGACTCCGCCGCCTGCTTGCGCAACGCCGGATTGTTCGAGGACTCGTAACTCTCCACCACCTGACGCAGACGCAACAGGTCGTCATAGAGCGGTGTCGCGGTCAGCGGCGGAATCAAGTGATCGACCATCACCGCGAGTCCGCGCCGCTTGGCCTGCAGACCTTCACCGACACCATCGACGATGTAGGGATAGATGCCGGGAATGTCGCCCGCGATCAGCGCCGGATAATCGAGCTCATCCTGACCCACACCCTTGCGCGGCAGGAACTCGTACGTTGAGTGACGCCCCAGATGCACGATGGCATCGGCACGGAACTCATGACGCAGCCAGAAATAAAACGCGAGATACTGATGCGTGGGCGGAATGCTGGTGTTGGCGTGTAACAGCTCTTCGTTCAGTTCCCAGCCACGCGGCGGCTGTGGCCCCACGAAGATCTTGCCGAAGCGCACCCCCGGCAGCACCAGCTTGCCTTTGTTCACCATCACGTTGCCGGGCAGTTCGCCCCAGCCTCGCAATCCTTCGACGCCCGTGGCCGCAATCGCGCGAGTCAGCGAGTCGATGCGCTCCTCGTTGTCGCCTTTGGTTAACTGCACCTCATAAGCAGCTTGCAGCTGCTCGACGAGATCGAGCGCACGAGCGCGCGCGGGATGTTGCGCGCCTTCGAGGAGGTGCTCGATCTCATGCAGCGTCCGGCTGACCTGACCGCGCGCTTCCTGAGGCAAGCGAGCTGCTTGTGCAGCCTGAACATTCGCATGCAGTAGCGCCAATGGGCCACCGGTCATTTCCTGCTGCAACGGGTGCGGCAGCGTTGCAAACCACTTGGCGTATTGAGCGGCACTGACGTTCGTCACTCGCGTGGCCATCGCACGCAGCACGTCGCCCTGTTCGGGAAGATTCACGCCATCCTGCTGTAGCTTTTCGAGCAGCTCCTCCGACGACGCAGGTAACGCGCCGGTGTCGTAGCCCTCACGCTTCAGCGCACGCAGGATTTCCAGCAACGATGCGGGAACGTCGAGATTGTCCGCACCGATGTTGTGACGACCCGGCGGATGATTGTAGTAAACGATGGCGACGTGCTTGTCGGCATTCTTCATTCGCTGTAAGCGGGCCCAGCGCTCGATTCGCGCCGTCAACTGTTCCACCTGCGATGGAATCGCTGCGACCCGCGTCACCGCGATTCCTGACAACGAATCCAGCTGCGGAGCGGCCGCCGCCGCAACGACGATCGGCTGACTGAGCCCCTGCAGCTCAGGCATCGCGACGCGGTAATAAACACTGTCCCACGCCAGGCCCTGCTCGGACATGCGCCAACCATCGGCAGTGACATCATGCAGTCGAAGCGCCTTGAGCACGGGCACATCGAGCTGTTCCAGGCGACGAGTTGCGGTAGCTCGATCGCTGCTGCCGCCAATGATGAAATCCTGCACGGAGACGATCGCGCCGAGTCGGGCACCGACTTTGGTGGCAATGACGTCGAGCGCATCGCTGCTCGGCTTGCCCCAGCCTGCGAGCACCGTGAGGCAATCCAGATTGCGCGCGCCCAACGAGCGGCAGATCGCCTCACTCAAAGTCACATCCGCATGCTGATCTTCGAGGACAGCAACCACGCGTCGATTACCGGAGATGCGCAACGCTTCCGCGGTCGACCATTCGCCGCGATAGTGAAAGCGCATGGGCAATGCATCTTCGACGGGTTTGATAGCTGCCGCGGCCGCGCGATCTTGTTCGGACAGCAACAACGCCAGCAACGAAATCAGGTTCGGCGCACCCCGGTTCTGCCAGTACGCGCGAGCTTGAATCCAAGGCGCCAGTTGAGGATGGCGCCGAACGGCGGCCGCGACGGCCTCCGCGCTCGCATCCTTCTCGGCGGTCAGCGACGACAGCTCCGCATAACGCGGATCTTCATCGACAAACAAACGTTTGGCGCGCCATCGGCTCTGCCGCCCGAGCGCCGGATCGCCGGCGACAGCAATGACTTCACGAGCACGCGTTGCCGGCAGCAGCGCTTGAATGCGCTGAGCCGTTTCCTTGAACACGGTCGCGAGCAGCAGCGCGTCGGCCTCGCCGATCAACTCCTGGAGTTGCGCGTCGCTGAGCGCATCGATTTGCGCCGTCGTGCGGAAGATCAATCGATGATTGGGCAGGCGCTGATTCAAATCTCGCGCCGCCTGCGCGAGATCGCCCGAGTTGCGTTCGGACACGACAGCAACCAGCGTGGCCGCGGATAGCTCTGCGGCGAAACAGGAAAGGACCAGGAAAAGCAGTCCGCGTAAGCAGCGGACGAACGGGCGAAACTGCGATCGCACGGCGGGACTCACAGAAGCTGACATACCACACGGTGCGATCGCCTTCTGGCACCGCGCCGTGAACCTGTCGCCGCTGCAGGAATTCCCGCTCGTTCAGCACACCCCGGCTGCACGAAGACGACCACGGCAAGCTGGTCTCCTGGCTCGCGGCTGGCAGCCTGCACATCACCTTCCCAGGCTTGGAAGCCCAGTGGTCAGCTCATGAATTCATGAAGCTTGGATGGCGGCACCGCTTACAGTTGCGGGGGCAGCCCGGGTATTGCACCCGGTTCCCATGACTTGTCGTTCGCGCGACACCTTGCGCGAAAATTGTTACGTCGTCAATCAACCGGCACGGAAGGTCTTGATCGGCACGGCAATTCCGGCGACCACCAGCGTCACTTGATCGCATACCGCCGCCAGCATCTGATTCAACCGTCCCTGCTCGTCCTGAAAGCGTCGTGCGACCGGCGACAACGGCACGATACCCGCGCCGACCTCATTGGAAATCAACAGCACATCGCTGCGAACTGCTTGCAGCCATTGCAGAAATTCGGCGCGCTCAGACTCCCAAGCGGGCAGCTCGGCGGTCGGCGCATCCTCGCGAAAGTCCTTCAACAAAGCGTTGGACAACCACAGCGTCATGCAGTCGATGACCAGCAGAGTCGACGCCTCCTGCCCGCGCAACGCTTGCGCAAGACCGGCCGGTGCTTCTAAGGTGCGCCACGTTGCCGGCCGCTCGGCTCGATGTAACGAGATGCGATGTTGCATCTCCTGATCGAGTGCCTGCGCGGTAGCAACATAGGTGACATTCACGCCCCGCGCCTCCGACAGCGATTTCGCCAGCGCGATGGCATGAGCGGTTTTCCCCGAGCGCGCCCCACCGATGATCAGGCGCCGCCCGACCGAAGCTCGCTCACCCGACACGTCATCCTCTACCATTGCCTGCACTCACCGTTCAGATGCATCCATGATAACCAACGCCACCCTGCAACGCCGACTCGATACACGCACCAAGCCGCAGGGCTCGCTCGGCACGCTCGAAACGCTGGCGGTGCGCATCGGCCTGGCGCTGGACACCGAAACGCCGGTGTTCCGCACGCCGCACATGTTTGTATTTGCAGGCGACCACGGTATCGCGACCGACGGTGTCAGCGCTTTCCCGCAGTCAGTCACCGCGCAAATGCTGCTCAATTATTTGAGCGGCGGCGCGGCCATCAATGTCTTGGCGCGCCAGCATGGCATCTCGTTGCGCGTGATCGATGCGGGCGTCGCCAGCGACATTGGCGAACATCCGTCGCTCGTGGCTCGCGCCGTTGCCCGTGGCACTCGCAATTTTCGAGTCGAGCCGGCGATGACGGAGGATCAATGCACGCAGGCCCTCGGTGCCGGTCGCGCGCTGGCGCAAGAAGCCTTGCACGCAGGATCGAACGCATTGCTGTTTGGTGAAATGGGCATCGGCAACACCGCGTGCGCGTCGATGCTGCTGCATCGGCGGACGGGTTGGTCCCTGGAGGAATGCGTCGGCCGCGGCACCGGGCTCGACGATGTCGGACTGGCGCGCAAGCGCGAACGTTTGGCCGCTGCGTCAGCGCGTCGCCCCGACAAGCTCAGCCCGATCGAAACGATCACCGAGTACGGTGGCTTCGAGCTGGCGATGATCACTGGCGCCTTGCTCGCAACCGCCGATGCGAAATGCATCGCCGTAATCGACGGCTTCGCCGTGACCGTTGCGGCGCTGCTCGCCATCGAGATCGATCCTCGAGTTCGCTCCCGCTGCATCTTCAGTCACTGCTCGGCGGAGCACGCTCATCGCAAGTTGCTGGCCCATCTCGATGTGCAGCCGCTGCTCGATCTGGGTATGCGACTCGGCGAAGGCACGGGTGCGGCAATGGCATGGCCCATCATCGACGCGACGGCTCGGCTGATGACCGAAATGGCCAGCTTCGAGTCCGCCGGTGTGGACGACCGCGCTTCATGAGCAGCGAAGCTCACAGCGCTCGCCCCTCTGGCCTGCTCGCCGAGCTGCGTCTGCTGCTCATGGCGGTGCAATACTTCACGCGCGTGCCCATGCCCGCATGGGTCGGCCACTCCGCGGATCAGTTGAGCAGCACGCCACGTTACTTCCCGGCTGTCGGCGCGTTGATTGGCGCCGTCGCCGCCCTGGTGCTGTGGTCGACCAGCCTGGTTCTGCCCGGGCCGCTGCCAGCCATTCTGAGCACGGCCGTGACGATATTCATGACCGGCGCGTTCCACGAAGACGGCCTCGCCGACGCGTTCGATGGTTTGGGCGGCGGCGCGACTCGCGAGCGCGCACTGGAAATCATGAAGGATTCGCGGCTCGGCACCTTCGGTACGGCGGCGCTGGTGCTGACCTTACTGATCAAGATCGCCGCTTTGAATGCGCTGCCTGTGACATTCGCGATCATCGTGTTGATCGCCGGCCATGCTTTCTCCCGCGCGTGTGCGGTGACGTTGATATTCGCCGGCACTCTCGTCAGCAATCCCGAGCTGTCACGTTCGCGGGCCGTTGCTCAGCCCATGAGCCGCGGCGAGCTGGCCACTGCACTCGCAATTGGCATTGCGCCGCTGTACTGGTGCGGCGTGCACGCGATCGCGGGGTTTGTTTGCTCGCTGATCGTGTTGTACGTGCTGGCCCGCTGGTTCATGCGACGACTGGGCGGCTTCACCGGCGATACGTTAGGCGCCACACAACAGCTCACCGAAATTACGTTCTATCTGGCCGTGCTCGCGTCGTGGAACTCTATCTGATTCGCCACACCGCTCCGGCGGTGGCCAAAGGCGTGTGCTACGGCCAAACCGACGTGCCACTGGCCGAGACTGCAGAGCGCGACATTCAGATCGCAGTGGCGCCATTGCCGAGGTTCGATCAGGTGTACTCCAGCCCGGCGCAACGTTGCTTGCGCCTTGCTAAAGATTTGGCGCACAGAGACGAGTGTCCGTTGATCCTCGCGCCCGAGCTGCAGGAATTGCATTTCGGCGAATGGGAGCAATTGCCGTGGGCGCGCATTCCGAGAGAACATAGCGATCCATGGGCGGCGGATACCTGGAATCGCGCGCCGCCCGGCGGGGAAACAGAACAAGCCTTATGGACCCGAGTCGCAAGCTGGTATGGCAGGTCGCAGCCACTGTCCGTGGCTCGCTGCGCCGTCGTCGCGCACGGCGGGTCGTTGCGAGTCTTGCGGTGCTTGATCCTGGGACAACCGGTCGAGGAGCGCTGGTCCTGGTCGCTGAACTGGGGCGAGCACGCCCGCTTCGAGCTCGCCTGAAACTGCCGCGCAATAAAAACCCGCCGTTCCCGGTCTACTCCCGATGAACGATGCTGACAGTGCTCGTGAGCGCGGGCGCTTCGAGGCGCTGTGCATGCCGTTTCGGGCCGACGTGTTTCGGTTCGTGTACTGGCTTTGCCGAGATCGGGCTCTAGCGGAGGACGTGGTGCAGGAGACGCTGTTGCGGGCGTGGCGATCGCTGGATTCGCTCGGCGAAGAAAAGTCGGCGCGGCCGTGGCTGCTGACCATTGCACGTCGCGAGCTGGCGAGAGTGTTCGAGCGCAAGCGGCTGCCCATCGTGGATCTCGATGTGGCCAACGAAGCCGAGCCTGAATCGCTGGCCGTCAACGACCAGCACGAAGTCGAAGACCTGTCTCTTATACACATCTGACGCTGG
>NZ_LSRW01000031.1:0-24752 GCF_003104955.1 Steroidobacter cummioxidans | reverse complement strand
TTCGTATTGGCGCATTAGTGCTCGCAACACATCGGCGTCCAACCACACGCTTGCTTCAGAGGCTCATCGCTCATCATGGCTCACTGGACCGCGTCCGCGCTGCTTGATGCCGGTACATTCTTTGGCGCTCCCGCCGCCGGGGAAACGCGTGGCACCGCAGTGTTGCAGATCTCCATGTCGGCACGGGACGTAACACATCCCACCTCAGATGCCGGATATACGCCTGCAAGCGAATCCTCGTGAGTCGAACTCGATCAGTCTCTACTTGCAGGGGGAGTCCATATACGCGAATGTAGCGAGGGAGGCAATAGTGGCTGGCGTGACGGTGCCCTTCCTGCTTGCATTGATGCTGGGGCCGGGCCGAGCTCTGGATCTCGTCGGTCTGGCAATGGTTACGGGTGGCATCTTTGCTGGCTCGCTTCTTTGGGTGGTCATCCGAAACGCTCGCCGTAATTGCTGAAGTGGGCTGCGCTCCTGGTGCGGCGGTGGTGGCACTACCGGTAGTCGGTTTGCCTGCATGCATGTCAGCCAGTGTTTGGCGAATTCGGTCGCCCATGTACGGCGCGTGTTCCGGTGGATCTCTCTAGATGCGGAAAGTGGTGGGCTGTATAGGGATCACGATGCGTTAACGATTGCCTCTATGCGGGAAGCGGCAGAATATTGCGCGAGGGTCGCCCAGCAACAGCCGGGCGGCCACTCATCGAACCCCTCCTCACATCCGAGTCCGCAACCCCAGCGTCACCAACCGACCAACCGGGTTCGACACGAACCCGTTGTACCCCCAGCCCGCCGCGTTGCCAAAGATGCCGCTCGTGTTGCCGTTATAGAACGGCGGCTCCTCATCCGTCAGATTGCGCACGTTCAGCGACACGATCCAGCCTTTGAGTCGACTGTCGTTGCCGAACATGTACTGAGCATTCACATCGAATGTGTTGTCGGCGTCCACATTGTCGCCGCCGCCGATCGGGACGCCGGCTTGAACGACGATGGGATCGATGCTGCTGGAGGACCAGTTCCTCGCGGGTTTAACTCAAGACCTGGCGTCAACCAGTCGCGATCTGATCAAGTAATGCCGGCGATCCGGAACAGCTTAGTGCCTGGACTAACGGCTGGAATGTGGCTGCTAGCGGTGGTGCGGGAGGCCTTGAACATGCGTCGTGGAAAGCTTTGGATCTGGTCCGTCGTCGCTCTGCTGGCTCTTGTGGTCGTAGGTGCGGCAGCGATCTGGTCCGTTGGGGGAAAATTCGCGAGCTGTAACACTTGGGAGACAAACGTCCCAAATAGCTACGGGCGAAACGTGGTGATGGTCAGCCGGGCGTGCGAAGGAATTGCTAGTTCGGATGTCGTGTCTATTGAGCTAGCGAACGCTCGAGGTGTCAGGCTGCCAGTGTTTGAGTACGGCACCGCGTATTCATTCGTGAATGACGCAGATGACGCAACGCCTGTGATTCGCTGGGCGGACAGAAACACGCTAACAATATCCATAAAGAAGATTTCGTACCTGAAGTATCGCGCCGAGAATGTCGACGGCGTTAGGATAGAGGCCAACATAGAAGAAGTAGAATTCAAGTAAAGTCGGCTCGGAGCGAATGCCGCGGGAGTAGAAAGTGACGGATCAGTTCGAGCGACCAGCTGTCGGCTGTTCACTGCCCACAGCCGAGAGTGCGAGGATCAACGGCTGATATTTGAGCTGGAGCGAGTCGGAGATGACGGACCGAGCGCCTGTCGTCCGAAAGTATGCCATCTCAGCTGTAAAGTGCTCAGCTACTGCGCCTAAGGCATGATCAGTACGTGTTGAGCGCGTTTTCAATGATCATTCGACTAGCCTGGGATCCGCTCCCGTGGTGCGGGTTCTTGCGTCGGCCGCGCGAGTCGTTGGAGGCGGGAACGGGCCGCCAGGAATTTGCAGTGGGGTCAAGACATGGTAGCAAGAACTTGCCTGCTGCTGTTTCTTTCGAGCATTTTGATGTCATGTCGGTCCGCTTCTGTCGCGGCGGAAGCCGGACATGAGTTCGGCCCTGTGCAGATCCTCCTTTATGCGGAGGTGAGGGAAGCCACCCATGGATGGTTGGGAGATTCACCTGACTCAGGGAACATCGAGTCCGTGACCTACAGCTATTCAGCCAACTTCAAAGAGCTGGAGAGAGCGCTTGTTGAGACCATAAGAGCGAATGCAGAGGGCCAGCACAAGGCGGTAAGAGCTATTGTGACCGGCCAGCGGATCAAGGCGCCGGGAGTTCCGGCCGTTCAGATCCGCTCGTCGAAGGAGATACAGATAGTCGATCTTCCCGCAGGCTTTTACAACGTTTGGAAGGCGACTGTACTCCCACCCTGGCTGAATTGAGCGGCAGCGGGGTAATCGCTTCAGGATAGGAGCGACCCTCTGGATATAATCAATCTATCGGGTCTTGCGTGTACCAACCAGGAAGGAGAAGGGTCTCACGTGCACCGCGCCGCCCGGCATTCGCCGGGCGGCTCCATCCTCTAATCCAATCCCTACATCCGAGTCCGCAACCCCAGCGTCACCAACCGCCCAACCGGGTTAGACACAAACCCGTTGTACCCCCATCCCGCCGCGTTCCCAAAGATGCCGCTCGTGTTCCCGTTATAGAACGGCGGCTCCTCATCCGTCAGATTGCGGACGTTCAGCGACACGATCCAGCCTTTGAGTCGACTCTCGTTGCCGAACATGTACTGAGCATTCACATCGAATGTGTTGTCGGCGTCCACATTGTCGCCGCCGCCGATCGGGACGCCGGCTTGAACGACGATGGGATCGATGCTGCTGGAGGACCAGTTCTTGTAGCCGCCTGTGTGGTTCCAGAACAGGTCGACCGAGAGGCCATTCATCATCGCCATGCCGAATTGCGCGCGATTTTTGAACTTGACCGACGGGAACGTCGTGTTGAAGCCCGACGTGTTGAGGATGTCGAACTCAGTGCCGCCGCCGAAGTTCTGGGTGTATTTCGTGAAGTACGACGCCGCGCTGCCCACGTTGAAATCGATGTCGCCAATCGAGAAGTCGTACATGAAGGTTGCGTCGATACCTTCCAGCTCCAGATTCAATGCATTGCGCGAGCTTTGATCGATCATGTAGTACACCGTTGGCGGAACGGCGCCGTTGATGGTGGCGCCGTTCGCGACATTGGCGAACTCCAGGATCTGCGCCTCGGTGCAGCCGCTCGGACAGATGGTCAGCAGGTTGTTGAGTCCGCGGCTGTTGACGATGGCCGTTGGGCTCGGGGAGCTGACGCCGCCGGTGAAGGTGTTGTGAAAGAACGTGATCGAGCTGGTGAAGCCAGACAGCCACTCGGGCGCAAAGTCGAAGCCCACCGACCAGCTGCGTCCCTTCTGCGGGACCATGTTGCTGAAGCCGCCACCCAATTGACGGCGCATGGCGAGGTTGCCTTGGCCGATCGTGCACACATCCGAGGAGGCCGTGCAGGGCTGGTTGGTGTTCTGTACCACAGCGCCAGGCACGTTGACGACGTCGGGATAGTTCGCCACGGGAACGTTGATGGTGCCAGTGGGGCCGACGCTGCCCGATGCATAGAGATAGCCTTGCGAGGGGTCGCCGATCACGGCCAACGGCGGAGCGACGAAAGCGCTCGCCCAGTTCGCACGTAGCCGAAAGCCCTCCGTGATATCCCAGTTGAATGCGTACTTGGGATTCTTGGTCTCGCCCACGTCGGAGTATTCATCGTACCGACCCGAGATGTTCAGATCGAACTGATGCACGAACGGGATGCCCATCTCGGAGGAGATCACCGGGACCAGCACTTCGGCGAACGCCGATTTGACGTTGCGATCATAGTTATATACGCGGAAGTTCGAGCCCGTGGTCGTCGGGCCAGTATTGTTGCTGCCCGAAATCTTCTGCGTCTGCTCGTGCCAGAAGTACTCCGCACCGACGGCCACCTTCACTTCACCGGCGGGCACGTTGAACACCGGACCTTGGAACGTAAGCCGCGTCTGGTTCGTGGTGTTGAAGTTGGTGTTCTCGGTGTTGGCGGAGTACAGCTGTCGCATCACCGCGGGCGAAGTGAGGTTTGAGCCCAGCGGATTCCAGACGTCGAGCGCGTTGCTCGTCGTGAGCGGCATATTGAGTGCGATGACGTTCTGACCGGCGATGTTGGATGCTGTTGGGTTGCCACTTGCCTGTGCCGTACCGTTCAACGCAAGCAGCGCGCAGGCGGTACAGAAGGTGTTGATGGCGTTGCCGGCCGAGCGGTTCCAGCCGATTCCGTCCTCGAGCGAGACCGACCAGTCATTGCCGAGCTCGTAGGAGACGTTGAGCGTGGCATACGCAACGTCCGCCTGAGTTTCAGCGATGCCGTAGTTGCCATCCTCGCGCAGCGCAAGCCAAAGTGATGCTCCTTCTCGGTTTCGCAATTTTCGGCGCGTCCCGCCGGTGCTCGGGAAAGAAAAGGATTTTGTTGCNGGCCACACCCTGGCCAGGGCCGAACGCCGTGGCGCTGGTCAGACCACCAGGCGCCTGTGCCGACTCGGAGCGCTGCCGGTTGAAGTTCACCATACCGACCACTGTCAGGCGATCGTTGAACTCGTTCACGACCTTCATCAAGCCATTCAAGCGGTATTGCTCGGGCACGAGCGTGGCGTAGACGGAGTTGTTGCACGGGGCGTTGTTCGGTGTGTTGGACACCGTCGAGGTCGCATCGGGAGAGAGGAACACGCCCGAGGGTGTGGCGCCGCTCGATACGCCGGTCACGAGCATGGAGGACGGATTGCATTGAAAGCTGTTGTTGTTCGAGCCGACCGGCCGATAGTCGCCGCGGCTGGTGAAGGGCCGGTCGCGGGCCAGAAGCTCGCTCGAGTTGCTGTACTGGCTGGCGAAGTACACGCCGCCGGTCTCCCAGGTGTGGCCCCAGATCATGTTCAGATCCAGGGTGTTGTAGCTGTCGGCGGAGCCGTAAGCCACGTTGCTTTCGAAACCGTCGAACGTGCGCCGGGTGATGAAGTTCACGACACCCGCGACGGCATCCGAGCCATAGACGGACGAGGCGCCATCGGCCAGCACTTCGACGCGCTGAATTGCTGAGATCGGAATGATGTTCGGATCGGATTGATTGAACTGCGTGCCGCCGCCGGGAATGCGCAGACCGTCGGCCACGACCAGCGTGGTGTTGGAGGAGGAGCCGGCCAGACTGTGAATCTGCGGAGAATAATAAGAGAACACGTTTTCGCCCTGAGCGAGCGAGCCCGAGGTCGAAATCGCGGGCACGGTGTTGACCAGGGTCGATAAGTTGATGGCGGCAGTCTTCTCGATCGTGTCCTGGCCAACGGCCACCATGTTGGAGCCGACCGGGACGGCGCCGCGAATGCTCGAACCGGTGACGAGCACGGTCTCCAGCTCGCTGGGACCGGCGCTCGAGGCGGGCGTCGCTGGGTTGGCGGTCTGTTCTTGGGCAAATGCCGGCCCGGTCGAGATCGATGCGGCCGCGAGCACCGTAAGGACCGAGACACGGAGTGAACGTGATGTTGGCATGGTCGAGTCCCCCTATGTGAGCGTTGTTGTGAGTCTTCGAATAAGTCGTCTGCAGAGGCGCGGACGAAAACGATGCTCAGTCGTTTTCCGGCGCCTGAAAGTTGTGCATTCCATCCGGACGCGGGTTGATGGCGAGGCGAGTAGCCATGCCGGTGCCGCCGAAGCTGGCGCGATGCCAGCGGCCTTGCGGCGCGTACACGACGTCGCCCGGCTCGGCGCTGAAGAAAGGAACCCCTTCGATCAGATAGTCGATCTTGCCTTCCAGAATCAGCCAGAACTCCCCATAGCCGATGTGAAAGTGACCGAGGTTGGTCGATGGCGGCGGCGGCGTGCCCGCGCCACGAATCATGTTGGCGAATGTTTTGTCGTCCTTGACGAAGGGGCCGCCGCGCCCATTGGCGTTGACGACGTCCTTGGTGAAGTCGATGTAAGGCTTGTTGACCTCGTCGTACGTGCCGCGGCCGGTGTAGGTCACCTTTAGATATTTCCTGCCATCGAGCGGTGCCGGCGTTGCATCGACGGGATAAAGCGGTATCGCTTGCGCGCCGGTGACCTCAAAGCGCAGCGAGGGCTCCGAGCCCTCGGTTTCGATGCTGTAGGAGGTGCGATAGGGCACTTGCACCATGAAGCCTTTGGTTGCGACGAAAGGCTCCTGGCCATCGATGCTCACGCGCATGCGACCGGACTGTACGAACCAGAAGACGCGGTCGTCGGCGAAGAACTGCCGCGGGGTCTTCTCGCCAGGGGCCATGCTGATGTACTTCGCGACGAAATCCCGATCGCTCACGATGGCTTCCTGCCAGCTGCGTTGACCGGCATGTTTCGCAAGTACGTCTGAGAGCTTCCAATGCGGCTTGTTCGGCGCGGTCCATGGGGTCGCCTGCACGGGCTTTGCTGACCAGGCAACGATGGGCTGCGGTCGCGATGCTTGTTGCGCGAGCGCGGCGCTCGCACACAGCAGCGATCCGGCCAGCACGCACGTCATGCGCCGGATCATCGACGAGTCGAACCTTCTCATGTCATGTCCCCCCAATTAGCTTCGTCAGATCAGCGTTGATACAGCGGCATCGTGCCAGCCGTGCGCAACGCGAGTTTGTAGATACTCGATGTGGCGGTGATGTACGCCACCTTTCCTTGCTCCGCGAACGCAAGATTCGCGGCCACTTCAGGCAGCACCAACTGCCCGAGCACTTTGCCGGCAGGCGTGATGATGCGGATGCCGCCGGGGCCGGTCGTCCAGACGTTGCCGGCGCTGTCGACTTTGAGTCCGTCCGGTCCACCGGGACGCCGCTCCTCAGTACCGTATTTAATGAGCACGCGAGGCTTGCCGACGGTGCCATTCGTGCCGACGTCGTACGCATTCACGAATCGCTCGGGCCCGAAGTTCGCGACGTACAGCGTCTTGCCGTCCGGTGAAAAGGCCAGACCGTTCGGCAGGGTGAGATCTTTGATGACCGGCTCGAGTTTGCCGTCGGCGTAGCGATACACCGCGTTGAACGGCAACTGCTTGGCGGGATCTTTATCCATGCCGGCCAGACCGAAAGGCGGATCGGTGAACCACAGTGAGCCGTCCGGGGCGAACACCAGATCGTTCGGGCTGTTCAATTGCTTGCCTTGATAGCGATCCAGCAGCGTCGTGGGCTTGCGATGCGCATCGAGTCGAACGATCTTGCGTCCGCCTTGCTGGACCAGCAGCACCGAGCCGTCCTTATCGGTGGCCATGGCGTTCGAGCCCAGATACGAATCAGGCGGAAAGGGGTTGAGACCGCCGGCGTGCTCGATGAGCAGCTCGACCTTGCCACTGCGGTCGACCGCAAACACTTTGTCGGCGCGCAGGTCCGAAAACCACAGTCGGCCCTCTCGCCACATCGGGCCTTCGGTGAACTTGAATCCGGTTGCGACGCGTTCGATCGTTGTCCCCGGTGCGATGAGGGCATCCAGGGCCGGGTCCATTCGCTCGATGCGAGTGGATGGGGTGTCCGGGGTTGCGGCGTTTGCCGTGGCAATGCAGGCGGCACCGATCAGCCACGCCCATCGCGTGCATCGAGTTGCGCTCAATAGATTTCTCATACAGTCCTCGCGGCGTCGGCGACGTTCAAACAGCGTCGGTGAGCAGCACCAGATAGCCTTTGTCGGCGACGGTGTTCTCGATCATGGGCCAATATTTGGCGTGGTCCGCCGAGGCAATCCATTTCTGTCGCAGCTCCTCGCTTTCGTAAGTGAGCTGAAACCGATAATTGATGGTCTTTGCGGGCGCGGGGCCGCCTTGAATCACCTGGCGCAGCTTGAGCATCTTCAGATCGATATAGCCGCGATGCTTCTGGGCGATGGGTTTGAAATGGTTGTGATACGCATCGAGCATTTCCTGCTCGCGAGCGGGATCCACGGCAAGGTCGCAGTAAAGCACGATTGGTTTCGCGGTGCCGCTTGCGGCCTGCGCCAAGGAACTCGCGCCCGCGGCGGTGCCCGCGGTGAAATAGACGAGTGATTTCAGCCAATGACGTCTGTTCATGAAGGCTCCTCGATTCAATGCTTCGATGCTGAGTTCTGAGTGGCGGCGGAACTGGTCGCGGTGGTGGAGAAGTTCTGCGACAGATACTCCTCGATGATCTGCATCTCCTCCGGCGTCACCTCCGCGCCGCGGGCCGCCATCAGGTCCATCACTTCCGCCCACTGTCGCGGCGTTTTGCGCTTGGTGGTGATCATGTAGATGTCGTGGCAGCTGATGCAGCTACGCTGAATGAGCTCGAGCCCTTCGCCTGCAGGGGGCTCGTCTGTCGTCGGTTGCGCCCACAGCGGCACGCTCGCGAACAGCGATGCGAGAATGGTCAGTCGGGCGCGGCTGGTCGAACGAAACATGGGCGGCCTTGGCTTAAGGAAGTGCGAACGTGGTGACTGTGTCGCTATCGACCGCATCGCCTGCGAACCCACCGGTGTTCACGGCGGCAACGAACTGCTTGCCGCTCTTGCCTCGATAGGTCATCGGGGTGCCATAGATCGATGCGGGCAGCTTGTAGCTCCACAATTCAGCGCCGGTGCGCGTGTCGAACGCACGAATGCGCTTGTCGTCCGTGCCGCCGATGAAGGTCAAGCCACTGGCGGTGAGGGTGGGGCCGCCCGCGCTGATGCGCCCGGTGTTTTTCAGGGGCTCGGGCAGGTTGTCGCTGACGCCCAAGGTGGAACGCCACGCGATGTTTCCAGTGTTGACATCCACCGCGACCAGACTGCCCCAGGGCGGCTGTTGACATGGCAGCCGCGTCTCGGGGTTCCAGAAATACACATAGCCGTCTTTCAGTCCCCAGGAACCATCAGGTCGCTTCGCCAGCTGCTGGTGACTGGCCAGCTCGTTGATGTTGACGATGAAATAGCCGAGCCGTGCATCGAATGCGCCGCCGCCCCAATCGATGCCGCCCAGGCTGCCGGGAAAGCTCGCAACGGCGGAGTCGCCGCGCAAGGGCTGAAAAGCTCGGCTCTCGACGATGTTCTTTTCGCGGATCAGTTGCTCGCAGAAGGCTCGATGTTCCGGTGTGACGTCGGCCAGATCGGACATCTTGAATTCCAGACGAGAGAGCGGCGGCGGCGTGACGGGCATCGGCTGCGTGGGCCAGGGCGCTTCATCCGGAATGTCCGTGTCCGTCGGCACGGGAACTTCCTTGACCTCGTAGATGGGCTGTCCTGTCACTCGGTCGAGCAGAAACAGCAGCGCGGTCTTGTTCATGACGGCGATCGCAGGAACGGTCTTGCCATTCCTCTTGACCTCCACGAGCGTGGCGGAGGGCAGATCGAGATCCCAGATGTCGTGATGCACGGTCTGGAAGTGCCAGAGGTACTTGCCGGTGGCGGCTTCGACGGCAACGATGGAGTTGCTGAAGAGATTGGCGCCTTTGCGGTCGCCGCCCCAGCGGTCAAAGGCGGGCGCGCCGATGGGCAGGTACACGATCCCACGCTCGGCATCGGCCACCAACGAGGTCCACACGTTCACACCAGAGCGGCGCTTCCAGCTGTCGCCCTCCCAGGTGTCGTGGCCGAATTCACCGGGGCGGGGCACCGTGTGAAATGTCCACACAAGTTGACCCGTACGCGCATCCCAGGCGCGCACGTCGCCCGCCGCGCCCAGCGACGGCGTTTCCTGCACGCGTGAGCCAGTGATGACGAGATTCTTATAAGTAAGTGGCGGTGAGCTCATGCCCAACGAGGCGCGCGGCGAGCCATTCATGACTTCGGGCGTCTTCATGTCGAGCAGGCCGCCTTGACCGAAGCTTGCGATGGGCTGGCCGGTGGCGGCGGACAGTTTGATGAGCTTGCCGCTGCGCGTGCCGAAGAAAATCGCAGGCTCCGAGTCTTCCATGCCCGGCCAGTACTCGACGCCGCGCGTGGACGGCTGATCGTGATTGGGCAGCTCGTAGACCCACAGCTCGCTGCCGTTGTCCGGATCCAGCGCGACGACTCGTCCGTACGGCGTCGATATGAACATTCGCCCGTCCACGACCAGCGGGGTCGCCTCGGAGGGAATGAAGCGGCTGCGACGCATCGGTATCTCGTCGCTGGAATCGCTGGACGGCGGCAGGGGTGTCGAGCTCGCCGGTCGCATGTGATACGTCCAGGCAAGCTGCAGCTTCGAGACGTTCGCCGGTGTGATCTGGTCGAGCGGTGAAAAGCGCGAGCCGCCGGCGTCACGATGATAGGTCGGCCAATCGACCGAGACGGGCGCGTTGGTGCACGCAGTCATCAGGGCGCCCAGGACGGCGGTGACGATCATTCGCTTCATTGTTGTTTCCGAGGGGGACGAGGCTGATGGAGGAGGGCGGTCTTTGCCCCCATGTCGCGCGCGACGCCAACGACCATCAGCTCCAGTGGAGCGGTGCTCTCGTTACTGAAGGACTTGGATTGGTCGAGGTCGATGGCGATGGCGTCGCCGCTGCGAATGGTTGCGCGCTCGGCGCCCACGGTGACCGTGCCCGTGCCGGCGACGACGTAGTACATCTCGCTCATATCCGCCAGGCGTGTGGGCCCGACGCTCGTGCCCGGGGGCAACAGCAGGTGATCGACGTACGACCAGGTGGTGAAGAACACGCTCGGTTCGAGCGCGCGACGATACTGGACGCGGCCTTTGCCGCCGTTCATGGCATCGATGGGCTTCAGCAACTCACGATCGAGCCGCATGGAAATGAACTGAGGCACTGGATCAATCGGCACGCCCACGCGCGCGTCGCCCAGATCGAATGCATCGTAGATTTTCGACGTGCCGACGTTGATGTTCAGCCACTGCACGGGGCGGTCGGTCGGGTTGTAGATCGCATGCGATTGGCCCAGTCGGTTGGGCGCACCGGCGGGACCTTTGAGTAGAGAGGTGCGGCCGTTGATCGTGAATTCGGCCTCGCCATCGAGGATGACGAACATTTCCTCGCAGTAGTTGTGAAAGTGCTGACCGATGCCACTGCGTGGCTGGATCACACCGCGATGAAGAAAGATGAGGTTGGTTGAGAGGGCATCAGTGCCGAGCAACGCACCGAAACTCATTGAACCGGCGCCGCCGTGCACGCCCGTCAGTGCACGGAAGGTGGTTGGATCGGTGTGTGCGATCCGTTGCTCCAGCGGCGTGGCGGCCGATGGCGGCGGAGCATCGGCCGCAAACGTCGCGGCGGACACGAGCAACAATGCAATGGAGGCCCGACTGGTCACGCGCTCTTCCCCCTGGCCACGAATCTGCGTCCGCGGCGTTGTTGTCCCATACCATATCCGATAGCATATACGATATGATAGCCCCGGCAAGAAAAGTCCGACCCCTGGCCCGGTCCCTCGGCGTTCCGGTGCGCTACTTATTAGTGTTCGTGCTGTTTCTTCTCAGCACGGTCGCATTCCTGGACCGGACCAACATTTCCATTGCGGGCGTGGCGCTTGCGCAGGAGTACCAGCTGACCCAGATCCAACTGGGCTGGGTCTTCAGCGCATTTCTAATTGGCTACGCAGGATTTCAGATTCCCGCTGGCTGGCTGGCGGTGCGCCTGGGGCCAAGAAACATCCTGACGCTCGGGGTTTTGTGGTGGGGCGTATTCACCGCGCTCACGGCGATTGTTTCGCCTGTGGCAAGTCACGCATTGGTTGCGCTCATCCTGGTGCGATTCGGGTTGGGGGTGGGCGAATCGGTCATTTATCCCGCTGCCAACCAGTTCGTGGCCCGCTGGGTCCCCGTGCACGAGCGCGGCAAGGCCAATGGTTGGATATTTGCGGGCGTTGGCGCGGGTGCCGGCCTCACACCGCCACTGTTGACCGCGATCATCGAGTCTCACGGCTGGCGCGCGTCGTTCTGGTTCTGCGCAGTCATCGGCTGTATCGCAGGACTCATTTGGTACATCGCCGCCCGAGACCGTCCCGATGAGCACCCGCGCATCTCCGAGGCAGAGCTTGCACAGATTCACGCAGGCATCGATGCTGCCACTCCCGCGGAAAAACTTCCGATTCCGTGGCGGCGCATTTTTGCCAACCGTGAGGTGTGGGCACTCACGATCAGCTACTTCACGTTCGGCTACGTGGTGTGGATTTTTTTCAGCTGGTTCTTTATCTATCTGGCCGAGGTTCGCGGATTGAATCTCAAGACCAGCGCGCTTTACACCATGCTGCCGTTCATCGCCATGACGGTGTGTTGTCTGCTCGGTGGTGTGATCAACGATGCTGTGGTCAAGCGCCACGGGTTGCGATGGGGGCGCTGCGGGCTGCCGGCGGTGGGATTGCTGTTGACTGCTATCTTCCTGGTGTTCGGGTCCATTGCCGACAGTGCCGGCGTCGCGACCGTGATCCTGGCTGGCGGCGCCGGCGCGATCTATCTTTCGCAGAGCGCGTACTGGTCGGTGACTGCAGACTTCGCCGGTCCGCATGCAGGCGTGGTGTCTGGTGTGATGAATATGGGATGTCAGGTGGGCGGGGCCATCACGGCGTCGCTGACGCCCTGGATTGCCGCCGAGTTCGGATGGAAATCCGCCTTCTTCGTGGCCGCGGCGCTTGCGGTCATCGGCGCCTTCGCCTGGTTGCTGGTCGATCCGACGCGGCATCTGGAAAAGGCGCAGCTGCCGAGCTGATCGGCGTCATGACGAGCATTGCTTCGTAGATGAGGGGATCCGTGGATATATCGACTCAGAACGAGAACGCGAGTTTGCCGCTGGCGGGTATTCGCGTGCTGGATATCACGCAAGTGATGGCGGGGCCCTTCTGTTGCATGTTGCTGGGTGACATGGGCGCCGATGTCATCAAGATCGAGCCGCCGAAGCTTGGCGACTCCACGCGGCACTCGATGGGCTTTCGTCTCAAGGGCGAGGACAGTCCGGGCTTTCTCGCGTTAAATCGCAACAAGCGCAGTATCGCGCTCGATCTGAAGAATCCCGCCGATCGTGACGTGCTGTACGCGCTGGTGAAAACCGCGGACGTGTTGGTGGAGAACGCGCGCCCCGGCGTCGCCGCTCGCCTGGGCATGGACTATGAGGCGTTGTCCAAACTGAATCCGCGCCTGGTCTATGCCAGCATTTCCGGTTTTGGTCAGACGGGGCCTTGGGCACAACGTCCTGGATTCGATCTGATTGCGCAGGCGATGTCCGGTGCGCTGAGCGCCACGGGACTGCCCGGACACGAGCCGGTCAAGAACGGCATTCCGGTTGCGGACCTGGGTGCTGGTTTGTTCGCGACCTACGGCATTCTGAGCGCGCTGCTGGGCCGGGAGACATCCGGTCGTGGCCAGTTCATCGACGCTTCGCTGCTGGAAGCTGCGCTGGGATTGTCGGTGTGGGAGACGACCGAGCTGTGGGGCACTGGCAAATCGCCGCAGCCGATCGGCAGCGCCAATCGCATGTCCGCTCCTTATCAAGCCGTGCGGGCCTCCGATGGATACTTCGTGATCGGCGCGGCGAATCAGAAGTTGTGGCTCACGTTTCTCGAGGTGGTACAGCGGCCGGAGTTGAACGCGGATCCACGCTTTGTCACCAATGCGCTGCGCGTGACCAATCGCATCGAGTTGATCGAGGCGTTGCAGCCGACGCTGGCACAGCGCACGGTTCACGAATGGGTCGAGGCCTTGTTGGCGGCCGGGGTGCCGGCGGGTCCGATTTACAATTACGAGCAGGCCCTCGCGACCGACCACGTGGCCGCGCGCGAGATGGTCATGGATATTCCGCATCCGGTGGAAGGCTCGTTCCGCGCGCTGGGATTCCCGGTGAAAATGCGGGGCACGCCGCAGCGGGTGCGCCATGCGCCACCCTTGCTCGATCAGCATGGCGATGAGATTCGTCGCGAGCTGATTGAGCAGGGCTTGCTGCAATCGGCCGGACAATGAGGGGGCGCCATGAGTGAAGGTAAGCTGGTTTACGAGAAGCGCGAGGCGATCGCGCAGATTTCTTTCGATAACCCTTCAGCGCACAACGCGCTGACGCACCAGATGTGGTGCGACCTGCGCGATGTGTGTCGAGAGATTGCGCAAGATTCCAGCGTGCGCGTCGTGACATTTCGCGGCGTGGGCGGCAAGGCGTTCATTTCCGGAACGGACATCAGCGGCTTTGTCGGATTCACCTCGGGTCGTGACGGCATCGCTTACGAGCGTCACATCGATGAGTGCATGGCCGCGGTCGATGCGCTGCCGGTCACCACCATTGCGATCATCGAGGGCTGGGCGGTGGGTGGCGGACTCAATATTTTTAGCGCCGCCGACATTCGGATTGCGACGCCCGATGCGCGCTTTGCATCGCCGCTGGGTCGCACCATTGGCAATTGTCTTTCCATGAGCAGCTGCGCCCGAATCGCCGGTGCGATCGGCGTCACCATGGCAAAGCGAATGCTATTGCTCGGAGAAGTTGTCTCCGCGCAGGAAATGATGAGCAAGGGCGTGCTCTACAACCTCGTCGAAGCGGGCGGGCTGGACGCTGCGGTAGAGACGCTCTGCCTGCGCGCGGTGTCGAATGCGCCACTGACGACGCGCGCCAGTAAAGAGATGATTCGCCGCCTGAGCTCTGCGAATCTGCCGAACATCGACGATCTGATCGAGCAGGTCTATGGCAGCGAGGACTTCAAGCGAGGCGTGCAGAACTTCGTCGCGAAGAACAAGGGCGTGCCGCAATGGAGCGGCAAATAGCGTTTGCGTGTCGGCGGCTACGCGGGATCAAGCGCAGCCGCCGATATCGCTCACCACTCGACGGCGATGTATTTGGCTTCCGTGAATTCGCGAATGCCGTGATGTGATCCTTCGCGCCCGAGGCCGCTTTGTTTCACACCGCCGAAGGGTGCCGCGGCATCGGACACCAATCCGCGATTCAGTGCGATCATGCCACTTTCCAGGCGCTCGGCGACGCGCAATCCGGTTTTGAGATCGCTCGTGTAGATGTAGGCCACCAGTCCGTACTCGGTATCGTTGGCCAGCGCGACGGCCTCATCGATCGAATCGAACGGGACGAGCACGGCGACCGGACCGAAGATCTCCTGCTTGAGGATCTCCGACCCTGCGGGCACGTCCTTCAACACGGTCGGCGGATAAAAGAAGCCCGGTCGAGACGGTGCCACGCCGCCCAACAGCACGCGTGCGCCTCGTTTTACAGCGTCCGCGACGAGCGATTCGATCTTCGCCACGGCAGCCTGGTTGATGAGTGCGCCACAGCCGGTATTTGGGGAGATGCCATCGCCGAGTTTCACGGCCTCCATCTTGGCGACCAGTTGCCGGGTGAATTCCTCGTAGGCGCCACGCTGAACATAGAAGCGATTGGCCGCCGTACAGGCTTCACCGCCGTTGCGCATTTTCGCGATCATCGCGCCCGCGACTGCATCGCCAATGTTTGCATCGTCGAGCACCAGGAACGGCGCGTTGCCGCCCAACTCCATCGAGCAGTTGATGATGGTGTCGGCGGCTTCATGCAACAGCAGACGGCCCACTTCGGTGCTTCCGGTGAAGGAGAGCTTGCGAATCCTGCCCTCGTGCAGCATGGCCTTCACGACCGCCGCCGGGTCGCCCGTGGTGATCACGTTGACGACGCCCGGAGGAATGCCGGCCTCCAACATGATCTGCGCGACTGCGTACGCAGTGAGTGGTGTTTCTTCTGCGGGCTTGAGGATGCAAGTGCAGCCGGCGGCGAGGGCGGGCGCGATCTTGCGGGTGGCCATGGCCGCCGGGAAATTCCAGGGCGTGATCAGCAGTGAGATGCCGATGGGCTGATACATCACCACGATCCGGTTGGCGCCGCTCGGTGAGGTGCTGATTTCACCTTCCAAACGCACCGCTTCTTCGGCGTACCAACGGAAGAACTCCGCCGCGTACAGTACTTCGCCCTTGGCGTCCGACAGCGCCTTGCCGTTTTCGAGCGAGATCAATTGCGCTAGCCACTCGCTGTTGGCCACCATCCGCTCGAAGCACGCGCGCAGCAGCTCAGCCCGCTTTCGAGGGGGCGTCGCGGCCCAGCCGGCTGCGGCTTGCGAGGCGGCTTCGATCGACTCGATGCCATCCTTGATCGTCGCATTCGCAACGGAGCCAAGAACCTCTCCAGTGGACGGGTTGATCACATCGATGCGCTGGCCTTCGCCACCTTCGCGCCAGCGATCGCCGATCAATAGATCCGTGGGAATCGCGCGTCCGGGCTCGGTCGATGACGCAGGTAGCAGATAGTTGTTCGTGGACTTCATGACATCAGCTGGAGATCAGGCGTGGCGGAGGGCGGCTCGATCGCCGGAATAGGCAGCGGCAGTGATGGCCTGCATCGCGCGCAAATCCAACGGTCGCGGATTGTTCTTGACCAGACGCTGAATCGCGATGGCGCTTTCGGCGGTCCATTGCTGCTTGTCAGCGGCGAGCCCGAGATCTTTCAACGTGCGCGGAATGCCCACGGACGCGAGCAATTGCGCCACCTCGTCGATGAGAATTCGCGATAGATCATCATCGGTGCTCCAGGCATTGCCGAGCCCGAGCATTCGGGCGATTTTCGCGAAGCTGTCAATGCAGGCAGGTCGATTGAACTCCATCACGTAGGGCAATAACGAAGCGACGCCATCGCCATGGGCGGTATGCGTGGCATTGCCGACGGGATACTGAATCGCATGCGCCGCGGCGGTTCCCGCTGTTCCAAAGGCACAGCCGGCGGCAAGTGCGCCCATCATGAGGTTCTCGCGCGCCTGCAAGTCGTTGCCGTTGACGTAGGCAGGGTAGAGGCTCTTCCAGATCGAAGCGATCGCCAGCAGCGCGAAATGATCCGAGAGCGCGTTTTTACCGACGAACACGTGCTGCAAGGTCAGGTCGGCACTGGGCACTCGCGCCAACGCGGTGAAAGACTCGATGGCGTGGGTGAGCGCGTCGCCGCCGGAGCACGCCGTCAATGCCGGAGGACAGCTCAACGTGAGCTCCGGATCGCACACCGCGACTTGCGGAATGAGATACGGGCTTGCGATGCCAATCTTTGTTCCCTTGGCGGTATCCGACACCACCGCCACCGGCGTCACCTCAGAGCCCGTGCCAGACGTCGTAGGCACAGCAATCAACGGAATGACCGGCCCGGGCACTTTGTACTCGCCGTAGTACGCGGACGGCTCACCTCCATGCGTGAGCAGCACGGCGAGCGCCTTGGCCATGTCCATGCAACTGCCGCCGCCGATGCCGATGATGACCTCCGGGGCGAAGCTCGTGGTCTTGCCCAAACAGTCCATGATGGACTCGGTCGGTAAGTCCGCCCGCGTCTGATCGTAGATGAGCGCCTTCATGCCGCGCCCCTGGAGGTCGGCGACCAATGTCTTGATCTCGCTGTCCGCGCCCAGCCTCGGGTCGGTGCAGATCAAGACGCGTTGACCGAATTGCTGGGCCACCGCGGCAAGGGCACGACGTTGGCCGGAACCGAACAGCACGGAGCGAGGCAGCCGCATGGCGCCAAACAGGCTCATAAAGGTCCTCTCTACAACCAGGCGGCAACGCGCCGTCCCTGAAAGTCATCCTATATCATATATGATAGAATTGCTACGCACGCTGGATGACAATTGCTATCTAAACCGGCGGTCAATGACGCACAGAGTTCCCAAGCCTTATGAGTAGCGAATCCAAGAATCCCCGAGTGGTGCCGGTCGCACCTTCACCAGACAACCCGCGCCAGATCAAACGGGCGTCGGGCTTCGTAGAGGATGCGTACAACCGGATCCGTGAAGACATCACGTCGCTGAAGATTCCCCCGAACACACGCATCTCGGTGGACAGCCTGGCGCGCGAGTTTGGGATCTCACAGACACCGATCCGCGAAGCACTCAGCATGCTCGAAGCAAACGGGCTGGTGACCAAGCAGCGCTTCATCGGTTATTGCACGGCCCCGACGTTGAATCGCAAGCAGTTCGAAGAGCTGTTCGAGATTCGCTTGCTGATCGAGCCCTATGCAGCACGCTGCGCGGCCGAGCGCATGAGCGATAAGGCGCTCATCGATCTGTGTGGGTTGGCGCTCGAGATGAATCCGGATCAAGCGGCGCGCTCACGCGCGCTTTACGATCAGTTCGCCGATCAGGACGCGGAGTTTCACGAACAGATCGCGCGCGGCAGCGATAACAATCTGATCGTGGAGTCGCTCAGCCGATTGCACATTCACTTGCATATCTTCCGGCTGCGGTTTCATCGCGAAGTGACCAATGAAGCAGTGGCCGAGCACACGCTGGTGACCAAAGCCTTGCAGCAGCGTGATCCCGATCAGGCCGAGGCCGCCATGCGCGCGCACCTCGAAAAGTCGTATCAACGGCTCGTGAAGTTCACGCGAGACTGATCCCTCCCGTCGCCTCTTTCCGGCCCGCGCCATTCCCCCTGGCGCCGCTGCGCCGAATTTGATACCGATAACATTTGACTTTTGATATCGCGCACCGCAATGATGGCGATAGGATATAGGATATAGGCGAGCCCAACGCGCCGTGATGAGCGTGAATCGGGTACCTGAAGGGGGAAGAGTGCAGCTAGCAGTCCGTATCGTCGCCACGTGCATCGGGTTGGCGGCGCTGTCGGTGGCGCAGGCAGCCACGACAGTGCTCACCAATTTCACTCTGATCGATGGCACCGGTCGGGCACCCGTGCCGGACTCTTCGTTGATTGTCGAGAACGGACACATTTCGTGGGTGGGCCCACACTCGAGCTTGAAAGCCCCGAGTGGCGCGACCGTGATGAATCTCAGCGGTAAGTTTGTGATTCCCGGGCTCATCGACAATCACGTCCACCTCGGCCTGGTGCACGACCTCACGCAGGACATCAAGTTCTACTCTCGTGAGTTGGTTGAGCAACAGCTGCGCACCTATGCCGCCTACGGCATCACTGCGGTGCAAGTCCTCGGCACCGATACCGATGTGATCTTCGGCATCCGCGCGGATCAGCGTAAAGCGCAGTCTGATTTTGCTCGCGTCTACACGTCGGGGCAGGGACTGGTATTCAAAACCTCCTACGGCGGCGTTGCTGGACTGAATAAGCCGGTCGCGAACGTGACTGAAGCGCGCCGAGCGGTGGATGAGCAAGTTGCGAAGGGCGTCGACTTCATCAAGTTGTGGGTCGATGACGAGTTTGGCGACTTGCCGTCGCGCATGCCGCCCGACATCAGCAAAGCCATCATCGATCAGGCCCACAAGCATGGCCTGCACGCCATCGCTCATATCTTTTATCTGGAGAATGCCAAGACCCTGGCGTCGCAAGGCGTCGATGGGTTCGCGCACAGCGTGCGCGATGCGCCCGTCGATCAGGCGCTGCTGGATGACATGAAGCGGCACGACATCGTGCAACTGGCCGCCACGTTGAGTCGTGAGGCGTCGTTCACCTATACGAAGTTGCCGTTCCTCGACGACCCTTTCTTCAATCGCGCGATTACGCCGGGCGCGCTGGCAACGCTCAAGAGTCAGGAGCGGCAGCAGAAGCTCGCGGCGGGCAAACACTTTGCTCAATACCCGGGCGTACTGGATATGGCCCTGGCAAACACGCGTCGCGAGATCGAAGCCGGTGTGCGCTATGGCGTGGGTAGCGACAGTGGACCCTCGGGCCGATTCTCCGGGCATTTCCTGCATTGGGAGCTGGAGCTGATGGTGCAGGCGGGCGTGACGCCGCTGCAGGCGCTGACCGCGGCTACCGGCACCAACGCGAAACTGATCGGTGCAAAAGATTTAGGAACGATCGAGGCGGGCAAGACCGCTGATCTGGTCGTGCTCGATGCCAATCCAGCGGCGGACATCCGCAACACCCGAACGATCCACGCGGTCTACGTGGCAGGCAAGTCCGTGCCGACCATTTGGTCTGTCTGCACTGGCCGCGCCGCAAGCGAATGCAAGGGCGGATCCAAAGGTGGCGCCCATGGCGAACGGTGACGCAGCCATCGTGAAGCCGGCGGCGGCGATGGATAACGCCGCAGTCGTTGCGCCTACGCGCGTGCGCCACACCGTGCTGTGGCTCACCGTCGCCGCTTACATGATTACCTATATCGATCGAGTGGTGATCTCGGCGGCGGTCCCTTCGATCCAAGAGGAGTTCGGCTTCTCCATCGTCACGATGGGCTGGATTCTCGGCGCCTATCAATTGTCCTATGCGCTGTTTCAGATTCCGGGCGGCTGGCTCGGCGACCGCTTCGGTCCGCGGCGTGCGCTGCCGGCCATCGTCACCTGGTGGTCGGCATTTACCGCGGCGACGGCGCTTACCTGGTCGGCGACTTCGATGATCGTGTGCCGCTTTCTATTCGGCATGGGTGAGGCGGGGGCATTTCCGATCGCCACGCGATCATTGTCGCGTTGGATGCTGCCGTCCGAGCGAGGCTTCGCACAAGGCATCACGCACGCAGGCTCGCGTCTCGGCGGGGCGCTCACACCAATCGTCGTCGTGTTCCTCATCGCTCACTACGGCTGGCGCGCGCCTTTCTATATCTTCGCGGTGCTTGGCTTGCTGTGGGCGGCGATCTGGTATTGGTTTTATCGCGACTCCCCGAACGAACATCGCATGGTCAACGCCGCAGAGCGCGAGTTGATCGCCAACGCGCTGGGCAACACGGCCAATCGATCCAAGATCGTGCCGTGGCGACGGATCCTGCGCAGCCCGCAGATGTGGCTGCTGTCGGCGATGTATTTCTGTTACGGCTATGACATCGGCATCTTTCTCACCTGGTTCCCGAAGTATTTGCATGCCGAGCGAGGGTTCGAGCTGCAGCAGATGGGCATCTACGCCAGTCTGCCGCTGCTGGCCGGCGTCGCAGGCGATATCGCGGGCGGCTGGTTCTCCGATCTTGCGCTGAAGCGCACCGGCAATCTCAAGTACGCGCGGCGCGTCGTTGCCATTCCGGGATTTTTGATTGCCGCCGTGACGATTCCGCTCGCCTGTCTCGCCAACGATCCACTCGTGAGCGTCGGCTACTTTGCGCTTGCGGTGTTCGGCATCGAACTCACTGTCGGTGTTTCGTGGGCAGTGACGCTGGACATCGGTGGCGTGTATGCAGGGTCGGTGTCGGCGGTGATGAACACCTTCGGCAATCTGGGTGCCGCCATCGCCGCGGCGATGACCGGCTACATCGTGACTGCGAGCGGTTGGACGAGCGCGTTCTTCGTGCTCGCAGGTTATTCATTGTTGGCTGCCATTTTGTTCACGCGCATCGATGCTTCGAAGCGCGTCTATGAGGACGCTACCGTGTCTTAGCGCTGGTGGCGTCGATTTGGGGGAAAGATGAGCGAAGAAAACAACGCCGAGCCCAAGAGGGTGAATCGGCGTGCATGGTTGAAACTCCTCGGCGCCGGTGCCGCAACAGGCGCCTTGCCGCTCGCTGGCGCGGCCGCCGAGGATTCCATGGGGGCCGGGCACCATCACGCGCCCAAGCCTGCGAGCCCCGCCGATGAGCCGGTACCCGTCTACGAATTCTTGAATGGCGATGAAGCGGCGTTCGTAGAAGCGGCGGTCGATACTTTCATTCCGGCCGATGACGTGGGTCCCGGCGCCCTGGAGTTGGGTGTGGCCGTCTTCATCGATCGGCAACTGAATTCGGGCTACGGCCGTGGTGACCGCTTGTACCTGCAGGGGCCGTTCATCGAAGGAACGCCGGAGCAGGGGTATCAGCTGCGCATGACGCCGAGCGAGCTGGTTCGCAACGGCATTCTCGATCTCAATGCCTACCTGCGCGACAAGTACAAACGCACCTTCGATGCGCTCTCCGAAGCGGACCGCGTGACCGTGCTGACCCAGTTGGAGAAGCGCGAGATCGCATTGCCCACGGTGCCGACCGCGATCTTCTTCAATCTCATGTACGACCTCACGATGCAAGGTTACTTCGCCGACCCGCTGTATGGCGGCAACAAGGGCAAGGCGGCGTGGCGAATGATCGGCTTTCCCGGAATCGGCAACATGTATGCGGACAAGATCGAGGCGTACCGCAACAAGAAATACATGAGCGAACCTTTGAGCATTCAGGACCTGTTGTGACGATGGCCACCAAACTGAAACCTGTCGATATCGCGATCGTCGGTCTGGGCTGGGCCGGCGGCATCCTCGCCAAGGAGCTGGCGTCCACCGGTCTGAAAATAGTCGCCTTCGAGCGCGGCGGTCCCCGCGCGACCAATCCCGACTTCATGGCACCGCAGGTTCACGATGAGCTGCGCTACTCGCGTCGCCATGAGCTGATCCAGAATCTGCGCAAGGAAACATTGACGTTTCGCAACGATCCGACGCAACGAGCCCTGCCGATGCGGCAACTCGGCTCCTTCCTGCCTGGCGAGGGCGTCGGTGGCGCCGGCACGCATTGGTCCGGCTTGCATTGGCGGTGGACGGAATGGGAGCACAAGATGTACTCCGGCACCGTCGCGAAGTACGGCAAGGGCATCGTTCCGTCCGACATGAATCTGCAGGACTGGCCGATCGGCTATCAGGACCTCGAGCCGTACTACGACACGTTTGAAAAGGTGTGCGGCACCTCGGGCAAGGCAGGCAACCTGCAGGGCAGGAAGATCGACGGCGGCAACATTTTCGAGGCGCCAAGGGCGAACGAGTTTCCGAATCCGCCGATGACTCAATCGCACAACATGGTCTTGTTCGAGAAGGCAGCGCGTAATCTGGGGTATCACCCGTTTCCGGTGCCGGCCTCCAACGCATCGCGTGCGTACGTGAACCCCGATGGTGTCGCGCTGGGTCAGTGTCACTACTGCGGCTTTTGTACCGCGTTCGGTTGCGAGGCGAACGCGAAGGCGAGCCCTCACTTCACCGTCATTCCGCTCGCTTACAAGAACCCGAACTTCGAAGCGCGGACCAACGCCTATGTGATGAAGGTGAACCTCGATTCGCGGCGCAAGCGCGCCGTGAGTGTCACCTATCTGGATGCGGGTGGACGCGAGTTCGAGCAACCGGCGGATCTGGTGATCCTGGCGGCGTATGTCTTCGGCAATGTGCATCTGATGTTGCATTCAAAGATTGGCAAGCCGTTTGACTTCCAGCGCAACACCGGAGTGGTGGGGCGTAGCTATGCGTATCAATCCATGGGGGGCGTCGGCGCGCTGTTTCCCAAGGACACGTTCTTCAATCCGTTCATGGGCTCGGGCGCGCTGGGCACCTGGATCGACGACTTCAACAGCGACAATCCGGATTTCGCCAAGCTGGGATTCATCGGCGGCGGTGGCATCAGTAGTGGCAGCAACAGCGGCGCACCGATTGGGCGGCGTCCCACGCCGCCTGGCTCGCCGCGCTGGGGCAAGGGTTGGAAGAAGGCGATCGTCGAGACGTATCACCGCATGACCGGCGTGGGCAATCAAGGCTCGGTGATGTCCTATCGTCAGAACTATCTGGATCTCGACCCGACCTATACCGACTCGTTTGGCCGCCCGATGCTGCGACTCACGTTCGATTGGCAGGAGAACGAGTTCCGACAAATGGAGTTCGCGCGGGGGATCTGCGCAAACATTGCCAAGGAGATGGGTGCGGAGCAGGTGTTGAGCCGGCGTGATCGCGGACGCTACTCCATCGTGCCGTACCAGACGACACACAACACCGGAGGCACGGTGTTCGGCGATGACCCGCGGACCAGCGCCTTGAACAAATACCTGCAGAGCTGGGATGTTTCCAACGTGTTCGTGGTGGGCTCGAGCGTCTTTCCACAGAATGCTGGGCGCAATCCCACGGGGCCGGTCGGTGCGTTGGCGTACAGGCTCGCCGACACGCTCAAGGATCAGTACTTGAAACGGCCGGAGCGGCTAGTGAATGTTTGAGGGCATCAAGGTGAAGAGATTCGCGATCGCCAGCAGCGTTTGTGCGCTGGTATGGGGCTCATCGGTGTGGGCTGAGGGTGATGCGGCGGCGGGTGCGACTGTGTTTGCGCAATGTGCGGCTTGTCATGCAGTCGGCGCGGGGGCACAGAATAGCGTGGGGCCGGTGTTGAACGGAGTCATCGGCCGGCCCGCCGGGACGTATCCGAGCTACCGCTACTCTTCGGCGATGAGAAAGTCCGGCCTCACCTGGGATGAGGGGACGCTCAAGACGTATCTGAAAGGGCCGGAGAAGCTTCTGCCTGGCACGAAGATGGTATTTCCCGGCCTGGCGAGCGATGGGGATCTCGCCAACGTGATTGCGTATCTCAAGCAGCAGCCGGCGGAGTGAACCGCTCGGCCGTGTTTGGCGTGATCCAGCGCATGAAATATTGGGACGAGCATTGACGCGGCGCTTGGCGTGGTGCTAATTACACGGAGCAGACCAATCGCCGCCATCTGAAGCGGCACATGTCGCACGGGGGAATCATCCAATGCCAGAGTCCAAGAATGGTCTTTTGAGCGCTTCGATATTGGTAGCGCTAGCAAGCAGTGGAGCGGCAATTGCTCAAGGGAGCGGCGCCGCACCCACAGAAACAAGCAGTCTTGAGGAAGTGGTTGTTACCGGTATCAGGGAATCGCTCCAGCGAAACCTGGATATGAAACGCGAGGCGACCGGCGTCGTCGACGTGATTTCCTCGGAAGATATCGGCAAGTTTCCCGACTCGAACGTCGCCGCATCGCTGCAGCGAATCCCGGGTGTGTCGATTCAACGCGCCGGCACGCGCGGCGAGCCGACCGGCATCACGGTGCGCGGCTTCGGTGGCGACTTCAACGAAACGCTGTTCGATGGCCGCCGCATTTCCACGGCCGCCGGCGGTCGTTCGGTGGATTTCAGCACGGTGGGTGCGGACTTCGTCGGTGCGTTGGCCGTGATGAAGACGCCGGATATCACGTTGTCCGCCAACTCCATCGGCGCCACCGTCAACGTGATGTTTCCCAAGCCGTTCGATCAACCCGGACTGCGGCT
>NZ_LSRW01000030.1:0-61147 GCF_003104955.1 Steroidobacter cummioxidans | reverse complement strand
GAAACGCGTCAGTCCGCCGAAGACGAGACTCGTCGCATGGCCGAAGCTGCGGCGCGTGCCGAAGCCGAACGCAAGCAACAGGAAGCTGCTGCTGCGGCCCCGCCGCGTGCAAGCGGAAAAACGTAACTGCCGGCGGCAAAGCGCGGGGGTACCAGCGACCGTCCGCAGCGCGCCGAGCTGCACGTGTCGAGCGATGCCAGCGCCCGTTTCAAGAAAAAGAAACAGCAGGCGGCGACCAGCGCCCGTTCGCGGGGCCGTCCGTCGCAGATCAATGTCGGCCAGCAGCATGGCTTCGAGCGCCCGGCCGCACCGGTCAAGCGCGATGTGCAGATCGGCGAGACCATCACGGTGGGCGAGCTCGCACAGCGTATGGCCGTGAAGGCCAACGAAGTCATCAAGGTCATGATGAACATGGGCGTGATGGCCACCATCAACCAGCCCATCGATCAGGACACTGCGGTGCTCGTGGTGGAAGAGCTCGGCCATACGGCAGTGCTCCACAAGGAGAGCGCGATCGAGGACGAGTTGCAGGCCACCGATGCCTCGCACGAGCTCGAAGCGCGTCCGCCGGTCGTCACCATCATGGGTCACGTCGACCATGGTAAGACCTCGCTGCTCGACTACATTCGTCGCACCAAAGTGGCGGCGGGCGAAGCGGGCGGCATTACGCAGCACATCGGTGCGTACCACGTCGAGACGCCGAAGGGTGTCATCACGTTCCTGGATACGCCGGGTCACGCCGCGTTTACCGCGATGCGTGCTCGTGGCGCGCAGGTGACGGACGTGGTCGTGCTGGTCGTGGCGGCTGACGACAGCGTCATGCCGCAGACCATCGAAGCGATTCAGCATGCGAAGGCGGCTGAAGTGCCCATGGTCGTCGCGATCACCAAGGTCGACAAACCAGCGGCCGATCCGGAGAAGGTGCGGAACGACCTGTCCCGGTACGAAGTGCTGCCGGAGGCCTGGGGTGGCGACACGATGTTCGTCAACGTGTCGGCGCATACCGGCCAGGGCATCGATGAGCTGCTCGAGACCATTCTGCTGCAGGCCGAAGTGTTGGATCTGAAGGCGACGCGTTCGGGCCTCGCGGCCGGCGTCGTGGTCGAGTCCAGCATGGAGAAGGGCCGCGGTGCAGTCGCAACCGTGCTGGTGAAGCGCGGCGTGCTGAAGCCGGGCGATCCGATCATCGCGGGCACCGAGTTCGGTCGCGTCCGTGCGATGTTCGACGAGACCGGCACGCAGGTCACTGAAGCGGGTCCGTCGCTGCCGGTCGTCGTGCTCGGCTTGTCGGGCGCGCCGAATGCCGGCGATGAGCTGCTCGTGGTCGAGAGCGAACGCAAGGCTCGCGAAGTCGCGTTGTATCGGCAGGGCAAGTTCCGCGATACCAAGCTGGCCAAGCAGGGCCCGGCGAAGCTCGAGGACATGTTGTCGCAGATGGGCGATGGCAAGGTCGCGACCGTGCATGTCGTCATCAAGGCGGACGTGCAGGGCTCGGCGGAGGCATTGCGCGATTCGCTCAGCAAGCTGTCCACCGACGAAGTGGCGGTCAAGGTCATCGGCAGTGGCGTCGGTGGTATCACCGAGTCCGACATCACCATGGCTCAGGCATCGAACGCTCGCGTCATTGGCTTCAACGTGCGTGCCGACAGCTCGGCTCGCTCGATGATCAAGGAAGCGGGCGTCGACGTTCGCTACTACAGCATCATTTACGAAGCCATCGACGACATGCGTGCGTTGTTGACGGGCATGCTGGCGCCGGAAGTGAAGGAACAGATCGTGGGCCTCGCCGAGGTGCGCGAAGTGTTCCGCTCCAGCAAGTTCGGCACGGTCGCCGGTTGTATCGTCGCGGACGGCTACGTCCGCCGGAACAATCCGATCCGTGTGCTGCGTAACAACGTGGTGATCTTCGAGGGCGGCCTGGAATCGCTGCGTCGCTTCAAGGATGACGTCAATGAAGTTCGTGCCGGCACCGAATGCGGTATCGGCGTGAAGAACTACAACGACGTCCAGGTGGGCGACCAGATCGAGTGCTTCTCGCGCGTCGAAGTGGCACGCACGCTCGATGTTTGATAGCTGAGGTTGGATGTCGACGAAGTCTTATCCCCGTGCCAAGCGGGTCGGCCAGCAGATTCAACGCGCGTTGAGCGAGTTGATCCGACGCGAGCTGCGCGACCCGCGGCTCGGCATGATCACGTTGACCGACGTGCGCATGTCGAGTGATTTGAGCTACGCGAAGGTCTACTACTCGGTGCTGGGTGCGGATCCGCACCTGGCGCAGCAAATCCTCACGCAGGCCTCGGATATCCTCCGCGGCCCGCTGGGGCGCGCGCTTGGCATCAGGCACAGCCCGGAGCTGCGCTTCGTGCCGGATGAGTTGATCGAGAGCGGGGCGCGCTTGTCGGCGCTGATCAACAAGGCAGTGAAGGATGACGAAGCCCGGCACGTCGACGACGAGCCGGCCACGGAGTCCGAGGCGGCCGCAGAGTCGGACGACGACGCTCATTACAGCTCCGACGACGATGACGACGGCCACTACGATTCGGATGAGGACGACGACTCGTCTTCGCGACGTTAACCGGCGGGTCCCCCTTGAAGCGCTTCCATCGTGAAGTCGACGGCATCCTGCTGCTCGACAAGGCTCTCGGCGTGTCCTCGAACGCCGCTCTCCAGCAAGTTCGCGCGCTCTATGGCGCGCTCAAGGCGGGCCACGCCGGCAGTCTCGACCCATTGGCGTCGGGCTTGCTGCCGGTCTGCTTTGGCCAGGCGACCAAGGTGTGCGGCCGTCTGCTGAACTCAGGCAAGACCTATCGCGTGCTGGTGCAGCTCGGCGAGCTGACGCCATCGGGCGATGGCGAGACCGAGGTGATCGAGCGGGCGCCCGTGCCGCAGCTGACGGCTGCAGGTGTGGATGCCGTGCTGGCCGGTTTCCTGGGCAACCAGCAGCAGATCCCGCCAATGCATTCCGCGCTGAAGTTCGAGGGCAAGCGCCTGTACGAATTGGCGCGCAAGGGCGAATCGGTGGAGCGTCCGCCCAGGGATATCGTGATCCACAAGATCGCGCGCGTGAGCACCGAGGAGGGGCTGGCGGCCAACCAGCTCGAATTCGATGTGTACTGCTCCAAGGGCACCTACATCCGCACCCTGGCCGCCGATATCGCGGTCAAGCTCGCCACGCTGGGCTACGTGAAAGGCCTGCGCCGCCTGTCGGTGGACCCCTTCGGTGACCTGCCGATGTTCACGCTGGAGGCACTCTCGCCCGAGGCGCCGGATCAGCTCCTCGGCCGGCTGCTGGCGGTGGATACGGCTTTTGCCGACCTGCCACGCGTGGATCTGGACGCCGCGGCCGAGAAGGGCCTGCTGTTGGGGCGCACGGTTTCCGGGCAAGCGGCGGCGCCGGCAGGCGAGGTGAGACTTTATGGCTCGGCCGGGCGTTTCCTGGGCCTGGGCGAGGGCCAGCCGGGCGGGCGGGTGAAACCTGCACGTCTGTTCGTATCGGTTTCCTAATTCTTGGTTTTACTTGAGATTCCGGGCCGCGCGGGTACAATGCGCGCCTCTCAAAAGCTGCCATCGGGTAGCTTGAGTTTTCTTCACGCGGCGATTCGTACGCCGTACCGAGGTTAAGCAGATGTCATTGTCGACCGACCAGAAGGGCGGAATCGTCGCCCAATACCGCCGCAACGCCAACGATACCGGTTCGCCGGAAGTGCAGATCGCGTTGCTGTCCGCACGCATCAACGGCTTGAGCGAGCATTTCAGCGCTCACAAGGGCGATCACGCCTCCCGCCGCGGCCTGCTGAAGATGGTGAATCAGCGCCGCAAGCTGCTGGATTACCTCAAAGAGACCGCGCCGGAACGCTATACCGCCGTCGTCGCCAGTCTCGGTCTGCGGCGCTAAGCCGCGCTGGGTCGAGCCGGATACTGTCATGCCGGCTCGCCCGCCTGATCACGCACGAACCCTGGCCACTGTCATGCTGCGCCGTTCGCTGCTTCTAGTTTTCAATACAACTTCGTGTCTCGGCCTATTTGCGCCCTCGTGTTGCGCGATGAGCCGCTGAGCCATCCATATCAGTAGGAACCATCGTGAGCGCTATTAAAAAATCCTTCGCCTTCGGTCAGCATCAAGTCACGTTGGAAACCGGAGAGATGGCCCGCCAGGCCGACGGTGCGGTGGTGGTATCGATGGGCGATACCGTGGTGCTGGTCACCGCGGTGGGCCGCAAGCAGGCCGACCCGAACAAGGATTTCTTCCCGCTGACGGTCAACTACGTCGAGAAGACCTACGCTGCGGGTCGCATCCCCGGCGGTTTCTTCAAGCGCGAAGGCCGGCCGTCCGAAAAAGAAACATTGACCTCGCGCCTGATCGATCGTCCGATCCGCCCGCTGTTCCCCGAGCACTTCTTCAACGAGATCCAGGTGGTCGCCACCGTGGTCTCGCTCAATCCTGAAATCGATGCCGACATTCCGGCGATGCTCGGTGCCTCCGCGGCCCTGGCGCTGTCCGGTGTGCCCTTCATGGGCCCGATCGGCGCGGCCAAGGTCGGTTACATCGACGGCCAGTACGTGCTGAACCCGACCGCGAAGCAGATGAAGACCTCCCAGCTCGACCTCGTGGTCGCCGGTACGGCCGAAGCGGTGCTGATGGTCGAATCCGAAGCCGATCGTCTGTCCGAGGAAGTGATGCTCGGCGCCGTGGTGTTCGGCCACGAGCAGATGCAGGTCGCGATCAAGGCGATCAACGAGCTCAAGGCGGAAGCAGGCAAGCCCGCCTGGGCCTGGGCCGCACCGGTCGCGAACACCGCGCTGGAGGCTGCTGTGGCCGCCAATGCGCAGAGCGCGCTGAGCGAGGCTTATCAGGTCACCGACAAGATGAAGCGTCGTGACCGCGTGCAGGAAATCAAAGCCGCCGCGCTCACCGCGCTGGCGACGGGCGAGGCGCCGCAGTTCGCCGCTGCCGATGTCTCCAAGGAATTCGCCAACCTCGAATATCGCATCGTGCGCGATCGCGTCATCACTGGCGCCCCGCGTATCGACGGCCGTGACATGAAGACGGTGCGTCCGATCACGATCAAGACCGGCGTGCTGCCGCGTACGCACGGCTCCGCTTTGTTCACTCGTGGCGAGACCCAGGCGCTGGTCACCACCACGCTCGGCACCGGCCGTGACGCGCAGATCATCGATGCGCTGACCGGCGAGCGCAAAGAGCCGTTCATGTTCCACTACAACTTCCCTCCGTTCAGCGTGGGTGAGACGGGCATGATGGGTTCGCCGAAGCGCCGTGAAATCGGCCACGGCAACCTGGCTCGTCGCGGCATCAGCGCCGTGATGCCGGACATGACCAACTTCCCGTACGTCATCCGCGTCGTCTCCGAAATCCTCGAGTCGAACGGCTCCAGCTCCATGGCCAGCGTCTGCGGCTCCAGCCTCGCGCTGATGGATGCGGGCGTGCCGATCAAGGCTTCGGTCGCCGGCGTGGCGATGGGCCTGGTGAAGGAGGGCGACAAGTTCCAGGTGCTCACCGACATCCTCGGCGACGAAGATCATCTCGGCGACATGGACTTCAAGGTGGCCGGTACGCGCGATGGCGTGACCGCCCTGCAGATGGACATCAAGATCAACGGCATCACCAAGGAGATCATGCAGGTGGCGCTGGAGCAGGCGAAGGCCGGCCGGCTGCACATCCTGGAGCAGATGGATCAGATCCTGCCTGCAGCTCGTCCGCAGATGTCGGAGTGGGCGCCTTCGATCATCACCATCAAGATCGATCCGGAGAAGATCCGCGAAGTCATCGGCAAGGGCGGTGCGGTCATCCGTGCCATCACCGAAGAGACCGGCACCACGATCGACATCGAGAACGACGGCACCGTCAAGATCGCGTCGGTGGACGGCGTATCGGGCCGCGAGGCGCAGCGTCGCATCGAGCTCATCACCGCGGAAGTGGAAGTGGGCCGTGTCTACGAAGGCCGCGTGGCGCGTCTGATGGACTTCGGTGCGTTCGTCACCATCCTGCCGGGCAAGGACGGCCTGGTGCACATCTCGCAGATCTCCGAAGAGCGCGTCGAGCGCGTCAGCGACAAGCTGAAGGAAGGCGACGTGGTGCGCGTGAAGGTGCTGGAAGTCGATCGTCAGGGCCGCGTGCGTCTGAGCATGCGCAACGTCGACGCCGCCTGATTCGACTCATTGAAGTAGCTTGAATCGGACCGGGGGCAGTGGCCACTGCCTCCGGTCTGAAGACTGCCTAGCTGCGCGAGTCGGTCTCCGTTTCCTCGGCGCGCTGGTCCTTGCGGGCTGCTGCTGCGGCCCCGCTCATCACTCTGAAAATATCGTCCTGCACCGAGCGCCAGCGCTCGATGTTCTGTTGCGTCAGCACGGCAATGCTGTCGTAGGCGTCGCTGCCAAACACGCCGCGCATGTGCTCCCTCATTTGCTGCTGCTGGCCCGACAGCAGTTTCAGGCTTTGTTCCAGATAGCTTCCCACCAGGCATTGCATGGCCCCGCCGTAGGAGCGGATCACCTGTGACAGGAAATCCTGGCTCATCAGCGGCTCGCCGGCGTGCTCCTGCTCGGCGATCACCTGCAGCAAGATGGAACGGGTGATGTCGTCCTGCGATTTCTTGTCGATCACGATGAAGTCGATCTTGTCCATCACCAGACGCCGGATGTCGGCGAGGGTGATGTACCGGCTTTCGACCGTGTCGTAGAGCCGACGGTTGGGATATTTCTTGACGACTCTGGGTTGTCCTTCTCGAGGTTGATTTTGTTTTGTTTGATCGATCGTAGTTTCTTGTGCGCTGTCGAACTTGGGCTCGCCCATCACTGCTCCCCGATGCAGTTCAGAGCTAGAAGCCAATCTTGATTCTAGGGCATTCATGTTAGTCCATCCTCGCGTCCGACCCGGATCGTTGCCTGACGCAGTCCGTTCAAACGTTTCGGTTGCCAGTGTTGTATTGCCCACTCCCACAACGTCGCCAATCCGGCACGACGCAGTTCGGGTGGCGGCGCTTGCCGCAGAAACTCTAATGCCCGCCACACTTCATAAGTAGGGCGGGCAATATCGATTGCTGCGGCGCCTGCCGACTTCGACAGTTTGATCCCATTAACATCTGTTGCTACCGGCAAATGTGCGTAGTCCGGCACCAACAGATCTAACATGCGATACAAAATCACCTGTCGAGGCGTGCTGTGTAACAGATCGGCTCCGCGCACAACCGCGGTGATTCCCTGGAAAGCATCGTCGATCACAACCGCTAGCTGGTATGCATGCAGACCATCGCGGCGGCGAATGACGAAGTCCCCAACTTCTGCTGACACATCAACAGTGAAGCGTCCTTGCAGCAGATCCGTAACTGCGGTTTCCCCTCGGGGCACAATCACGCGAACGGCGGTCTTGCGTTCCGGTGCGCGAGGGCCTCGACGACACCATCCTGGGTAACGCAGTTCATCACCAACTAACAAACATTCGGCAACAGCTTGCGCAGCTTGCAGCTCGCTGCGCGTGCAAGAGCAGAGGAAGGCTTGGCCTTTATTCAACAAATGTTGAGTTGCCGCTTCGTAAGCGTCACGGCGTGAACTCTGGCGCAAGATAGAGCCGGTCCACTCGAATCCGAGTGTAGCCAGAGTGCGGATGATGGAGTCGGCGCTGCCTGGCACTTCGCGCGGAGTGTCCAGGTCTTCGATACGCAGCAGCCATTCGCCGCGCGCCTGACGGGCAGACAGATAACTGCCGACGGCCGCGACTAGCGAGCCGAAGTGGAGAGGGCCGGTCGGCGAGGGTGCGAACCGGCCCCGGTAGGTCGACTGACCAGGAGAATCAGCGATAGCGGTCGTCGCGGTCGCCGTACTGCAGCTCGCGACGCTCGCGACGTTCCTGCGCTTCGATGCACAGGGTCGCGACCGGGCGGGCTTCGAGCCGCTTGATGCCGATCTCTTCGCCGGTCTCGACGCAGTAGCCGTAGCTGCCGTCCTCGATGCGCTTGATCGCTTCTTCGATCTTGCGGATCAGCTTGCGCTCGCGGTCACGCGTGCGCAGCTCGAGGCTGAACTCGGACTCCTGGGTCGCGCGGTCGTTGGGATCGGGGAAGTTGGCCGCTTCGTCCTTCATATGGAGCACGGTGCGATCCACTTCCTGCATCAGGTCCCGCTTCCACGTGTTCAGGATCGTGCGGAAATGCTCGAGCTGCTCCTTGTTCATGTACTGCTCGCCACGCCGCGGAATGTAAGGCTTTACATTGCGCGGGCCGGCTAACAGGTTGACGCTCGACAGATCCTGGCCTTCGCTGTCCTCACTGTCGCTGGCTGCGTCAGTGTCCTGGGGATTGGTAATCGGATGGGAAATCACGGGTCTCGCTGAATTCGTTGGCTTCACAGGGGTTGCAGGGACCGGCTCGGCAATCGACTCATCGAGGTCGTCGATCTGCTCGTCCGGGGCGGCTGTGCTGCTCACCTTCGGTGCCGGCTTGTGGGCCGGTTTCGCGGAGGCGGCCACAGTTGCTGCCTTGGGTGTGGGGGCGGCAACTGGCTTGATCGGTTCGCTAGGCTTGTCGGCCTTGGTTGAAGCGTGCGCGGCAGCGGGGGTCGGGCGGGGCACAGCGGCCGCCGGCTTGGGCCGGGCCACTGCAGTCGGCGCTTTCTTGGCTGGCGCCGCCTTTTTCGCGGTGTCCTTGGCCGGCTCTTTCACGGCCGGGGCTTTCTTGACCACGGGTTGCTTGGCCTTCGTCGCTTTCACCGACGGTTTTTTTGCGGCCATCTAAAGTGCCTCCGCGAGGGCCTGTGGCTTAAACCCCGGCCCCAAACAACAGCTTGGACCTACAGCTTCAACAGTTTCCGGACAATCGTTCGCCAAAGAGGGGCGCGATTATACAGACCGCACCCCGCGCGTACAGGGTCTATCGGTGGGCTGAAGTCCGGCCCGCTCAGCCTGCGTCAACGCGTCCACAGGCGGGAATGTTTCACATACACTACGGCCCGTTTTCATACCCCTCTTCCGTACCGAGGCGCGATGCGACTCAATAAGATCAAGTTGGCCGGGTTCAAGTCTTTCGTGGACCCGACGGCGGTGAATTTCCCGGGCAACCTGACGGGCGTCGTCGGTCCCAATGGTTGCGGCAAGTCGAACATCATCGACGCCGTGCGCTGGGTCATGGGTGAGATCTCCGCCAAGCACCTGCGCGGCGACTCGATGGCTGACGTGGTGTTCAACGGCTCCAGCTCGCGCAAGCCCGTGGGCACCGCTTCGGTCGAGTTGGTGTTCGACAACTCCGACGGCAAGCTGGCCGGCCAGTTCGCCAACTTCAACGAGGTGTCGCTGAAGCGCGTCGTCTCGCGCGACGGCACCTCGGCGTACTTCCTCAACGGCGCCCGCTGCCGCCGTAAGGACATCACGCAGCTGTTCCTGGGCACCGGCCTGGGCTCGCGCAGCTACGCCATCATCGAGCAAGGCATGATCGGCCGCGTCATCGAGGCGCGCCCTGAGGAACTGCGCGGCTTCATCGAAGAGGCGGCCGGCATCTCCAAGTACAAGGAGCGCCGCCGCGAGACCGCGAATCGAATCTCCGCCACCAAGGAGAACCTGGAGCGCCTCAACGACGTGCGCGAGGAGGTCGACAAGCAGCTGCGCCACTTGCAGCGTCAGGCTGCGACCGCGCGCCGCTACCAGACCCTGAAGCAGGACGAGCGCAAGCTCACCGCCGAATTGATCGCTCTGCGCCTGAAGTCGATCGAGACCGACGCGGAGTCGAAGGAGACCGTGCTGCGCGAGCGCGACACGGCGATGCAGGCGTTGATCGCCGAACTGCGTGCCATCGAGTCGTCCATCGAGACCTCGCGCGAAGACTTCACGGAAAAGTCAGAAGCGCTCAACACAGTTCAGGGTCGTTACTACCAGATCGGCTCGGAGATCTCGCGCACCGAACAATCGATTCAGCACACGCGCGAGCTGCGCCAGCGCCAGCGTCAGGACCTGGAACAGACCGAAGAGAGCGCGGCCGAAGCCAGCAAGCATTTGTCGCGCGACGAGGAACAGATCACTCAGTTGCAGAGCGAGCTGGAACAACTCGAGCCCGGTCTCGAAGCCGCGCGAGAGCGTGAGCAAGCATCCGCCGACGCGCTGTCACAGGCCGAAGAGGCGATGCAGCTGTGGCAGGAGCGTTGGGAAGATTTCAATCGCGAGTCCCGGTCGGCCAGCGAGAAGACGCAGGTCGAGCGCGTGCGTATCGAACAGCTGGAACATCAGCTGTCGGGCCTGCAGTCGCGGCGTGAGCGTCTGAGCACCGAGCTGGGTCAGCTCGACATGGGCGACTCCGCCGAGCGCATCGCGATGCTCGAAGCCCAGCAGGAAGACGCTGCGGTTCAAGGCGAAACCTCGGCGACCCAGCTGCGTGAAGCGACGGAGCAGTTGCAGGGGCTGCGCGAGCGCGAACGCGAACTGGTCAGCGCCGAAGACAGCAGTCGCAAGCAGCTGCAGGAAGCGCAGGGCAAGCTGATGTCGCTGCAGGCTCTGCAGCAGGCCGCGCTGGGCCTGGCGCAAGGCAAAGTGACCGAATGGCTGTCGTCCAACTCGCTTACCGAGCGGCCGCGTCTCGGTCAGCAGCTGGTCGTGGAGCAGGGCTGGGAGCGCGCCGTCGAGACGGTGCTCGGCTCGTATCTCGAAGCCGTGTCGGTCGATGCGCTCGACGACATCGCTCAGCGCATCGACTCGCTGCAAGTCGGCACTGTTTCTTTCTTCTCCGCCGGTGCGAGCAGCGCCCAGAGCGCAGACAGCAACAGCCTGCTGTCTCGCGTGCAGGGGCCGTCTGCGATTTCGGCGCTGTTGACCGGCATCGTCGCCGTCGACACGTTGCCCGAAGCGCTGGAGCGTCGTCACTCGCTGTCCGATGGTCAGTCGGTCATCACCCGCGATGGCGTGTGGATCGGCCGTGACTGGTTGCGCGTCAGCCGCGATAAAGACGTGCACGCCGGCGTCATCGAGCGTGAAAAAGAAATGCGCGAACTGCGTGATCGCGTCAGCGCCGCCGAAGAGCAGCGCGAGACCGTTCAATCTCAGCTCGCCGAGTGCCGTGACGGCTTCCACGCGCTCGAGCAGCGTCGCGATGAATTGCAGGCCGAGGTGAATCGTCTGCATCGCTCGCACAGCGAGTTCAGCTCGCAAGTGACTGCGTTGCGTGCCAAGGCCGAACAGACCGCCGAGCGCCTGCGTCGCGTGACCGGCGAAATCGAAGAGCTGGATAACGACTACGGCAGCCGCTCAGAAGCGATCGCCGAAGCACGCGGCCGCCTGCAGGAAGGCGTGGAGGCGATGGCGCAGTTCGAAGATCAGCGCATCGGTCTGGAGTCCGAGCGCGATGAGCGCCGCGAAGATCTGGGTCACAAGCGCTCGCAGGCGCAGTTGGATCGCTCCGGTGCGCAGGACGTGGCCATCAAGGTGGAATCGCGGCGCTCGGCGCTGTCGTCCATCTCATCCGGCCTGGATCGTCTGCGCCATCAGTTGGAACAGTTGGAACAGCGTCGCGAACGGTTGACGCAGCAGCTCGCCGACGGCGATTCGCCGTTGGAGGCGCTGGAGCTGGAGCTGGAAGCGAAGCTCGAACAGCGCGTCGAAGTCGAGCAGGATTTGTCGGTCGCGCGCGAGGCGTTGGAAGGCGCCGAACATCTGATGCGTACGATGGATCAGCAGCGCATGGATCGCGAGCACGCGATCGAAGAGGCGCGCACTGGCTTGGAAGACGTGCGCATGCTCGCGCAGGAACTGAAGGTGCGGCGTGAGACGCTGCAGGAACAGTTCACAGCGACCGGGCTGGAGCTGGCCACCGTGTATCAGGAGATGCCGCCGGAAGCGGACGTGCATGCCTGGGAAGAAACATTGAGCGACATCGCCGACAAGGTCGGCCGCCTCGGCGCCGTGAACTTAGCGGCCATCGAGGAATTCCAGGAACAGTCGCAGCGCAAGGAATACCTGGACAGCCAGTTCAAGGACCTGACCGAGGCGCTGGAAACGTTGGAAACGGCCATCCAGAAGATCGACAAGGAAACGCGTCAGCGCTTCCAGGATACGTTCGATCGGGTCAACGCCGGTCTGAAGGAGCGCTTCCCGCGCCTGTTCGGCGGCGGCCATGCCTATCTGGAGCTGGCGGGCGAGGACATTCTCAACGCCGGTGTGTCGATCATGGCGCGCCCGCCGGGCAAGCGGAACAGCACCATCAATCAGCTGTCGGGCGGTGAAAAGGCGCTGACCGCGGTGGCGCTGGTGTTCTCGATCTTCGAGCTGAACCCCGCGCCGTTCTGTCTGCTGGACGAGGTGGACGCGCCGCTCGACGAAGCCAACGTCGGCCGCTTCTGCAACACCGTCAAGGAAATGTCCGAGCGCGTGCAGTTCATCTTCATCACCCACAACAAGACGACGATGGAACTGGCATCGCACCTGGTCGGCGTGACCATGAACGAGCCGGGCGTGTCGCGCCTGGTGGCGGTGGACGTGGACGAAGCGGTGCGCCTGGCGGCGATGTAATCGATCTACTCCTGCACTGAGCTTACGCATGAGTGAGTTGCGTTGGATTCTGATCGGCTTCGGTATCGTCCTGCTGGCAGGCATCTATCTGTGGGGGCGGCGCGGTGCCGCTGCCGTCGCGGAAGATGTCGCGCTTCGCTCGCGGCCCGACCCTGCGTTGCAGCCGCATGGCTTCACGGAGGTGCGCCGCGAGCCGGCGTTCCAGCGGGAGGACGTTCCTGACTACGAAGAGGAACCGCCGTATGAGGAGGCCGATGAGCCCGATCCAGCGGATGAAGTAAAACAGTTCGCCGAGGATTACGACGACACCGCCGTGCGACCGGTGCGTCCCTCGAGCCCGCGCGTTGAAGCTCGCGTTGCGCGTGGCGAGCCGCCGCGACCGCCGGTGAGAGAAGCGCCGCCGGCGCCGAGTCCGGAATCGAAGCCGCTGCCGGATTTTCGTCGTGGCCGCGTCGAGCCGACGTTGGGCACCGATACCGACACTGAAGAGCTGCCGGTTCAGTCGCCGACCTCGACCGCCATTGTCACTCCCGCACCGACGCTGTCTTCCAGCGACATGCCAGCGCCGCGGCGCTCGCCTGAGCGTCGGAAGATTCTGTCGCTGCGCCTGAGCTCGGCCCCGCAGAAAATCGAAGGCGCGAAGCTGCAGGAAGTGCTCGCGGAGGAGCTGCTGAGCCACGGCAAGTACGGCATCTTCCATCGCGAGCACAGCGATGGTCAGGCCATCTTCAGCATCGCCAGCATGGTCGAGCCCGGCACGTTCGATCCGGAGACGATGAACGAGACGCTGTATCCGGGCGTGACTTTGTTTGCTCAGTTGCCCGGCCCCGTGCCGGGCATGCATGCGCTCAACGAGCTGGTGGCGTGCGCGCGTCGCCTGCACCAGTCGCTGGGTGGCGTGCTCCAGGACGATCGCGGTGTGCCGCTCACCGTGCATCGCATCGAACGGATGAAACAGGAAGTTCGCGAGTTCGAGCGACCGCCGGGCAGGGGTAATCACGAGTGACGAAGCCGTCGCCTGCGGCGCGCGCGGAGGATCTGCGCCGCCAGCTGGAACATCACAACTATCGCTATCACGTGCTCGACGATCCGGAAGTCTCCGACGCCGAGTACGACCGCCTGCTGAACCAGCTGAAACAGATCGAGGCCGAGAATCCCGATCTCATCACACCGGATTCTCCGACCCAGCGCGTCGGCGCCACGCCGGTCAGCGAGCTGCAGGAAGCCGTGCACACCACGCCCATGCTGTCGCTGGACAACGCGTTCACGGATGAAGACCTGATCAATTTCGACCGGCGCGTGCGCGAGCGCCTCGAGACCGACAAGGTCATCGAGTACGTCGCCGAGCCGAAGCTCGATGGGCTTGCGATGAGCTTTCGTTACGAGAACGGCAAGCTCGTGCGCGCCGCAACGCGCGGCGATGGCATGAAGGGCGAGGACGTTACTCACAACGTTCGCACGATCAAAGCCGTGCCAACGCAGCTGCGCGGCAAAGCACCCGATGTGATCGACGTGCGCGGCGAAGTGTTCATGACGCTTGCCGGTTTCAAAGCAATGAATCAGCGCGCGTTGGAGAAGGGCGAGAAAGTGTTCGTGAATCCGCGCAACGCCGCGGCCGGCACGATCCGTCAGCTCGACCCGCGCCTCGCGGCGAACCGTCCGCTCGATGTGTTTTTCTATGCCGTCGGCGAGCATGGCAATTGGAAACTGCCGGCAACGCACTTCGAGGTGCTCGAACACCTGCGCGAGTGGGGTCTGAAGGTTTCGCCGCTGGCCAAGCGTGTCCAGGGCGTCGAAGGTTGCCTGGAGTACTACCGCTCGATCGGCGAGCAGCGCAGCTCGCTCAAATATGAAATCGATGGCGTGGTCTACAAGGTCAATCGCTTCGCGCAACAACGCGAGCTCGGCTTCGTCGCCCGCGCGCCGCGCTGGGCGATCGCGCACAAATTTCCGGCGCACGAAGAGAACACCATTGTTCGTGATGTGGAGTTTCAAGTTGGCCGCACGGGCGCACTGACGCCGGTTGCACGACTCGAACCGATCTTCGTCGGTGGCGTGACGGTGAGTAACGCGACGCTTCACAACATGGATGAAGTGAAACGCAAGGACGTGCACATCGGCGATACGGTGGTGATTCGCCGCGCCGGCGATGTGATTCCCGAAGTCGTCAAAGTTGTGATCGAGCGCCGACCGAAGAATGCCAGGCCGGTCGAGCTGCCCGAAAAATGTCCGATCTGCGGCTCAGCCGTGGAGCGCGAGGAGGGCGAAGCTGTCGCCCGCTGCTCCGGTAGCCTCTCCTGTGCCGCGCAGCTCAAAGGTGCGCTGCTGCATTTCGCTGGCCGTCGCGCGATGGATATCGATGGGTTGGGCGAGAAGATCGTCGATCAGTTGCTCACCGGCGGGCTGGTGCACAGTCCGGCGGATCTATACAAGCTGACGGTCGAGCAGTTCGCGAACCTGGAGCGGCTGGGCGAGAAGTCGGCGAAGAATCTGGTCGACGCGCTGGAGAAGAGCAAGAAGACGACGCTGTCCCGCTTCCTCTATGCGCTCGGCATCCGAGATGTGGGTGAGGCGACCGCTGGCGCGCTCGCGAGCCACTTCGGTTCGATCGAGGCGCTGCAGGACGCGAATGAAGCCGCGATCCAGGAAGTGCAGGACGTAGGCCCCGTCGTGGCCGCGCACGCCTACACGTTCTTCCAGCAGCCTCACAATCGCGAAGTGATTCAAGCGCTGCGCGATCTCGGCGTGCACTGGCCGGCTCAGAAAGCTCGCGCCGCACCGACCGAAGGTCCGCTGACAGGAAAGACGTTCGTACTAACCGGCACGCTGGAGAGCATGAGCCGAGACCAGGCGGGAGATCGCATCACTGCCCTGGGCGGCAAGGTGACCGGCAGCGTGTCGAAGAAGACCAGCTATGTCGTCGCGGGCGCGGAGGCCGGCTCGAAGCTGACCAAAGCGCAGGATCTCGGGGTCGAGATTCTCGATGAGGCGGCGTTCCTGAAACTTCTGGAAGGCTAGCTGCGAGAGCCGAGTCTGGCTCGGCTCTCGCCCGCCTTGCTTAAATCTTCTTCTCGACCTTCGCTTCTTTGCGCAGCCCGTCGAGGTAATCCTGCAGCTTCTTCCGCTGCACCAAAACCTTCACCCGATCCTTCACTTCCTCGAACGGCGGCGGCGCAGTGACGCGCGACTCTTCGAGCTTGATGATGTGCCAGCCGAACTGACTCTGCACCGGCTTGTCCGTCATCTGTCCCGGCTGCAGTGCCGCGACTGCATCGGAGAACGGCTTCACCATGGTGTCGAGCGTGAACCAGCCGAGATCGCCGCCGTTCTTGCCGGACGGATCCTTGGAGTTCTTTTCAGCCGCTTTGGCGAAGTCACCGCCGGCCTTCAACTGCTTGATGATGGCTTCAGCCTTGGCCTCGTCGTCCACTAGGATGTGACGGGCGTGATATTCCTTCGGCATCTGGGCGACCTGCGCGTCGTATTCCGGGCGCAGCTCCTCATCCGTCACCGGGTTCTTTTCCAGCCACTGCTGCAGGCCCGAATCCACCAGCACGTTCAAGCGCGCCAGCGCCAGCTGATCCTGCACCTTCGGATCCTTCTCGATGCCTGCCTTGGCCGCCGCGTCGGCCGCCAGCTGCATGCTGATGAACTGATCCAGCAGCTGCGACTTCTCGTCTTCGGAGATCTGGCGCTGCGATTGGCGCTGGACGTTGTCGACGTACAGGTCGAATTCGGACTTGCTGATGTTCTTGCCGTTGACCACCGCGACCGGCGGGCCCGCGGCAGCAGTGTTTTCGGCAGCCTTGCCGCAGCCGGCCAGCAGCGTCAAAGGCAGCAGCAGGCCGACGAGAAAGTGACGGTTCATAGGAGTCCTTGAGGAAGAGGGAAGATGACTGAACGAGTATTCGTCAGCGCGCTTCGTCCGGTGTCAGTGCGGTAATGCTCAAAGCGTGGATGTCGGTTTGCATGAGGTCGCCTAGCGACCGGTAGACCAGCTGGTGGCGCTGCAATGTGCGCAGGCCCGCGAAGTCGTCAGACACGATGCGGACTCGGAAGTGCCCTCGGCCGTCTCGCGCGCCCGCGTGGCCGGCATGCAGGTGACTATCGTCGATGAGCTCGACCTGCTCGGTGTGCAGCGCTGTACGCAGCTCGCCGACGATGCGCTCGGCCCGGGATGGAACAGCGCTCATTGCGGCTTCTCCGATTGGGTCGAGGCTTCTTCAGCCGGCATCTTCGAGGACAGCCACACCGCTTGCGCGATGGCGAACACGAAGGTCAGCCCGAGCATGCCGAACAGCTTGAAGTTGACCCAGACCTCTTCCGAGAAGTTGTACACGACGTACAGATTGATGGCGCCGAGCGCCGCGAAAAACAGGATCCAGGCCCAGTTCAGCGTGGCCCACACCGGGCGCTCCAGCTGCACGTTCTCACCCATCATGCGCTCGATCAGCAGCTTGTCGCCGAAGAAGCGGCTGGCCAGGAACGCGGCGGCCAGCAGCCAGTTCACCACCGTGACCTTCCACTGGATGAACAGCTTGTCGTGGATCGCCAGGGTCAGACCGCCGAAAATCAATACCAACACGCCCGAGATCAGCGCCATCTGACTGATCTTGCGATGGCGGAACCACTGCCAGGCCGTCTGCGCTATCACCGCAACGATGATGACGCCGGTGGCCACGAACATGTTGCCGGTAATCTTGTAAGTGAGAAAAAACGCGATGACCGGAAAGAAGTCGAACAACAACTGCATGCGAGAGCGGGCCGGAGAAGTTGACAGGACCGCTATCATACCGGGATGAGCAGCCGCTATTTGGAGATTCACCCGCGGGACCCGCAGCTCCGCCTGATCCGTCAGGCGGTCGACATCATTCGTGAGGGTGGAGTGGTCGTTTATCCGACCGATTCCTGCTATGCGCTGGGCTGTCACCTCGGTAACAAGACGGCGATGGAGCGCATCGGGCGGATCCGCGACATCGATCGTCACCACAACTTCACCTTGGTGTGCAGCGATCTGTCCGAGATCGCCACCTACGCGCGCGTCAGCAACACGCAGTACCGCACTCTCAAGGCGTTCACCCCCGGCCCGTACACCTTCATCCTGCAGGCGACCAAAGAGACCCCGAGGCGCTTGCAGAACGAGAAGCGCAAGACCATCGGCGTGCGTGTGCCCGATCATCCCGTGCCCATCGCCATCCTCGACGAGCTGGGCGAGCCCATCATGAGCTCGACCTTGCTGCTGCCGGGCGACGAGCATCCGATGACCGATCCCCGTGAGATCCAGGAACGGCTGTTTCATCTGGTCGACGCGGTGATCGACAGCGGCAATTGCGGACTGGAGCCGAGCAGCGTCATCGATCTGGCCGGTCCGGCGCCCATCGTGGTCCGCCGCGGCAAGGGCGATGTGAGCGCCTTCGAGTAAGCCCGGCCCAAGGCGGCTATCAAGACTGGCTGTCAAGCTGCGTATAATGCGCCCAGCTTTGCAAGCTGCTGATTTCCCGAATTAACAAGATCCGCTAACGCCTTGATTTATAGGGCCCGAGGCCAAGCATTGAGTGCGACTCCCGCTAACAACCGACGCGTCCTGTCCGGCATGCGACCGACGGGTGCCCTCCATCTCGGTAACTATCACGGCGCGCTCAAGAACTGGGTGGAGCTGCAGTACCAGTACGAGTGCTATTTCTTCGTCGCCGACATCCACGCGCTGACGACCGGTTACGAGGACACTTCGCAGCTCGAGAGCAACGTCTGGAACGTCGTGATCGACTGGCTCGCCGCCGGCCTGAACCCGGCGTCGTCGACCATCTTCATTCAGTCGCGCGTGCCCGAGCACTCCGAGCTGCACCTGCTGCTGTCGATGGTCACGCCGCTGAGCTGGCTGGAGCGCGTGCCGACCTACAAGGATCAGCAGGAGCAGTTGAAGGACAAGGATCTGGCGATGTACGGCTTCCTGGGTTATCCGCTGCTGCAGGCCGCGGACATCCTGCTGTACAAGACCGCGTATGTGCCGGTCGGCGAAGACCAGATCTCGCACGTCGAGATCACTCGCGAAGTGGCGCGCCGCTTCAATCACATCTACGGCCGCGAGCCCGACTTCGAGGCCAAAGTTGAGAAAGCACTCAAAGCACTCGGCGCTCGCAATGGCACTCGATACAACGAGTTGCGCCGTCTTTATCAAGAGAAGGGCGACACTGAAGCGATCGCCAAGGCGCACTCTCTGCTGGAGGGAACGGCGCGCCTGACGCTCGCCGATCGCGAGCGGCTGATCGGCTATCTGGAAGGCACGGGCCGCAGCTATCTGGTCGAGCCCGAAGTGCTGCTGACGGCAACCCCGAAGGTGCCCGGTCTGGATGGCCGCAAGATGTCCAAGTCTTATGGCAATACCATTGGCTTGCGCGAGGATCCCGATCAGGTCGCGAAGAAGCTCAAGGGCATGATGACCGACCCGGCGCGGCAGCGTCGCACCGATCCGGGCGACCCGGACAAGTGTCCGGTGTTCGATCTGCACAAGATCTACTCGACGACCGAGACTCAGGCGTGGGCCGCGCAGGGCTGTCGCACTGCCGGCATTGGCTGCCTGGATTGCAAGAAGCCCGTCATCGATGCGGTGGTCGGGGAGCTGCGCGCCATGCAGGCACGCGCCAAGGATTTCGAAGAGAATCGCGACCTGGTCCGAGGCATCATCGCCGAAGGCAACGAGAAGGCGCGCGACGTTGCGCGTCAGACGCTCGATGAAGTGCACCAGGCGATGGGGATGAACTACCGGTGAGCAAGGCCAAGCCCGAACTGAAGCTGGTGGAAGACACCGGCTCGCAGCTGGACGCCGAGGACCTGAGCGCCGAACTGCCGCCCCAGCAGAGCGAGATGCCGTTCGCCGTGGTCGAAGGCGAGCCGGTCACTCAGCTGCCGCGCGATTTGTATATTCCGCCGGATGCGTTGCAGGTGTTCCTGACCGCGTTCGAAGGCCCGCTCGATCTGCTGCTGTATCTGATCCGCAAGCAGAACCTCGACATCCTGAACATTCCGATCGCCGAGATCACGCGTCAGTACATGCAGTACATCGACGTGATGGCGGAGATGCAGCTGGAGCTCGCCGGCGAATATCTGTTGATGGCCGCGATGCTCGCGGAGATCAAGTCGCGCATGCTGTTGCCGCGGCCGCCGGTAGCAGAGGGTCAGGAGGAAGAGGATCCTCGTGCCGAGCTGGTGCGTCGTCTGCAAGAGTACGAGCGCTTCAAGAAAGCGGCGGAAGACCTCGATCGCCTGAACCGGCTGGAGCGCGACAACATCACCGCGTCGGCCGAGCTGGAAGAGCGCAAGGTCGTCAAGCTGCTGCCGGACGTGACGCTGAAGGAAATGCTCGATGCATTTCGCGATGTGCTGTCACGGGCGGAGAAGTTCGCGCATCACCACATCTCTCGCGAGCGCCTGTCGCAGCGCGAGCGCATGTCGGAAATCCTGGTGCGGTTGCAGACGGTCGCGTTCTTCGAATTCCGGCAACTGTTCAAGCCTGAAGAAGGGCGCATGGGCGTCACTGTGACGTTCATCGCCATTCTGGAGTTGATGAAGGAAGGCTTGATCGAAATCGTGCAAGCTGAGGCTTACGCACCGATTCACGTGCGCACCGCGCAGCGGCATCTGAAAGTCGTTCAGGGTGGCCAGGCCGCGTCCGAGAGTGCAGACGCCGAAAACGCAGCCGCGCTCGCGCAGCCTGAGTTGGTCGGTGAGAACGACATTCCGGATGAGGATGAGACGCCGCCGGCCGATGACGCTGCCGTCGCTGTTCAGGAAGCTGTTGCCGATGTAGCCGCTGCGTCGTCGATTGCGGTCGACAATATCGAAGCGGACACCGCGATCGCGGATGCGGGCTTCGTTGAAGCTGCCGTGTCGGAGGCCGTTGCTTCCACTGAGAGTGCGGCGGAGACGGTTGCAGAAGTCGCTGTGACGGATGAAGCAGCTGCTGCAGAGGTCGTTGCTGAGGAAGTTGCTGCTGGCTTGCCGGTGGTGGTTGATGAAGCCGCCGTGAGTTCGCTGGTTGCCGAGGAAGTCACGCTCGAAGATGTACCGCATGAGCTCGGCCCGGTCGACGAGGCTGGTGCGTTCGTAGATCCGCTGGCAGCGCCCGAGTCGCTTGAGACCATCGAATCCATCGAGAACGAGTCGGTCGAGACGAGCGAGTCGGTTGAGGTGATCGAATCGGTCGAGACGAACGCCGCGGTGGAGCAGATCGCCGCTGCGGATCGGTCCGAATCGCACCCGGTCGAAGAGCACGTCGTCGAGGAGCACGAGGTCGAGGAACACATCGTTCCCGAGCACGTGGTGGAAGAGCACGTCGTGCCCGAGCCGGAGGTCGAGAAGAACGACTCGCAGGCTGACGCGCATGAGGTTGCAGATCGGGCGGTTGTTCAATCCGCCGAGTCGGTTGTTGAGTTCGAGACGGCGGAAGCCAACGAGTTCGTGACTCAGGCCGAGAGCGAAGATACTGCCGCGGAATCGACCGCTCAGGTTCAGACAACCGAGCCCGATGTCGCCGACGAATTCGTTGCTGACGCGGAGTCCGCGGCGAGCGCTGAGGAAATCGTTGCCTCGGTCGAGCAACCTGAAGTCGTCGAAGAGTTTGTGGCTGCGGCCGAGACGGCGGACATCGCGGATGAGACCGTCGGATCTTCCGACTTACCTGCGATGCACGATGTGACCGAGCATGCGCAGCCGACAGAGACGACGGATGTCGTGATCGAGGATGCGCCGGCGCTCGAGGCGATAGAAGTTGTGGCCGAAGATGTGCCGGCGAGCGAATCGATCGAGGTCGTCGCTGAGGCCGGACCTGCTGTCGAGGCGATTGAAGTCGCCGCGGAAGACGTACCGGCCGAGCAGACGATCGAAGTCGCTGCGGACACAACTTCCGAGGAGCCGATCGAAGTCGCTGCCGAGGACGTGCCGGCCGATGAAATGACCAACGTTGTGGCCGAGGATGCGCCGGCGGGCGACGCCGCCGAGCAGGATGAACCGGCCACCGAGCAGACTGCGAATCTGTCCGAGGAAGACGACAGGGTGACCGAGGCTGGAAGCTCGGTCGACAATTCGGACGCGGAACCATCGAGATGAACGAATACGATCTCAAGCACATCATCGAAGCGACGCTGCTGGCGGCGGGTAAGCCGATCACCACACAGCAGCTGCTGGACCTCTTCGAAGAGCGCGAGCGACCGACAGACGAGTTGCTGACGACCGCGATCGGCATGCTGATCGCCGACTACGAGAACCGCGGCATCGAGCTGGTCGAAGTTGCCAGCGGCTGGCGCATTCAGGTGCGGCCGAAGGCCGCCGAAGTGGTGTCACGCCTGTGGTCGGAGCGCCCGGCGAAGTACTCGCGTGCGTTTCTGGAAACATTGGCGCTCATCGCCTATCGCCAGCCCATCACCCGCAGCGAGATCGAAGAGATCCGCGGCGTGTCGATCAGCTCGACCATCATGCGCACGCTGCAGGAGCGCGGTTGGATTCGCACCGTCGGCCACCGCGAAGTCCCGGGCCGTCCGGAGCTGCTCGGCACCACGCGCGACTTCCTGGATTATTTCGGGCTGAAGAGCCTGGATCAGCTGCCGACGCTGGCCGAGCTGAAGGACATCGAATCCATCGGTGTGCAGCTCGAGCTGCCTGCCGATCAACCGCAGGAATCGACCGAAGCTTCGGCCGAAGGCGAGGCCCCAGCCGAGGGCGAAGTTGCGGCGAGCACCGCAGAAGGCGCGGCGACGGAAGAAGCTGTCGCGAGCGGCGAGGCTGCAGAGGCCACCGCCGCCGATGAAACAGAAGCAAGCGCGGAAGTTGAAGCCAACGCCGAAGCCGAAGGTGATACGGAAGCCGACGCGGACGCGGACGCCGACAGCGAGACCGTCGCTGAAGTCGATGTCGACGATAGCGATGCCGACGACGACAGCGAGACCGTCGCCGAAGCCGATGCCGACGATGGCGATATCGACGATGACAGCGAGTCCGACGACGGCGACGACGGCGACATCGACGACTCGAACGATGACACCGAGCTGTTGGCCGACGCCGATGACGAGGACGAAGATTCCGGCGCGTCCTCGCCGATGGTCGCATCGTCCGACGACGAAGAGCAGGACGGTGCCCGCATCAGCGAGCCGCCGAGCGAAGGTCAATAATTATCGGCACCGCCGATTGAAGGCGGTGCCCGCACCATGTCTGAACGTCTGCACAAACTTCTGGCCCAGCATGGCCTCGGCTCCCGTCGCGAGATCGAGAAGTGGATGCTGGAAGGCCGCGTCCGGTTGAACAATCAGCCGGCGCAGCCCGGCGATCGTTACAACCCCGGCGATCGCGTCAGCATCGATGGCAAGGATGTGACCTCGCGGCTGCGCGTCTTCGCCGCGCCGAAAGTCATCCTGTATCACAAGCCGCAAGGCCAGCCGATCACACCGACCGCCGAGGATGACAGCGGCGAGGTTGCGGCCAAGTCCGTCATGGAATCGCTGCCGTCGTTGCGCGGCTCGCGTTGGCTGGTGGTGAACACCATGCAGGCAGGCGACAGCGGCTTGTTGTTACTGACGAGCGATGGTCGGTTGGCCGATGCGTTGCGTCGCCGTGCAGAAACAACGCCAGCGGCCTACGTCGCACGCGTGCTCGTGCCATTTCCCGAATACGATGTCGACTCGATTCCTCGCGTCGTGCAGTACGACGACGAGACCGTCGAGTTTGAAAACATCGAGCCCGCAGGCGGCGAGGGCACGAATCGATGGTTCCGCGTGGAATCGCATCGCGCGCATCGCCGTGCGGCGGTGCGGGCATTGTTTGAAAGCCGTGGCTTGAAAGTGAGCCGCGTGATTCAAGTGAAGTTCGGCGACTTCGAGCTGCCGCGAGATCTGCCCCGCGGCAAGCATCGTGAGCTATCGGAAAGTGACGTCGCTGAGTTGTATGCGAGCGTCGAGCTGACATTGCCGACGCCGCCTCCGAAACCGGAAGCGGCCGCTCGTCCGCAGCGTCCGGGCCGCCGGCCACCGCCGGATCGGCGCAAGAAGCCGAAACGGCGCTGACCGCGTCAGTAAGATCGTTACTTCGGCTGGTTCATCGACCACATCACGCCGAACGGGTCTTTGAGCTGCCCGTAGCGGGCACCCCAGAACATGTCCTGCAGCGGGAGCACGATCTCGGCGCCCGCATCCACCGCACGCTGCCACCACTGGTCGATGTCCTTGACCTGCAGCGTCAGGTTGAAGCCCTGCGGCTTTTCGCTCGGGTGGCCGTGCTCGGGATAGCCGTCGCTCAGCATCAGCGATGAGCCATTGATGTACAGGTGAATGTGCATGGTGCGGCCCTGCTCATCCACCGGATAACGGAACGCTTCCTGCGCGCCAAACGCCTTGCTGTAAAACTCGGCCGCCTTGCTGGCGCCATCGACGCACAGGTAAGCGACCAGACCGCCCTTGACTTCGGGATTGCAGTAGGGAGTTTCGTTCTGTGCAGCGCTCATCTTCAGCTCCTCAAAGGGGTGGAAAGCGTATCGTTCGACGCAAGGACGCGTCAGCCGAGCGACTTCCGACACCGGAGCCCAAAGTTTTTCGCCGCGCGAGTTATTGGGCGTCGATGGTCTGGCCCTGCACGCCGCGGCTGTCCGGTCCGAGCAAGTAAAGGTACGGAGCCACGATGGTGTGCGCTTCGCGCAGCTTGCTGCGATCCTCGGCAGGGTAGGCCTGCAGGCGCATGTTCGTTTTCACCGCGCCCGGATTGATGCTGTTCACGCGCATGGCGGGTTGCTTCTCCAGCTCCTGAGCCAGCAGGTGCATCAGACCGTCGCTGGCCCACTTCGACACCAGATACGAGCCCCAGAACGCGCGCGGATTGGCAACGACGCCGCTGGAGGTAAACAAAATCACCGGATCGGGCGATTTCTTCAGCAGCGGCAGGCAGCTGCGAGTGAGGATGAAAGGCGCGTTGACGTTGACGTGCATGGTGCGCATCCATTTCGCCACATCGTGATGTTCGATGGGCGCGCGCTCGCCCAGCATCGATGCGTTGTGCAGCAGGCCATCGAGTCGACCGAACTCCTGATCGAGCGCGGCAACCAGCTTGTCGTATTCGTCCGGGCCGGCCTTCTCGAAATCCAGGGGCAGGATGGAAGGGCGCGGATTGCCGGCGTTCACGATCGTGTCGTACACCGCTTCGAGCTTGCGAACGCTACGACCATGCAACACGACCTGCGCGCCATGATCTGCAGCCGCAATCGCCACGGCTTTGCCGATGCCATCGCTCGCGCCGGTGATGAGAATGACGCGATCTTTGAGCGCGTCTTTGGAAGGTTGGTAAGTACGAGGGTCGGTCATATTCATTGCCAGGTTTGTGGATCAGGCACGGCGCGCGGCACGCCACGCGGTCCACGGTTTTTGCAGAGGCCCGAGCTCGATGCGCTGGGTGGCGACATCGTAGTTACGGGCGGCGATGTGATCGAGCAGCCTGCGATGCAGGGCGGCGAGTACGTAAACGGGGCGGAGATGCTCGGTTTGCGGGCCACGGGGCGGCAGGTCGAGCTCGGCGACGGCGCTGTCACGAAACGAGCGCAGCGCATCCTTGAGTTTCGGGTCGACTTCGCGTGCCCGCAGGTGCTCGGTCTGCAGGTCGTGTTTGTCGAGCAGGTCCATCGGCAAATAAACATTGCCGTCGTACGCATCCTGACGCAGGTCACGAACGATCTCTGCCATGCGAATGCCGACGCCGAGTTTGTTGGCCGCCGCGCGCGTCGTTTCATCGAGGGCGCCGGGTCCGACGAGCAGCGTCGCGATCAGCTCTTGGATCGCGCCACCGCTGCGCGAGCAGTACGCACGCAGCTCTTGTTGATTCGAGAAAGTCATGCGGGCGAGATCCATGTCGGCGCCCGCGAGCACTTCATGGAGTTTGTTGAAGACCGCGCGATCGCCAGAGGTCCGATCCAGCAGCACGCGCGTCGCTGGATGTTGCGGATTGGCGTTGATGAGCCGGTCCGTTTCCGCGCGCCACCAGGTTAAACGCGTGTGCGCGACATCGTGACTCGCGCTTTTCGCGGACTCGCGAATTTCCGTGTCAATCGCATACAGCGCCTGCACGATCTCGCGGCGATCCTCCGGCGAGTACAGCAGCGAGAAATAGCGCATCGAGCCCGGCGGGGCAGTGCGATTGACGAGTTCGTTGTCCAGGGTCGACATGGGATGGCGAACTCTGCTCAGTTGGGCTGCTGACCGGCATCGCTGGTGCCTGTCAGCTTGCGCTCGCCGTTCTCGACCGGCTCGCGCACCAGCTTGTCGATGGGTTCGAGCGTGTCCATCTCGCGATCGGGACGCACGCCCAGTTCGGTGAACTTGCGCGCGCCGGGCAGCACCTGCCGCTCGAGCGAGCCGACGGCTGCGTTGAAGCTGTCGACGCTGTTGCCCAGGTTGCGACCCAGCTTGCCGAGGTGAGTCGTGAATACGGCCAGACGCTTATAGAGATCTTCGGCGAGCGTGCGAATGGTCTCGGCGTTCTGCGCGAGCGCCATCTGTCGCCACCCATATGCGACGGCCTTGAGCAACGCGACGAAGCTCGACGGCGTCGCGATGATGACATCCTGGCGAATCGCGTCCTCCAGCAGGTTGGGCTGCTCGGCCAGCGCGGCCGACAGGAACTGATCGCCCGGAATGAACAGAATGACAAAATCCGGGCTGCGTTCGAACTGTGCCCAGTAACTCTTCGCGCCGAGTTGTTTGACGCGCTCGCCGATGGCGTTGGCATGACGACGCATCGCGATTGCACGCTGCTCGTCGGTGGCCGCGTCGACCGCGTCGAGATAGGCATCCAGCGGCGTCTTCACGTCCACGATCAGATCCCGGCCATCGGGCATGTGGACGATCATGTCGGGGCGCAGGTTGCCGTCCTCGACCCGCACGTGCACTTGTTCCTTGAAGTCGCAGTGCTCGACCATGCCTGCGAGCTCGGCGAGGCGGCGCAAAGTCATCTCGCCCCATTGGCCGCGCACTTCGGGCCGGCGCAGCGCGTTGACCAGTGTGCGTGTTTCTTTTTGCAGCGCCTGCTGGCCGAGCGCGACGGTTTCCAGCGACGTCTTCAAGCTGCCGAAGGTCTCGGCGCGCTCTTTTTCGATGCGCAGAATCTGCTGCTCGGTCTTGCCCAGTGCCTCGCGGATGGGAGCGAGCATGGTTTCGATCGCTTTCTCCCGTTCGCTGAGCGCCGAGACGGCGTGTTGTTGATGTTGAGTGAGGTGCTCGCGCGCCAGTTGCAGGAACAGCTCGCTATTCGAGCGCAGCGACGAGCCCGCGAGGCTGTCGAACGACGCCTTGAGCCCTTCCATCGAGCGCTCGAGTGCGGCCTGGCGCTCGCGCTCGATCTGTTCTTCGCCCTTGACCTGCGCTTTCAAGACCGCCAGCTCGACATGCAGTGCTTCCGAACGCTGACGCGCACGCAAGCTGGCGACGAGCGCGCCAACGAGCCCGCCCACTACGAGCGCGGCCAGAACCATCAACCCAACCGAAGTACCGACCAACTCAGGAATCTCTTTTCAAGTGCATCATGTAATTCACGCTCACGTCGCCGGTGCGACGGGCGCTGTGTTGCAGCGGGTCATAGGCCAGACCGGCGATATCGACGACGCTCAGTTCTACGCCGCGGGCCCAGCGGCTCATTTCCGACGGCTTGATGAAGCGCTCATAACTATGCGTGCCCCGCGGCAGCATGTTCAGGACGTACTCCGCGCCGACCACCGCCAATAGATAAGCCTTCAGATTGCGATTGAGCGTCGAGACGAAGATGTCACCGCCGGGCTTCACCAGATCGTGCAAAGCGCGCAGCACGCTCTGCGGCTCGGGGACGTGTTCGAGCATCTCCATGCAGGTGACGACGTCATAGGCGGCGGGCGAATGAGCCGCGTGCGTTTCGGCCGACTCACGCAGATAGCGAATCGTCACCTGGCTTTCCAGCGCATGCAGTTCCGCGACCTCGATAGTTTGAGGCGCGAGATCGATGCCGGTGACTTGAGCACCGCGCTTCGCCATCGCCTCGCTGAGAATGCCGCCGCCACAACCGACGTCCAGCACGCGCTTGCCTCGCAGCGACGCGCCCTGGTCGACATAATCGAGCCGGACCGGATTCAGAACGTGCAGCGGACGGAATTCGCCCTTCGGATCCCACCAGCGCTGCGCGATGTCATCGAAGCGGGCGATCTCGGCCGGGTCGTGGTTGGAGGTTGCTGCATTCATGACTCGATTACTCCGTGACCTGGGCCGCCGCGATACGCACGCGCCACAGCTCGGCGCGATTCAGAACTGCCGCGGTGTCCAGATGCGTCAGCTCGCGATCACGGACCAGCATGCGGCCGGCGACCCACACATCGCTGACTTGCTCGCGCGACGCGGCAAACACGATCTGCGCCGCCGGGTCGTAGGTGGGCTGGGTGTTGGGGCGACCGAGGTCGATACAACACACATCGGCCCATTTGCCCGGCACCAGCGAGCCAATGGATTCAGCCAGACCGAGTGCGCGCGCGCCATTCAGCGTCGCAGTCTGCAGCCAGTCGTGTGCGTCGACCGGCGAGGCGGCAGGAAACATGCTGCTGGCGATGAGGGCGGCACTGCGCAGCTCGGCCAGCAAATCGTTGTTACTGACGCCACCGCTGCCCAGCGCGACATTCACCGAACGATCTTTGAACAACGGCACCGGACACAGGCCGCTGCCCAACTTGAGGTTGGATTGCGGGCAATGCACGACGCTCGCACCGGCGGCCGCGACGCGCTCGACGTCGGCAGAATCCAATTTGACCATATGCACGGCGGCCAGCAGCGGCGACAGCAGCCCGAGCTTTTCCAGCCGTTCCAGCGAAGGCGCGCAGCCGCGGCTTTCGTTCACGTGCATGTAGATCGGCACTTCCAGCTCATCCACCAGGGTCCGCACCCGTTCCAGTGTCTCGTCGCTGAGCGAGGCGGGCTCGACCGGGGCGAGCGCGGTCGTGATCAATGGATCGTCGCGATACTCGTCCCGCAGATTGAAGCCTTTTTGCAGGCACTCGCTGGCCGAGCCGGCCCACACCGAGGGCGTGTCTTGTACGGGAAGGCCGACGCAGACGCGCATGCGCGCTTCGGCGGCGGTCTGCGCGACCACTTCGGGAAAAAAAGGTGCTGGTCGGCAAAAAAACATGTCGTGCCGCTCGACAGTGCGGCGGCGATCGCCAGCGCGGTGCCGTCGCGCACGTATTCAGCATCGACCCAGCGCTGCTGAAGCTGCCGGATGCTGTGGGCCCAGTGCTCGAACGAGGCGCTGCTCACTGCTCCGTGCAACAGGCTGCTGGCCGCATGAGTGTGCGCATTCACCAGCCCCGGCAGCAGTACGTGCGCGGGGCGATCGAGCTCTTCCTGCGCGGAAAAACGCTGTTTCGCCTCGGCCGTGGGCAACACGGCGAGGATGCGTCCCTGGTGGATCGCCAGCGAATGCGCTTCCAGCACCACGCCCGCCGGTTCGATCGGAATGATCCAGCGGGCCGAGAGCAGTGTGTCGATAGGTTCCATGGGCGTCGAAGTATAACTGGACGCCCTGTTCTAGACCCGCAATGTGATAAGATTCGGCACTTCCTTCGAAGAACTCCGCATGGCCGAAATCGCTCGCGAAATTCTGCACGTCAACCTAGAAGACGAGATGCGTCAGTCGTATCTCGACTATGCGATGAGCGTCATCGTCGGGCGCGCTCTGCCCGACGTGCGCGACGGCTTGAAGCCGGTCCATCGCCGCATCCTGTTCGCGATGCATGAGAGCAATAACGTCTCCTCCCGCCCGTATGTGAAGTGCGCGCGCGTGGTCGGTGACGTGCTCGGTAAATATCACCCGCACGGCGACTCGTCGGCTTACGACGCGCTGGTGCGCATGGCGCAGAACTTCTCGATGCGCTACCAGCTGGTCGATGGCCAGGGTAACTTCGGCTCGGTGGACGGCGATCCGCCCGCGGCTTACCGCTACACCGAGTGCCGCATGACGCAGCTGGCGAGCGAGCTGCTCGCCGACATCGACCGCGAGACCGTCGATTTCGTCGACAACTACGACGGCAAGGAAAAAGAGCCGGTCGTGCTGCCGACGCGCGTGCCGAACCTGCTGATCAACGGCTCCGCCGGCATCGCGGTCGGCATGGCCACCAACATTCCGCCGCACAACCTGGGCGAAGTGGTCAGCGCGTGTATCGCGCTCATCGACGATCCGAACATCACCATTCAGACCTTGATGCAGCTGATCCCGGGCCCGGACTTCCCGACCGCCGGCATCATCAATGGCGCCGCTGAAATCGCTTCAGCCTATCTGACCGGTCGCGGTCGCGTGTACGTGCGCGCCAAGACCGATATCGAAGAAGACGAAAGGGGCCGCCAGGCCATCATCATCACCGAGCTGCCGTACCAGGTGAACAAGGCGCGGCTGCTCGAGCGCATCGCCGAGCTGGTGCGCGAAAAGGTCATCGAGGGCATCGCTTCCGATGGCTTGCGCGACGAGTCCGACAAGGACGGCATGCGCGTGGTCATCGAGCTCAAGCGCGGTGAAGTCGCGGACGTGGTGCTGAACAAGCTGTTCAAGCACACCCCGATGGAAACGGTGTTCGGCATGAACATGGTCGCCTTGCAGGATGGCCAGCCGAAGCTGTTCAACCTGAAGGAGATGCTCGAAGCGTTCGTGCGTCATCGCCGTGAAGTGGTCACACGCCGCACGGTGTACGACCTGCGCAAGGCGCGCGAGCGTGCTCACATTTTGGAAGGCCAGGCAGTTGCGCTGGCCAACATCGATGAAGTGATTGCGCTCATCAAGGCGTCGCCGACGCCGGCCGAGGCGAAAGTCGCGTTGATGGGACGGGTGTGGTCGTCGGGCGCGGTGCCGGCGATGTTGGCTCGCGCTGGAGATATCGTCTCCCGACCCGATGGCCTGTCGCTGGAATTCGGTCTGGTCGAAGGCGGCTATCGTCTGTCGGACGTGCAGGCCCAGGCCATTCTGGACATGCGCCTGAACCGCCTCACCGGGCTGGAGCAGGACAAGATCATCGCCGAGTTCCAGGAGCTGCTGGCCCAGATCGCCGATCTGAGCGACATCCTGGCGCGCCCGGAGCGCTTGCTGCAGGTGATTCGCGCCGAGCTCGAAGAGGTCAAGGCGAAGTACGCCGATCCGCGTCGCACGCAGATCAATTTCGATCATTCCGATCTCACCATCGAAGACCTGATCGAGCAGCAGGACGTGGTGGTGACGCTGTCGCACGGGGGTTATGCCAAGTCGCAGCCCGTGACCGACTATCAAGCGCAGCGTCGTGGCGGTCGCGGCAAGTCCGCCACCGCGATGAAGGACGAAGACTTCGTCGACAAGCTGTTCGTCGCCAATACTCACGACACGCTGCTGTGCTTCTCCAGCACCGGCAAGATGTATTGGCTGAAGGTGTATCAGCTGCCGCAGGCGAGCCGTGGCTCGCGCGGCAAGCCCATTGTGAATCTGTTGCCGCTGCAGGAAGGCGAGCGCATCAACGCAGTGCTGCCCATCCACGAATTCGAGACCAACAAGTTCGTGTTCATGGTGACCGCGGCCGGCACGGTGAAGAAGACGTCGCTGGAAGCGTTCTCGCGCCCGCGTCAGGCCGGCATCATCGCCATCGAGCTGGAGCAGGGCGATCGTCTGGTCGGCGTCGATATCACCGACGGCACCAAGCAGATCATTCTGTGCTCGAGCGGCGGCAAGGCCATCCGCTTCGGTGAAAACGACGTGCGTCCGATGGGGCGCACGGCCGCCGGCGTGCGCGGCATTCGCCTGCCGGAAGGCGAGGAAGTCATTTCCCTGATCATCGTCGATGAGCAGGGCATGGTGCTCACCGCGTCCGAAAACGGCTACGGCAAGCGCACGGCGATCGAGGACTTCCCCAGCCATGGTCGCGGCGGCCAGGGCGTGATCGCATTGCAAATCAGCGAGCGAAATGGTCGGATGGTCGGCGCGCTGCTGGTCAAGCCGGAAGACGAGATCATGCTGATCAGCTCCGGCGGCACGCTGGTGCGCACGCAGGTCAACGAGATTTCGGTCCAGGGCCGCAACACCCAGGGTGTGCGCCTGATTCGTGTCGATGAAGGCGATCGCCTGGTCGGCCTGGAACGCATCGTCACCGAAGGCGGCGCTGGCGAAGCGGGCGCTGAGGGTGGCGAAGGCGGCGAAGGCGGCGAGGGCGATGATGGCGGCGGTGCCGCCCCGGATCCTGTCTGACCAGTCATTAGTCAGTAATCATTAGTCACTTCGGGTCTTATGCGCGTCTATAACTTCAGTCCCGGTCCGGCGGTATTGCCACAGGAAGTACTCGAGCAGGCGCGCGAGGAATTGCTCGACTGGCATGGCACCGGCATGTCGGTCATGGAAATGAGCCATCGTGGCAAGGCATTCATTTCCATCGCAGAGCAGGCGGAAGCCGATCTGCGCGAGCTGCTGTCGGTGCCGAAGAACTACAAGGTGCTGTTCCTGCAGGGCGGCGCCATGGGTCAGTTCGCCGGCGTGCCGATGAATCTCAGCAAGCCGGGCGACACCGTCGATTACGTGAACACCGGCGCCTGGTCGAAGAAGGCGATCGGCGAGGCCAAGCAGTATGCCAAGGTGAATGTCGTCGCCGATGCCGGCGAGCCGTACACCTCGATTCCGCTGCTGTCGAACTGGAAGGTGAGCGAGAACGCCGCCTACCTGCACTACACGCCGAACGAGACCATCGGTGGCGTGGAATTTCATTTCGTGCCGGAGCTGAAGAGCGGCACGCCCCTGGTCGCCGACATGTCCTCGACCATATTGTCGCGGCCCATCGATGTTGCCAGGTTCGGCCTGATCTATGGCGGCGCCCAGAAGAACATCGGTCCCGCGGGCCTCACGTTGGTCATTGTGCGAGAAGACCTGCTCGGTCACGCGCGTCCGGGCACGCCGGCGTTCATGGATTACGGCGCCATGGCGAAGGAAGGCTCGATGCTGAACACGCCGCCGACCTTCGCCTGGTATCTGGCGGGGCTGGTGTTCCAGTGGCTGAAGCGGCAGGGCGGTCTGCAGGCCATGGGCGAGATCAATCGTCGCAAGGCGGAGCTGCTGTACGCGGCCATCGATACCTCCTCGTTCTATAAGAATCCAGTGGCGCACGATGCGCGCTCGTGGATGAACATTCCATTCACGCTGGCACGGCCGGAGCTGGACAAGACTTTCATCGCCGAAGCGAAAGACGCCGGACTGGTGACGTTGGAAGGCCATCGCTCGGTCGGTGGCATGCGCGCCAGCATTTACAACGCCATGCCGCTGGCTGGCGTGGAAGCGCTCGTGAACTTCATGAAGGAGTTCGAGCGCAAGCACGCTTGATTGTGATTGAAAGCTGCCGCTGCTGAGGCGGCAGCTTCGATTTGGCTCTGATGATGTTCGGCGTTCCAGAGGATCGTTGCGTCTATGTTCAGAGTGCTCTCGCTCAACAATATTTCCGTTCGCGGACTGGAACGGCTGCCGCGCGATCGATACGAAGTCGCCTCCGCGCTGAGCAATCCGCACGCCGTGCTGGTGCGCTCGGCGGATATGCACTCCATCGACATTCCCTCCAGCGTCATCGCAGTCGCCCGAGCCGGTGCCGGCACCAACAATATTCCTGTGTCGCGTCTATCGGCGCGTGGCGTGCCAGTGTTCAACGCGCCTGGCGCGAACGCGAATGCCGTGAAGGAACTGGTCATCGCCGGTTTGTTCCTTGCGGCTCGTAACATCTGTCAGGCCTGGGACTACGCTCGCAATCTCAAAGGCAGCGACGCAGAGCTGGATGTCGCGGTCGAGCAGGGCAAGAAAAAGTTTGTTGGCTACGAGCTGCCGAGTCGCACGCTCGGTGTGATCGGCCTCGGCGCGGTTGGCGTTGAAGTGGCGAACGCGGCGCATCTGCTCGGCATGCGAGTGCTGGGTTTCGATCCTCAGATTACCGTGCAGCGTGCCTGGCAATTGTCATCTGGCGTACAGCAGGCGTTGTCGCTGGATGATCTGTTCTCACGTTGCGACATGGTGACGGTGCACGTTCCGCTGGTGGAAGCGACCCGCGGCTTCGTGAACGCCGCGCGTATCCGGCTGCTGAAGGACAATGGTGTCGTGCTCAACTTTTCGCGAGCGGGCATCGTCGATGAAAAGTCGATTCTGGAGGCGCTCGACAGCGGCAAGCTGGGCGCTTACATCTGTGATTTCCCGACCAATGCGGTCAAGCATCATCCGAAGATCGTGGCGCTGCCGCATCTGGGCGCGTCGACCGGCGAAGCCGAGGAAAACTGCGCCATCATGGTGGCGGATACGCTCAAGGACTTCCTCGAGAACGGCAATGTCCGCAATTCGGTCAACTTTCCCGAAGCGGTCCTGCCCCGGACCGCGAATTCGACCCGACTGTCGATCGCCAACGAGAATGTGCCCAACATGGTTGGCCAGATCTCCACCGCGCTGGCCAACGCCCGGCTCAACATCGCCGACCTGCTCAACAAATCGCGCGGCGAGCTGGCCTATACATTGATGGACGTGGATGGTCAGGTGCCGGCCGGGGTGCTGGACCAGCTGCGCAAGATCGAGGGTGTATTGAACGTGCGTGCGTTGTGACGGTCCAGGCTGGCAGAATGACAGATGACGATAGTCACCAGTCATTAGTCAGCAGTCACTTCCAGACAAATGAAGCGCACCTCCAAGGCCAGCCCGGGCAAGGCTGCCGCTAAAAAAGCGGCCGGCAAAAAAGCTCCGACGTCGGCGTCGCCCGAGCTGAGCTCGATTCGCCAACAGATCGATGATATCGATCAGCGCATTCACCAGCTGTTGAATGAGCGCGCCCGCTTTGCGCAACGCGTGGGCGAGTCCAAGCGGGGCGAGGGGCTGAGCACGGCGGACTTTTACAAGCCGGAGCGTGAAGCGCAGGTGTTACGCACCGCTATCGAGCGCAATAAAGGGCCGCTGCGGAACGAAGAGATAGTGCGGCTGTTCCGCGAGATCATGTCTGCTTGTCTGGCTCAGCAGGAGCCGCTGAAGATCGCGTTCCTCGGGCCGGAAGGCACTTTCTCACAGCAGGCCGTGCTGAAACATTTCGGTCATTCGGTGCGCGCGCTGCCGTTGCCGGCGATCAGCGAAGTGTTCGAGGAAGTGCAGGCCGGACATGCCGACTTCGGCGTCGTGCCCATCGAGAACTCCACCGAGGGCACGGTCAATCACACGCTGGATATGTTTCTGAACTCGCCGCTCAAGATTTGCGGTGAGATAGAGCTGCGCATCCGACAGCATCTGATGGGCCGGATGAAGGGCCTGCAGAAGATCCTGCGTGTTTGCTCGCATCCGCAGTCGTTGGCGCAGTGTCGCCAATGGTTGGACGAGCATCTGCCAAACATCGAGCGTATTCCCGTCAGCAGCAATGCCGAGGCAGCGCGGCGCGCACGCGATGAGGATGGCACGGCTGCGATTGCGGGCGAGGCGGCCGCGGAAGTTTATAACCTCGGCGTGATCGTGCCGGAAATCGAGGACACGGCCGATAACACCACGCGCTTCCTGGTCATCGGTCGCAAGCTGTTCAGCGCCAGCGGTCAGGACAAAACGACATTGCTGGTCTCCGCCGGCGATACGCAGTCGCCGGGCGCGCTGCATCGGTTGCTGGGCCCGCTGGCCGCCAACAACATCACCATGACCCGCATCGAGTCCCGGCCGTCGCGCAAGCGCAAATGGGATTATGTGTTCTTCATCGATGTGGTCGGCCATGCCGAGCAGCCGCCGCTGGCCACGGCGCTGGACGAGCTGAGAGAAGCGTCCACCCTGTTTCGCGTGCTGGGCTCGTACCCGGCCGCGGTGCTGTAACCCCCGAATAAGGGTATGCTGCGAGCCCCGACCCCGGAAATGGGGACAGATTTATTTTTCCGCCCTGAAGGAAAATAGATCTGTCCCCTTTTAGCTGCCCCCTAAACAAATGTCGCATTACATAGTCGAGCCTGTTTCTGGCGTTTCCGGCGCGCTCCGCGTGCCCGGCGATAAGTCCGTTTCACATCGTTCGCTCATGCTCGGCAGCATCGCCGACGGCGTGACCGAGGTGAGTGGCTTCCTGGAAAGCGAAGATTGTCTGTCGACCATGAAGGCGATGCGCGCGCTCGGCGTACGTATCGAGCAGACCGGCCCGCAGTCGGTACGCGTCCATGGCGTCGGCATGCGCGGCCTGAAGCCGGCGAATCACGCACTCGACATGGGCAACTCGGGCACGGCCATGCGGTTGATGACCGGTCTGCTGTCCGGCCAGTCTTTTGACAGCGAGCTGATCGGCGATTCGTCGCTGATGAAACGTCCGATGGAGCGCGCCGCGAAGCCGTTGCGCGAGATGGGCGCACAGATCGAAACGCTGGGCGGCAAGCCACCGGTGAAGATCAAGGGCGGCCCGGCATTGAAGGGCATTCGTTATGAGCTGCCGGTCGCGAGCGCGCAGGTGAAATCTGCCGTGCTGCTCGCCGGTTTATATGCAAACACGCCGACGACAGTCATCGAGCCTGCGATCACACGCGATCATACCGAGCGCATGTTGCTGAGCTTCGGCTGCCAGGTCGATGCCGCGCACGGTGAGGCGTCGCTGACACCGCCGACGCAACTGAAAGCATGCACGCTCGAGGTACCGGGAGATTTCTCTTCCGCCGCCTTCTTCATGGTCGCAGGGTCGATCAATCCCAAGCAGGACGCGGTGCTGACCATCACCGGGGTCGGTATCAACCCGACGCGTACCGGCCTGCTGGATATCCTGGCGCTGATGGGTGCGGATCTGCGCGTAGTGAATCATCGTTCCGCCGGTGCCGAGCCCGTCGCAGACATCGAAGTGCGTCCGGCGCAGCTGAAGGGCATCCATGTACCCGAACATCTGGTGCCGCTGGCCATCGATGAATTCCCCGTGCTGTTTATCGCCGCTGCCTGCGCGCAGGGCGAGACCATCGTCACCGGCGCGGAAGAGTTGCGGGTGAAGGAGAGCGATCGCATTGCTGTCATGGCGGAAGGGTTGCAAGCCATGGGGGTGACCTGCGAAGTGCTGTCGGATGGCATCCGTATTCAGGGCCGCCCGGAGGGTAAGGTGTTCTCCGGCGGCACGGTCGATAGCCATGGCGATCACCGGATCGCGATGTCATTCTCGGTCGCGAGTCTGCGCGCTGCTGCGCCGATCAAGATTCTGGATGTAGCAAACGTGGCCACCTCGTTCCCGGATTTCCCGGGCACGGCGGGGACCGCAGGGCTGAACGTCTCCGTGCATGACTGACAGCATTCCGATTCTCACCATCGACGGGCCGAGCGGTTCGGGCAAGGGCACGATCGCGCGGCGGGTCGCCGACCAGCTCGGCTGGCACCTGCTCGATAGTGGGGCGCTGTACCGCCTGGTCGCCCTGGCCGGGCTGCGCAAAAACGTCGCGCTGGACGACCAAATCGCGCATGAACGGCTCGCCGAGCAGCTGGATGTCAGATTCGGCCTGGCCCCGGACGGGGGCGAGCAGATCTGGCTGGCGGGCGAGGAGGTCAGCAGGGCCATCCGGACCGAGCAGACCGGCGAGGGCGCTTCCCGAGTGGGGGCCATGCCGGGCGTCCGCACGGCCCTATTAGAGCGTCAGCGTGCATTTGCACAGGCTCCCGGCCTGGTTGCCGACGGCCGTGACATGGGGACCGTGGTTTTTCCATCCGCCGGCCTCAAGATATACCTCACCGCGAGCGCCGAAGAGCGGGCCCGCCGGCGGTATAACCAGTTGAAAGACAAGGGGCTCGATGCTAACCTCGCCGCCCTTTCGCTGGACATCGCCGAGCGTGACCGACGCGACGCAAGCCGCCCGATCGCCCCGCTAAAGCCTGCGGATGATGCGCTGATCGTGGACTCCACCTCGATGACGATTGACGCCGTCCTGGCCAGAGTACTGGAGCTGGCCGCTGCGCGCTTCGGGCGCGGTTGATTCTCAGCGATTCGATTTCTTGGTGCCGCGCCGGATGCGTGGCTTGATGCAATAACCCCTGATCGGAGCGGATGCCGACAGGACAAACACGCGGGCCCGACGTGGCCCTGGAAATACTCATGACCGAAAGTTTTGCGCAACTGTTCGAAGAAAGTCTGGCGTCCCAACGGATCAAGCCAGGCGCCATCCTCACTGGCCGAGTGGTGGAAGTCGGGCCCGATGTGGTGCTCGTCAACGCCGGCCTGAAGAGCGAGGCGGTGATCCCGGTCGAGCAATTCAAGAACGACCGCGGTGAGATCGAAGTCAGCGTCGGCGACGACGTCGAAGTCGCGCTCGACAGCGTCGAGGACGGCAATGGCGAGACGCGCTTGTCGCGCGAGAAGGCCAAGCGTGCCCGTACCTGGTCGCGTCTGGAGCAGGCGTTCGAGAAGCAGGAGATCGTGAAGGGCATCATCAATGGCCGCGTCAAGGGCGGCTTCACCGTCGAGATCGACTTCGTCCGCGCCTTCTTGCCGGGCTCGCTGGTCGATGTGCGTCCGGTGCGCGATCCCTCGTACCTCGAAGGCAAGACCCTCGAATTCAAAGTCATCAAGCTGGACCAGAAGCGCAACAACGTCGTGGTTTCCCGCCGCGCCGTGGTCGAGCAGGAATACAGCGCCGAGCGTTCGGAGCTGCTGGAGAAGTTGCAGGAAGGCGCGGTCGTCAAGGGCACGGTCAAGAATCTCACCGATTACGGTGCGTTCGTGGACCTGGGCGGCATCGACGGCCTGCTGCACATCACCGACATGGCGTGGAAGCGCGTCAAGCATCCGTCGGAAGTGGTCACTGTCGGCGACGAGATCGACGTGCGCATCCTGAAGTTCGACCGCGAGCGTCAGCGCGTGTCGCTGGGCATCAAGCAGCTCGGCAACGATCCGTGGCAGAACATCGCCCGTCGTTATCCGACCGGCTCGCGTCTGTTCGGTAAGGTCACCAACATCGCCGACTACGGCTGCTTCGTGGAAATCGAAGAGGGCGTGGAAGGTCTGGTGCACGTGTCCGAGATGGACTGGACTAACAAGAACGTCAATCCCTCCAAGGTCGTGCACATCGGCCAGGAAGTGGAAGTCATGGTGCTGGACATCGACGAGGAGCGTCGTCGTATCTCCCTGGGCATCAAGCAGTGCCAGTCGAACCCGTGGAAGGACTTCGGCGACAACTTCAACCGCGGCGACAAGGTCAGCGGCCAGATCAAGTCGATCACCGATTTCGGTATCTTCATCGGTCTGTCGGGCGGCATCGACGGCCTGGTGCACCTGTCCGACATCTCCTGGGACATCCCGGGCGAAGAGGCGGTGCGCAACTACCAGAAGGGTCAGCAGGTGGAAGCCATGGTGCTGTCCATCGATCCGGAGCGCGAGCGCATTTCGCTGGGCATCAAGCAGCTGGCGAAGGATCCGTTCTCGGCCTGGATCGCCGATCATCCGAAGGGCAGCATCGTCAAGGGCCGCGTGCGCGAGGTCGACGCCAAGGGTGCGATCATCGACCTGGGCGGCGGCGTGGATGGCCATCTGCGTGCTTCCGAGCTGTCGCGTGACCGCGTGGAAGATGCACGTACGGTGCTGAAGGTCGACCAGGAAGTGGAAGCCCGCTTCACCAACGTCGATCGCAAGAGCCGCACGATTGCTCTGTCGATCAAGGCGAAGGAGATTCACGAGGAAGCCGAGGTGGTGTCGAATTACCGCACCAACGAGTCCTCGGCTGGCACCAGCCTGGGCGATCTGCTGAAGGAGCAAATCGGAGGCCAGGACAATTAATTTGTCCCCCGCGACAACCAGCGGCACGGCGGTGGCGCAAGCCACCGCCGTGTGGGTCGCGGCAGGTTCTGTGGAAGAACAACAACGGGCCCGAGCATGACCAAATCGGAACTCATCGAGCTCATTGCAGCCAAGCAAAAGCATTTGCCGGCCAAGGACGTGGAACTGGCGGTGAAGCAGGTGCTGGAGATCATGAGCGATGCCCTGGCCCAGGGCGGTCGCATCGAGATCCGCGGCTTCGGTAGCTTTTCATTGCATTTCCGTCCGCCTCGCCAGGGTCGCAATCCCAAGACCGGCGAGACCGTGGCGCTGTCCGGCAAGTACGTGCCGCATTTCAAGCCCGGCAAGGATCTGCGCGAGCGCGTGAACGAAGGCGCCGGCAGCCCCATCCGGGACTAATTTTCGTCGATTCGACGTAGACTAGGGACCCATGTCCCGCGTCGTCTTTTATTTCACTGTAGCCCTGGCCGCGTTGGTGGCGCTGTTCGTCAGTGCCATGAACGTCGCGCGTGTCGACGTCGAGCTGGCGTTCCTGCGCATTGCGACGCCGCTCGGTCTGGCGCTGGTCGTGGCTTTCGTCGCCGGTCTGGTGGCGGGGCTGGTCTGGCGCGTCTATTGGGTCGCCGAGTTGCTCAACGAGCGTGGCCGGTTGCGACGCGCCTTGCGCCTGGCCGAGCAGCGCGCCCGCATGGCAGCCACCGGGGAAAATGCCGGCTGACCCACCGTCTCTATTGCTGATCGCTGCGCTGTTCGTCGCTGCGGCGGCCGGCTGGCTATTTGGCCGCTACCGTTCTGGCGCCGGCGCGGCGTCTACCCCCGAACCGAACAAACTCTCCGAAGAATACTTCCGCGGTCTGGGCTTCCTGCTGGATGAGGAGCCGGACAAGGCGCTGGAGGTGTTCCTGCGCATGGTCGATGTCGACAACGATACGGTCGAGACTCACTTTGCGCTGGGCAATCTTTATCGCCGCCGCGGTGAAGTGGAGCGTGCCATTCGTGTGCACGAGAACATCATGGCGCGGCCGTCGCTCAGCGATGAGCATCGACTGCACGCGATGTTTGCTTTGGGCGAGGATTACTTTCGCGCCGGCCTGTTCGATCGCGCCGAACGTTTGTTTCTGCAGCTCGCCGATGGCGGCGGCAAGCACGTGCAGGCGCTGCGATATTTGTTACGTATCTACGAGCAGCAGCGCGATTGGGAGCAGGCGATCGGCGTGCATCGCAAGCTCGTTGCGGTCGCGTCTCCGGAGCATCCGACTGCGATTGCCCACTATCACTGCGAGCTGGCCGAACAGCTGCGTGCGAAAGGCGATTTCGCCGGCGCCCGCGAACAACTGCATCTTGCGCGCGATGCGCAACGTAACTTTCCTCGGGGCGCCTTGATTCGCGCCGACATCGCACTCGATATGAATCAGCCGGAGCTGGCGGCTTTGCTGTGTCAGCGTGCCGTCGAGTTGCATCCCAAACTACTTACGTTGGCATTGCCGCGGGTGATGCGTGCGATGCGCGGCACCGACGCGGGCGAGATCGAGCGACGTTTTCGAGCTTGGATGCGACCTGATCCCGTCGCACGCGCCGAGCTCGCGTACGCCGCCATTGTTGCTGGGCTGGAACAGGAGTCGTTCGTCCGCGAGTGTTTGCCCGACCTGCTGCGGGAGGATCCAACGCTGGGCGAAATCGTCAGCGCCACCGCCGGCGATCCTGCGCATTTGACGGCCGAACAGTGCACCGCCCTGGCAACCGCACTAGGCCGAATTCTCCGCCGCACACAACGTTACCGGTGCGTCGATTGTGGCTTCGCAAGCGCGGCGCATTTCTGGCAATGCCCGGGGTGTCGCAGCTGGGATGCGTTCGCGCCGGTGGCGTTGCTGGACCTGACGCCGGGCATGCATCGCCGCTGAGCACAGCTGTCGGCGCACGATCAGCCGATTGCGTGGGCTTTTGCCCAGATATTGGTCGCCCGGCGCCGACCCATCGTGTCGACAATCTCCGCCGTCGGATGCCATCGCATCCGTCTCGCTACGGAAAATTGAATACATTCAAGGAGTGAATCATGTCGATACATCGTTCGGTAAGCGCGCAGGCTCTGGCCGTGCGGCGCGCGGTACAGGTGCTGATCTGCAGCTTGTTGCCGGCGGCCGTCTGGGCCGGGCCGGTGGACATCAACACCGCCGACGCCGCCACCATCGCCAGGGAGTTGCAAGGCATCGGGCTCGCCAAGGCGCAGGACATCGTCGCGTACCGCGAAAAGAACGGCGCCTTCAAGAGCGCCGATGAGTTGCGCAAGGTCAAGGGCATCGGTGCCAAAACGCTGGAACGAAACCGCGTCAATATCCGTATGGATTCGGCGACAACCGGCGCCCGCAAAGGCGGTTGAGCAGGCGTTTGGTGTGAACTGTGCCCGGTCACCACTGACCGGGCCTTTTGTCACCCCTCAAGCACCAGCCGCTTGCGATATCATCGGCGTCGCACCCTTAAGCACCCAACGCGGAGATGTGCAGTGGCGAAAGAGACGAATGTGATCAGAACGGCAGTGTTTCCAGTGGCAGGGCGCGGCACGCGCTTCTTGCCGGCCACCAAGGCCAGTCCCAAAGAGATGTTGCCAATCGTCGACAAGCCGCTGATCCAATACGCCGCCGAGGAGGCGCTCGCCGCGGGCGCGCGCAAGCTTGTATTCATTACAGGCAGCTCCAAGCGCGCCATCGAAGACCACTTCGATTCCGATCACGAGCTGGAGGAAGCACTGGAAGCACAGAACAAACACGAGCTGCTCAAAGCGCTCAAAGACATCGTGCCGTCATGGGCCAGCTGTATATACATTCGTCAGCCGTCGCCGCTCGGCCTCGGTCACGCCGTGTGGTGTGCGAAGCCGGTGGTAGGCGATGAGCCGTTCTTCGTGCATCTCGCCGACGACCTGATCGACGCGCCGACGCCGTGCCTGCGTCAGATGGCCGAAGTGCACGCGCAGCGTGGCGGCAGCGTGCTGGGCGTGGAAACGGTACCGCGCAGCGAGACCGACAAGTACGGCATCGTCGCGACCGACGAGCGCGAAGGTCGCATCAGCAAGGTGAAGCAGATCGTCGAGAAGCCGCGTCCGTCCAATGCACCGTCGACGCTCGCGGTGGTCGGTCGTTATCTGTTGTCGCCGACGATCTTTGCAAAGCTGGAGAATACGGGGCGCGGCGCCGGCGGCGAGATTCAGCTCACCGATGCGATCGCCGACCTGCTCGGCGACGAGAGCGTGTTCGCTTACGAGTTCGAGGGCAAGCGCTATGACTGCGGCAGCAAGCTCGGTTATCTGCAAGCCACGGTCGAGTACGGCCTGAAGCACGAAAGCCTCGGCACCAGGTTCCAGGACTATCTGCGCAACCTCGCTGCGACCACGCTCGCGCCGAAGGGTTGAGCTTTTCTCAAGAGCACGCTATGTCAGCCAACTCAGACCTGCACAACCGGCGCAACGCTGCGCTCACCAAAGGCATGTCCACCATGCTGCCCGTCTACATCGAGAAGGGGCAGAACGCGGAATTGTGGGATGCCGATGGGCGTCGTTACATCGACTTTGCGGGCGGCATCGCTGTGTTGAACACCGGTCACCTGCATCCGCAGGTGAAGGCGGCCGTGCAGCAGCAGCTCGATGCCGGCTTCACTCATACGTGCGTGATGATCACGCCGTATCGCGTCGCCGTTGAGTTGGCGGAAAAGCTCAACGCGCTGGCGCCGGGCCCGACGCCGAAGAAGACCATGTTCGTCACCACCGGCGCCGAAGCCGTCGAGAACGCAGTGAAGATCGCCCGCGCTCACACCGGCCGTTCTGCGGTGATCGCATTCGGTGGCGGCTTCCATGGTCGCACCTACATGGCGATGGCGTTGACCGGCAAAGTGTCGCCATACAAGGTGGGCTTCGGTCCGTTCCCCGGCGATGTGTATCACGTGCCGTTCCCGGTCACGTACCACGGCGTGACGTCGGAAGACAGTCTCGCCGCGCTCGATCAGTTGTTCAAATATGACGTCGAGCCGTCGCGCGTTGCGGCCATCATCATCGAGCCGGTGCTCGGTGAAGGTGGTTTCTATGCGGCGCCCGTCGAGTTTCTCAAGGCGCTGCGCGCTCTGTGTGACAAGCACGGCATCATGCTGATCGCCGACGAGATCCAGACGGGCTTCGCCCGCACCGGCAAGATGTTTGCTATCGAGCATTACGGCATCGAGCCGGATCTGATGACGATGGCGAAGAGCCTCGCCGGCGGCTTCCCGCTGGCGGCGGTGGTCGGCAAGCAGCAGATCATGGACGCACCCATCGTTGGCGGGCTGGGCGGCACCTATGCAGCCTCAGCCGTGAGCTGTGCCGCCGCGCTGGCCGTGCTCGACGTGATGGAAAAAGAAAAGCTGCCGGCGCGTGCCAATCAGGTCGGCGACATACTGATGCAGCGGCTGCGTAAGCTGCAGGGCGAGTTCAACTGCGTGGGTGAAGTGCGCGGACTGGGCGCGATGGTCGCGATGGAGCTGGTGCGTAATCGCGATGCGCATGCACCCGATGCCGATCTCACCAAGGCGTTGGTGCAGCGGGCGGCTGCCAACGGCCTGGTGCTGTTGTCGTGCGGGCTTTACGCCAACGTGATTCGCTTGCTGGTGCCGCTGACCGCCTCGGATGCGATCATCAACGAAGGCCTCGACATCATCGAAAAATCACTCCGCGAAGTGCTCGCGGCGACGACGCCGGTGGCTGCGACCGGCTGAGCCATTCGTCACCTTGCGGCGGCGGGGCCCGGGCAACGCCAACGGCAGCAAGCCGAGGAACAGCAGCCACCAGTCGAAACTGCCGCCGCCGCCACTGCTGCGGCCGATCGGCGATGATGGCGGCGGCGTTTGCGGCTCGGGCGGCGTCGATGTGACCATCGCGAAATCGGTGTCGTCGATCGTGCCGGCGTCGTCCGTCACTCGCAGCCGCAACGTGAAGCGGCTGTTGCCATTCACCTGCAATGTCGTCGACTCGGCCGCCGCGTCGGCGATCGCCGGCGTCGCGCCCGTGACGTTGACGACACTCCACTGATAGCTCGCCACGGATTGATTGGGCGCCGCAAAGCTCGTGCTGCCGCTGATGCTCACAGCCACGTTCGGCTCGATGGTCGCGGTCGACTGCACGATGCCAAAGGGTTTGAGCGCGGCCTGCACTGCCCCGAAAGTGTTGAGCATGCCTGCGCCGCAGGTGACGGTCGTGCAGATACATTCTTCAGGCTGCACGAACGTGGTCGGCACGCGGCAGATCCTAGTGGTCGATGCGCTCGACGTCGGGAACGGCGTTGCCGACTCTTGTAACAACGTCTGGAACTGACTCGGTGTGAGCTGCGGGTTTTTCGCATGCATCAACGCAGCCGCGCCGGCCACCAATGGCGCGGAGAAGCTCGTGCCGAAGTTGGGCCGACTCACCCGGTCCGTGTAGCTGGGCCCTTCCGGGACCGTGCGGCCCGTATCGAAGGCCACTTGCACCGCATACACGCAGGGCGCGGCATCGGAGAACGGCGGTCCGAGGTTCACGCAATTGCCGCCCGGGGCTGAAATATCGGTGCCTGTGCCGAGATTGCTGAAGCCGATCTTGGTGCCCGCCTGGCGAATGCCGCCGACGCCGATGACGTTACTGCAGTTCGCGGGAGTGCCGGGATTGATGCCCTCGTTGCCCACGGAGGCGATGACCACCGTGCCCTGCGCGGTGATCTCGTTGATCGCGCTTTGATAGGCAGCGTTACAAGCGCCATTGCCGCCCAGACTCAGGTTGATGATATTGGCAGGATGAGGATTCTCTGGCACGCCGTCGACGGGCAAGCCCGCCGCCCAGCGCATGCCATCGATGATGTCGGAATCCGGACCGCCGCATTTGCCGAGCACCCGGACCGGCAGAATCATGGTATCCCAGCCGGCGCCGGCCATCCCGACGCCCTCGTTGCTTGCCGCCGCGATCAAGCTCGAAACGCGCGTGCCGTGCCAGGAGCTGCCAGTCGCCGTACAGCCGCTGAACAAGGCGGTCGCGCGATCCATGGAGTCGACCCAATCGCCCGGATCGCTGGGATCGTCGTCCCGGCCGTCGCCATCGTTGCCGATACGGGCATCGGAGAGAAAGTCATAGCCGGGCAGCAGTTTGTTGGCGAGGTCCGGATGGTCCGGGCGCACCCCGGTATCGAGCACCGCGACCACCGTATTGGCGCTGCCCGTGGTGATGTCCCAGGCCTGATCGGTACGGGTGGCGGAGATCTCCGTGCTGCCGAAGTACCACTGATTCTCGAACAGCGGGTCGGAGGGGCGCAGCTGGATCTGGCGGCGCTGGTCGGCGACCGCGAATTCCACCTCGGGATTGGCGTTGAGCTGGTCGAGCACGGCCTGCAGCTCGACGCTGTTCATCGCGTGGTCGAGCTTGTATACGTCGGTATTCGCAGTGCTGCGTCGTTTGTGCTGGATGGTCAGCCCCGAGCTGGTCGACAGCTTGCTGGCACGCTGGGCGGGCGAGGCCGCGAGCGTGGCTTTCGCATCGGTGCGCCAGCGCACGATGATCTGGTCGGTGGCGTCCGGCGCCTGCAGGCGAGGGGCCTGATACTCCCGTGATTGCCCGAATGCCGGTACGGCGGCGAACGCGGACAACACGACGGTGGCGAGCATCTTCATCGGCGATTCCCTTGTGATTCTTTCCTGAGTTTACGTCGGTGTCAGGCGCCCGCAAACCTTTACTTGCGCGTGCCGCCGCGATCAAACCATGGGCCGGGTGTACCGCGGATGAATGTTTCCGCCGCCGCGGCGGGCGGTGTTGCATCCAGTTCGCACGCCGGGGCGAATCGTGTCCGAGTCAATCATTGAGATCGGTCGCACGAGTCTGTTCCCAGCGCGCTTGAGCTATTCGCGGCTACAAACGTCCTGGATTCCGTGACGTAGCGCACAGCGGACATCTTGCTAGCGTCGCGGCCGGGTCGGTAGCATCCATCGCGATTTAACAAATATAAGTGAACGGGATGGCAGCGGGTCGCAAGCAATCGCAGGGAGGAGCAAGTGCGGGCGCATTTGTTTCTGCATGTACCAAATCGCAATCATCGGCGCCGGCCCTGCAGGCCTGAGCGCAGCTGCACGCGCAGCGGCGCGTGACCAACAGGCGCGGCGCTCGAGTCCCAGCTACATCCTGCTCGAGGGCTTCAGCGCCCACGCCAAGACCATCCAGCGTTACCAGAAGGGTAAGCATGTGATGGCCGAGCCCGGCTTCCTGGATCTGCGCAGCGATCTGGGCTTCGGCGCCGGCAGCCGCGAGAAAATTCTGTCGGCGTGGGGCGACGGTCTGCGGCAGCTCAATGTAAACATTCGTCACAACGCCGAAGTCCGCAGGATCGCCGGCTCCAAGGGCGCATTTGCAATCCAGCTGACCAGTGGCGAGACCATTCAAGCTGCCCGCGTCGTGCTCGCCATCGGCCTGGAAGGCAATCCCCGCAAGCTCGGCGCGCCGGGCGAGGATCTGCAGCGCGTCCAATATCAGCTCGACGATCCCAAGGAATTCAGCGACGAAACCATCGTGGTGGTCGGTGCCGGCGATTCGGCCATCGAAAACGCGCTGGCGCTGGCCGAGCAGAACGACGTCTGGATCTTGAATCGCGGCAAGGAATTCAGCCGCGCCAAGGACGCCAACCTCAACGCGGTGGTCGCGGCCATCACCGATCCGCGCCGGCGTTTGAATTGTTACTACGAGACCAGCATCAAGAGCGTGACTCAAACTGGCGGCGCGCTGCCGCTGAGCGTCGTGATGCAGACTCCGGCAGGCGAGAAGACGGTGCAGTGTCATCGCATCATCGCGCGCCTGGGTGCCATTCCGCCCCGCAAATTCGTCGAGTCCATCGGCATCAAATTTCCCAACGAGCGCGCCGACGCCATTCCCGAGCTGAGCCGCCATTACGAAAGCAACGTGCCGGGCGTTTACATCATCGGCTCGCTGGCCGGCTATCCGCTGATCAAGCAGGCGATGAACCAGGGCTATGACGTGGTCGAGTTCATCAACGGCAACGATGTCAAGCCGGCGGATCATCCGCTGCTCGAGTACCAGTTCTTCGGCTTGCCGTTCGAGCGCTCGGTGGATGAGATCATCGAGCGGTTCCAGACGCTGATTCCCATGTTCCGCCAGATGAACTCGCTGGCGTTTCGCGAGCTGGTGATCGAGAGCGATCTGCTGGTCACGTTCCCGGCCGGCGCCGAATTCGACGACGCCCGCAAACGCATGACGGTGCTGCAGAGGAAGCTGGCGCTGAAAGATCCGCAACCGCGCATGACCCGTGTCATTCGCGAGGGCGAGGTGATTTACGAGCCCGGCGAGTTCGGCACATCGTTCTTCACTATCGTCGACGGCGAGGTGCTGCTCGAAGCCCCCGGGCCGCAGAAAATCCGCACGCGGCTCGGCCGCGGCGAATTCTTCGGTGAGATGAGCTTGCTGTCGGGCCGGCCGCGCCTGGAGAAAGCCGTCGCGGGCGCGGGCTGCATCCTGGTGGAAACACCGCGCCGAACCATGGTGAAGCTGGTGAACTCCAACGAGGAAGTTCGCAGCGGCATCGACTGGATTTTCATCGTGCGCGAGTTGCAGCGGCACTTCGCGCCGTACGCGACGCTCAGAGAGCTTCGCAACATCGCCACGCGCGTGACATTGCGCAAGCTCAAAGCCGGCGAAGTCCTGTTCAGCGAAGGTGAGGTGGGCGATTCGCTGTTCGTCTTACGCTCGGGCGCCATCACTTTGTTACGTCGTCAGGGCGGTGAGGACAAGCTGGTGTCGCAGGTGCGCTCCGGCCAGCTCATCGGCGAGATGGCGTTGATGGGCGATCCGATGCGTCGTGAGACTGCGAGCGCGAACGTCGCCGCCGAGCTCATCGAGATCAAGCGCAAGGAGTTCCTGGAGCTCACTCGTCGAGAGGATGCACGCCTGGATCCTTTACAGAAGAATGTGAGTCGGCGTGTCGTCGACAACGCACGCATGCAGGTGCGGCCGGAAGCGGGCACATTGATGAACTTCCTCATGGACGAGGGCCTGGGCGAGGCGACCAACGTCCTGGTCATCGACGAAGCGCTGTGTGTCGGTTGCGATAACTGCGAAAAGGCCTGCGCCGAAACCCACCAGGGCATCTCACGTCTGGATCGCGAAGCCGGTGCGACCTTCGCCAACATCCATATTCCGATCTCGTGCCGGCACTGCGAGCAGCCTCATTGCATGAAGGATTGCCCGCCGAATGCGTTGCGTCGCTCGGAGAGCGGCGAGGTTTACATCAACGAGACCTGCATCGGCTGCGGCAACTGTGAGGCGAATTGTCCGTACGGCGTGATTCGTATGGTGTACGACGCGCCGAAGAAGCCGGGCCTCGTGTCGTGGATGCTGTTCGCCATCGGCAGCGGGCCGGGCGAAGAGCCCGACTACAAACCTTCCACCAAGGCCAAGGACAAGGGCAAGAAGGCGACCAAGTGCGATGCCTGCGTCGGCCTCAAAGGCGGACCCGCCTGTGTGCGGGCTTGCCCGACCGGTGCTGCCATCCGCATCGGGCCGGAGCAGTTCATCGATCTGGTCGAGGAGCGTAAGCGGTGATTCACCGCAATCTGCTCTCGTATCGCGGAGCCCGCTACCTGTGGTGGTCGCTGGGGCTGATCGTAGCTTCGTGTGTGCTGTACGTCACCCAGGGCGACTCGCAGCCACCCAACGGCGGCACCTGGCAGGGCTATGTGCTCGGTACCGTCGGCGCGCTGTTGATCGTCTGGCTGACGATGCTCGGGGTCCGCAAGCGCCGTTACAGCTCGACGAGCGGCACGGTACAAGGCTGGACTTCGGCTCACGTGTACCTCGGGTCGGCGCTCATCGTCATCGCCACACTCCATTCCGGCATCCAGGTTGGCTGGAATCTGCACACGCTTGCGTATGTGCTCATGTGTGTGGTGATTCTGAGTGGCTTCTTCGGCTTGTACACGTACATGAGCTACCCCCAGCTCATTTCCAAAAACCGCGAGGGTGGGGCACGCGCGGAGTTGTTTGCCGAATTGTTCGAGCTGGATCGCAACGCTCGCTCGGTCGCGAGCCGTTGTGCGCCGGACATCGCCATTGCCGTGGACAGCAGCATCGAGCGCACGACGCTGGGCGGCGGCATTTATTCGCAGCTGTTCAGCCGCGACGGCTCGTATTTCGTTCGCGGCGAGGGCAAGCCGGTCCGCAACACGGACCAACAGCAGGTCATCGATTTCGTCGGCGCCCGCTTGCCGCGCGCCGCCAAAGGCGCCGAAGCTGCCAACCTGCAACAGCTCATTGTCTTGCTGTGCCGGCGGCAAGCCGTGTTGCGACGAATCCGTCGTGACATCCGCTTGTACGGCTGGTTGAAGATCTGGCTGTACTTCCATGTGCCGGTCACCATCGCGCTGCTCGTGGCGTTGGTGTTGCACATCATCGTGACCTTCTTCTACTGGTAGCCGCGCGCATGGATGCATTATTACGCGAGCTACGGGAGGGGCCAGACGGTATCGCCGAGTACTACGATACCGAGATCACCGGCAAAGCGCTGACCATCGGCAGTGCCGCCGATCGCAACATTCAGTTGTTGGGTCGGGGCATCGCGCCCGAGCATGCGATGATCGTGCTGGCCGGCTTGCAGCTGATGCTGGAGTGCCGGCGCGGCGAAGTCGTGCGCTTGAATGGCAAGAAGCGCGCAACCGCCAAGCTCAACGTGGGTGACGTGATCGAGCTGGCCGGCCATCGCCTGCGCATTGCGCAACCTCCGCCGGGCTTCAATGCGGCCATCGAGCTGCAGCCCAACGATCGCATCGACGCCAGCGCGTTCGAGAGCGCATTCCGCACCGATTTGTCACAGACCTTTCTGGGCAAGCGCACCATTGCCTGGGCCGGCGTGGTGCTGGTGATGGTGTTCGGTCTGCTGCTGCCGCTGCTCGTCATGAAGCTGCATCACGCAGGCACCGCAACGCCGTCGTGGATTCCAGGCGACAAGTTTTGGAATAGCGGGCCATTGCATCAGGTGCATCAGCAGTCGATCGGCGATCGCTGCGAGACCTGTCACCAGAAGTTGTTCCAGCGCGTGCAGGATGCGGCGTGCACCGAATGCCACCGGACGACGCATGATCACATCATGCCCGCGCGCCTGGCGCTCACGGAGCTGGGGCCGACGCCGCGCTGTGCGACCTGTCATCGCGAGCACAACGAGCCGCAGACGTTCCTGGTCAACAGCGGCGATGGCATGTGCGTCGATTGTCATCGCGATCCCGGGCAGGGCTTCGGACAGATCAAGCTGGATCGCGTGCTGGGCTTCGGGTTGCAGCGGCATCCGGAATTCAAGCCCCACTTGCTCGTGTCGACGGCCGTGCCGGCGGGCTCGGGCTTCACGTATGAATGGAAGACGCTGGTCGCCGAGTTGGAGCAGGCCAAGGAACAGTCGAACCTGAAGTTCTCCCATCAGCAGCATTTGGATCCGAATCGGGTGCTCCGTCGCGGCGACAGCAAGGCTATGAATTGCGCCGACTGTCACCGACTCGAGCCCGACGGCGAGCACTTCGCGCCGATCTCGATGGAAAAGCAGTGCTCGTCATGCCACGAGCTGACGTTCGACCCCGGTGCGCCGGATCGACAGTTGCCTCATGGCAAGCCGCGCGAAGTCGTGCTCACGCTGCAGGACTACTTCACTCGCAAGTTCTCCGATCCGGACGCTGCTCGCGTGACTCGCGATCGCCGTCGGTTGCCGGGACGCGAGGAGGAGGGAGAGGAGAAATGCACCGGCGTGCCGTTCGACTGCGCCATGCGCAGCGCGCGCAAGGAAATCGAAAGTCAGTTCACGCGTCGCGGTTGTATCGGCTGTCACGCCGTGATCGATACCAAGGCGGCGAACGTGTTCGATCGCTTCCAGGTCATCCCGATCCGCTTCGCTCGCGACTATTTTCCGGCCAACCGCTTCGATCATCGCAGTCACCGGATTCAAGGCAAGTTGACGGGCGACGACGCCTGTCTGTCCTGCCATGCAGCCAAAAAATCCGAGGATGCCAGTGATCTGATGGTGCCCGGCATTACGAAATGCACCGAGTGTCATGGCGATAAGGCTGCGGCCGAGCGAGTCACCGTGCGATGCGTGAGCTGTCACGAATATCACCCGCGAGATGCAACGTTGCTGGACGAGTTCCGCAACGACGCGAGCACGCGTCTGTCGACTCGATTGCACCGCGCGCGCGAAACCAAACCGGAGCCTGCGGGCGAACTCGCTGGATCATGAGACAGATTTCACACCTTCGCGCGTGGCGGACGTTGCTACCGGTTTCGGCGGCACTCCCCCTGGTCGTGCTACTTGGCGCGTGTTCAGGCGGTTCACCCACGACGCCGACTACTGGCACGGATAACAGCAATCCCTCGTGCACCGGCACCTGTTCGAGCTCGACGACGTCGAACCTCACCGTCGCCGATGTGCAGCAAGTGATTGCGCAGGGTGTTGCTGAAGCGCAGGCACGCGGCACGAATGCAACGATTGCGGTCGTCGATCGGGTCGGCAATGTGCTCGCCGTGTATCGCATGGGCGATCCGGCCACGCGTTCGGTGACCGTGACCACGTCCCCGAATGGGGATGCGCCGATCTCTGGCGGGCTGGAAGGAATTCGTCTGCCGGTGCAAGCCGCGCCGGTGAACATCGATCAGGCTGCTGCCATCGCGAAGGCAGTGACCGGCGCGTATCTGTCATCCGAAGGCAACGCGTTCTCGACGCGCGTCGCCAGTCAGATCGTGCAGGAACACTTCAATCCGGGCGAAGACTTTCAGCCCGCCGGTCCACTGTTCGGCGTGCAGTTCAGCTCGCTCGCGTGTTCGGATCTGGTTCGTTCGTTCGCTGGTGCGCCCGGTCCCGGGCCGCAGCGAACGCCCTTGGGATTGTCGGCGGACCCGGGCGGATTTCCGCTGTACAAAAACGGCACGGTGGTGGGGGGCGTCGGCGTGCTGGCCGATGGCTTTTACACCATCGACAAGAGCATCTTCGATCGGGACATCGACGTCGACGAGGCGATTGCGTTCGCCGCCACGTTCGGCTTCGGCGCGCCGGTCGATCGACGGGCCGATCGCATCACCGTCGATGGCAAGCTGCTGCGGTTCACCGACGTCGAGTTCGCCGATCTCAGCGCCAATCCGCAGTCGGCGCCAGGGTTCGACACGCTCACCGCGGCGGTGGGCCAACTGATACCCGTGCCCGGGTATACCGACGGCGTCATTCGCGACGGCACGATGTTCGGTCAGCCAGGGTCCGGCGTGCGGGCTGATGGCGACCAGGATTTCCCCGGCCGCGATGCTTTCGTGCTGGTCGACGAGACCAACAACCTGCGTTATGCGCCGCGTGCCGGCACGGACGGCGCGATTGTCGGTGGAGCAGCGCTGTCTGAAGGTGAAGTGCGCATATTGTTGCGATCGGCGCTCGATGTGGCGAATCGAGCTCGTTGCGCAGATCCGACGTCCGGTGGGATCGCAAAGCGCGCGTGACGATTCTCAGTCGTCGACTCGCAAAGGCGAGATTCTGGGGCATCGTTCGCACCCCGCGACGCGCCGCTGTTCGGCACGGACGTGTCGTTGCAGAAAGGCACGTACTTGCGGCGTTTTCATGTCGTCCAGTTTTCGGCGGCGAGTTTTTTTTTAATTCGCGACCCTGCCGGATGCGAGATATCTCAGCACGACGGATGCGGCAGTGAGTGTCGTGCGCTCGATTCCGTTGAGTGGCTACGTGGATGCGTTTCGTACCTTCCTCAATGATCCTTCGGCACTTGCCGACGGACGGATCGCGTACACCGATCGCGCTTACGGCAACCTGGCACGACCGTTCTATCCCGACGGCATCAATGGCGAGAGTCAGGGGCCATTGAGCAAGCCGGCCGGCGAGTGGAGTCCGTTTTCCACGGGCATGCAACTCGATCTGGCGATGAACGCGATTCTCCAGCATGTGTTGTTCGTTGCCGGCGTGCCGGGCATTCCGGATGTCGCTGCAGGCTGCGCGGGTGTGCAACTCGCCACCGATCTGAGCAGCGTGGGGCAGACGATCACGGGTGTGCGCCTGGCGAATGGGTTGCAGATCTTCCCCGGCAGCGTGCCGGTTTATCGAGGCAGCACGTTGATCGGCGGCATCGGCGTGTCCGGTGACGGCATCGACCAGGACGACATGATCGCGTTCATGGGACTGCACAACGCCGGTCAGACGCTGGAGGGTGCGATCAACAATGCGCCGGCGGAAATGCGTGCTGACAACTTGCTGCCGAAAGGCGTGCGGTTGCGCTATGTGCAGTGTCCGCAGGCGCCGTTCATCGATAGCACGGACGATAACGTGTGTGGAGGGAAGTGACGTGACCAGGAGACGTCAACCACTAACTGCTTCGTTACTCACAATCAGTACATTCGTTGTCACCGCGACGGGCTGGCCCACCAGCGTCAGCGCCGCGGAAGTTTGCTATCAGGACGACATCGGCCGAATCGTGAAGCGACGCAGGCCTGGCTACACCGAAGTGCCGTGTCCGCAAGAGGGCAGCGCACAGCAACCGACGACGCCGACAGGCGAGGGCGTACCGCCGCCGTCGCCGGAAGCGCAGCAGGCTTTGCCGCCACCGCCGCCGCTTGAAGATACGGGCCGCGCACCTCGGCGACGAGTCATGGAGCGCGCACCACCGGCATCGGTCTCGCCAATTCCGCGCCCCGGTCTCACTGACTTCGTGGACTCGGTGCCCATGCCCGATCGCTGGCGCATCGTCGATACGCTCGGCTACGAGGAACGCTGGTGGGACCCGTACAACCGCAACGTGCTCAAAGCGGACAAGCCGGTCGTCGGCAAGGATTGGTTCTTCAACCTGGGCCTGATCTCCGACACGGTTTTCGAGCTGCGTGAAGTGCCCACGGCCGTCGGCGCAAATCTCGACCAAAAAAAAATCCCGGCGGGATCGACGTGTTCGGCAGCACCGATCAATGGTCGATGGCGCAGAACCTGAGTGCCGAGTTCGTCTATTACAAAGGCAACACGGTCTTCAAGCCACCCGATTGGGAATTCCGGGTCACTCCGGTCATTTCGTACAACTACACCGAGCTCGAAGAAATCCAGGGCGTGAACGCCGATCCGCGCCGTGGGCTGACGCGCGACGACACGTTCGTCGGCTTGCAGGCCGCGTTCGTGGACAGACATCTGCGGAACGTTTCCGACAACTACGATTTCGACAGCTTCCGGATCGGCATTCAGCCGTTCTCGTCGGACTTCCGAGGCTTCCTGTTTCAAGACAATCAGCTGGGGGCTCGCTTGTTTGGCACCCGCGGCAACAACAAGTGGCAGTACAACATCGCGTACTTCCGCCGCCTGGAAAAAGACATCAACAGCGGCTTGAACGACGTGAGCGAGACGCCTCGCAAAGACGACGTATTCGTCGCGAACATCTATCGACAGGACTTCCCGGTGCTCGGCTTCACGTCGCAGGCGACCGTGCTCTACAACCGCAATCGCGAAGACGAGCTGCGTTACAACCGCAATAACTTCATCGAGCGGCCGTCGTCGCTTGGTCTGGAGAATCTGCGTGAGTACGACGTGACGTACGTGGGCTACAACGGCGACGGTCATTTCGGCCGAGTCAATCTCACGACCTCGGTGTACTACGCCTTCGGCGACGAGACCCCGAGTGTCTTCGTCAATAGGAAAGTCGACATCAGCGCGCTGTTTGCGGCGGCGGAGCTGTCGATGGACTTCGACTGGATCCGTCCGCGCATCTCGCTGCTGTATGGCAGTGGCGATGACGATCCATTCGATGACAAGGCCCACGGCTTCGATGCCGTATTCGAAAACCCGCAGTTCGCAGGTGCGGACACCAGTTACTTCATTCGCCAGGCCGTACCGCTGATCGGCGGTGGCCGCGTGGCGCTGGCGACGCGCAACGGCGTATTGAACAACCTGCGTTCGTCGAAGGAGCAAGGTCAGTCGAATTTCACCAATCCCGGCATCGTCATGGCCGGGCTCGGTGTCGACATGGATCTGATGCCGCAGCTGCGCCTGTCCTTCAACGCCAACACGCTGTACTTCGACGACACGGCAGTGCTCGAAGTCGCACGCAATCAAGGGCCGATCGACAAGCACATCGGTTACGACGTGTCGGCGTCGCTGATCTATCGGCCGCTGATGTCACAAAACATCGTGGTGCGCGCCTCGTATGCAACGCTGATTGCCGGCGACGGTTTCGATGCACTGTTCCCGGACGACAATCCGGGTTACTTCCTGCTCAACGCGATTTTCGCTTACTGAGAAGTGACTGGTGACTAATGACTGGTGACTGGCAAAAGGCAGGTAGGATCGCGACAGCAACGGTGCAGGCACTGGTCATGCTCTGCGCCTTCAGTGGCGTGGCTTCTGCCGGTCTGTTCGGCGACGAGCCCAAGTACGTGACCGCGCCGCCGGCGCCGAAGAGTCAGACCGACGAAATGGTGCGGGCGAAGACCGAGGGCTGTCAGACCTGCCATACGCAGACGGACTCGAACACCATGCACACGAACCCGGCGGTGAAGCTGGGTTGCACGGACTGTCACGGTGGCGATGCGAGCGTGCGCTTGTCGGCCGGCATTGAGCGCGGCACGAAGGAATACATGAAGCGGCAGGAACTGGCGCATGTGCTGCCGCGATTCCCGAAGGAATGGAACTATCCGTCCAGCGCCAATCCGCAACGCACCTACACGTTGTTGAATCGCGAGAGCCCCGAGTTCATCCGCTTCATCAATCCGTCCGACTATCGCATCGTTCGTGAGTCGTGCGGCGCGTGCCACATGGAAGTCATCGAGGCGTCGGCGCGCAGCATGCACACGACGGGTGCGATGCTATGGGGTGGCGCCGCCTACAACAACGGCATCCTCGATTTCAAACAGTACATTCTTGGCGAGTCCTACGATCGCAACGGTCAGGGAATACTGCTGAAAGGGCCGAAGATTCCGGACCATCTGGTCAATGAGGCTGCGATCGCCGGCATTCTGCCGCAGCTGTATCCGCTGCCGTCGTGGGAAACGATTTACCCGGGCGACATCTTCCGCGTGTTCGAGCGCGGCGGGCGCAATATCGTGAANNACCTGTTCCCCGAGACCGGCCTGCCGAACGCGCTCGGTCAGTTGCAACGGATCGAAGAACCCGGTCGGCCGGATTTCCGGCAATCGAATCGCGGTCCAGGTACCGGAGCGCGCATCGCCGTGCCGGTGATCAACATCACCAAGACTCGCTTGAACGATCCGCTGCCGTGGTTCATCGGCACCAACGATCAGCCCGGCGACTTCCGCCATTCGGGCTGCGCTTCCTGCCACGTGGTGTATGCGAACGATCGCGACAAGCGCCATTCGAGCATCTACGCGAAGTTCGGTCACGAGGGCCTTACTCGCACTGTCGACCCGACGATCAGCAAGACCGAGCCGGGTCACCCGTTGACGCACACGCTGACGCGCTCGGTGCCGACCAGTCAGTGCATGGTCTGTCACATGCACCAGCCGAACATGTTCATGAACAGCTTCCTCGGCTACACGATGTGGGACTACGAGTCCGACGCGCCCTTTATGTGGCCGGAGCAGCAGCAGTACCCGACCAGCGATCAAATGCGCAAAGTGCTCGATCGCAACCCGGAAGGCGCGGCGACGCGCGGCAAGTGGGCGGACGTCGATTTCTTGAAGCAGGTGTCGGAGCTGAATCCACAGCTCAAGGACACGCAGTTCGCGGACTATCATGGCCACGGCTGGAATTTCCGCGGTGTGTTCAAGCGCGACCGCAAGGGAAATCTGCTCGACGCCAACAACAAGATCGTGAGCGACGAGGATCCGCAGAAGTTCAAGAAGGCGGTCCACATGTCGTCTATCCACGTCGACGTGGGCATGCAGTGCGTGGATTGCCACTTCTCTCAGGACAATCACGGCAACGGCTACATCTACGGCGAAGTGGCCGCGGCCGTCGAGATCGATTGTAAGGACTGTCACGGCACGGCCTTGCAGCTACCGAATTTGTACACGTCCGGCCCAGCCGCGTTGGGCGGCGGTCTGGACATGACGGCGCTGCGCACGCCCGATGGCCGGCGCCGCTTCGAGTGGGTCGGCGAGACGTTGTATCAGCGCTCGATGATGGAAGCGGGCGTCGAATGGCGGATGAGTCTCGTAAAGCGCTCCGTCGATCCGAACAGCGCCGAATACAATCCGAAGGCGGCGCGTGCCAAGCTCATGAGCAAGAACACATCGTCGCTGGAGTGGGGCAAGGGTGTGGCGGCGAGCAATCTCGCGCACACCGATGAGAACGTCGAGTGCTACATGTGCCACACCTCGTGGACCACGAGTTGCGGCGGCTGTCACTTGCCGATCGAGGCGAACGCCAAGACCAATCGTCATCACTATGAGGGTGGCGAGACGCGCAACTATGCGACCTACAATCCGCAGGTTGCTCGTGACGACATGTTCCTGCTCGGCCGTCGCGAACCTGCTGCGGGTGGCAAGATCGCACCAGTGAGATCGAGTTCGGCGCTAGTCCTTTCATCGACCAACGCCAACCGCGAAAAGATCTACATTCAGCAGCCGCCGATCGCGGCCAGCGGCTACAGCTCGCAAGCGTTCAACCCGCATTACCCGCACACCGAGCGCAAGACCGAGACCAAGACTTGCAGCGACTGTCACTTGTCCAAGGAGAATGACAACAACGCCATCATGGCGCAGTTGTTGGCGCAAGGAACTAACTTCATCAACTTCGTCGGCTACAACGCGTATGTGGGCGGCGCGGGCCAGATCAGTGCGGTGACCGTTACGGAATGGGACGAGCCGCAGGCTGTCATCGGCAGTTATCTGCATCGTTACGCGTATCCGGATTGGTTCAACAAGCACAACGAGAATGGCCGCGAGTTGAAGAGCGGCTCTAGCCATAGCGCGGGCGATGTGCGCTGTCTGCAGCTGCGGGGCGAGTACTTATATGTGGCTGAAGGGCGCGGCGGCTTGCAGGTGTACGACGTTGCGAGCCAGGGCAACAAGGGCGTGTCACAGCGCTTGATAACGGCGCCGTTCAGCCCGCTGGGGCATGACACTCAGGTCAACACCAAGGACGCGACCTGCGTGGCGCTGCCTACGAACCAGCCGATTCATCCGCCGCGCAATCAAGGCGAGAAGATGCGCGTGGCCAACATGGAACAGCCGTTCCATCCGCTCTACAACTACGCGTACATCACTGATTCGAAGGAGGGCTTGATCCTCGTCGACGTCAACACGATGGCTGACGGTGAGCCGCGCAATAACTTCCTGAAGCGCGCGGTGACCTGGAATCCGGGTGGTGTGCTCAATGGCGCGCGACACATCACCGTCGGCGGCTACTATCTGTACATCACGACGGCGAAGGGGGTCGCGATCGTCAGCGTCGATACGCCGCTGAACCCGGTGCTCATCGCGGAAGTGCCATTGAAGGATGCGCGTTCGACCGCGTTGCAGTTCCGCTATCTGTTCGTTACCGATGCCGAGGGTTTGAAGACGATCGACGTAACCGATCCGAAGGAACCGCGGCTCGTGCAGGACAACACCATTCGCATGAAGAATGCGCAACGCGTGTTCGTCGCGAGAACCTACGCCTACGTCGCCGCCGGTAGCGATGGTGTCGTGATCGTCGATGCCGAGCGGCCAGAGCGAATGTTCGAGTATCAGCGCTTCACGGCGGGCGGGAAGATCACCGATGCGCAAGACGTGATCGTCGCGACGACCAATGCGTCGCTGTTCATGTATGTGGCCGACGGCAAGGGCGGCCTCAAGGTCGTACAGCTCACATCGCCGGCGTCGCAGCCGAAGTTCTACGGCTTCAGTCCCGACCCCAAACCAGAGCTGATCGCGATGTATTCGACCAGCAAGCCGGCGCTCAGTTTGTCGAAGGGCCTGGAACGCGATCGCGGTGTGGACGAGACGGGCGGTCAGGTGGCCGTGTTCGGTCGGCGTGGCTCGCGACCGCTCAATTTGGAGGAAATGCGCAAGCTGTTCCTCGATGACAAGGGTCAGCCATGGTATGTGACCGACCAGGTTGAACAGAGGGTGTCGCGACAGTAGCGGAGTATCTCTATGGGATGGAGGCCGGGAGCCTTCTCAGGAACTAAAGCGCTGTGCATGATCGCGGCGCTGCTGGGGGTGAGCGTGCGCGCGCTCGCCATCGAGCCGGGTATTGCCGATTACAAACATATGGGAGTGGCGAGCTGCGCCACCAGCGTCTGCCACGGCAAACTCGCGCCGCAGTCGGATAGAGACGTGGCGCTCAACGAGTATCGGATCTGGCAGCAGGAGGACCGGCACGCGCAGGCGTTCAGGACGCTCGAGCTGCCGGAATCCAAGCGCATTGCCGCCAATCTCGGCTTGCCCAACGCGACGGCCGCGAAGATCTGCCTCGACTGTCACGCCGACAATGTTCCTTCCGACAAGCGCGGCCCGAAGTTTCAGATCAGCGATGGCGTAGGCTGCGAGGCGTGCCACGGCGGATCGGAGCAGTGGCTCGAAAGTCACGCGGTCGAGAGCGCCACGCACAAAGACAACGTCGCGCGCGGCATGTATCCAACGGAACAGCCGCTCAAGCGAGCCCAGGTGTGCCTGGGCTGTCATCTCGGCACCAAGGATCAATTCGCGACGCATGCCATCATGGGCGCGGGTCACCCGCGCTTGAGCTTCGAGCTCGAGGCTTACACCACCAATCAACCGGCGCATTTCATCGTCGACGCCGATTACGACAAACGCAAGGGCAAGATCTCGGGCATGAACCTGTGGGTCACCGGTCAGATCGAGACCACGCGCCGCTATCTGTCGCTGCTGCAAACAAACATGTTCCATGCGGGCAACATGTTTCCGGAGCTGGCGTTCTACGATTGCCACAGCTGCCATCATCCGATGGACAAGATCCGCTGGAACTCGGCGCGCGCGGGGGCGGGCATCAAGCCCGGCACAGTGCGTTTGCAGACCCAGAATCTCATCGTGTTGCAGGCCCTCACCGATGCTTTCGAGCCGACCGCGACTGCGCCGCTGGCCGAGCTGACCAACGCGCTGATCCGCGCAGGTCAGCGTGATCGTGCCGCGGTGAACGAGGCAGCGAAGGCGTTGCTGAACTGGCTGGCCCCGCGCGATGCACTCGCTCGTCGACAATATTCGAGCGAGGATGTAATTAAGATGCGCAAGACGCTCGCTCGTTACGCAGCGACCGACAAAGCAGGTGACTACGCGGCTGCGGAGCAGATCGTGCTGGGGCTGGAAAGCCTCAGCTATACGATCGGCGATCGCAACAGCAAGAAAGCGGCGCTGGATGCGCTCTACAACGCGGTCAAGAACGACACGACGTTCAGTCCGCAACAATTCGCCACTGCCGCGGCCAACGCGCAGAAATCATTCTGAACGGACCATCAACCGTGCGTTTCCGAGCTGCCAACAAACGCTTCTCCGGTCGCACCCATCCAGGCCGTCGCGGCGGTCCGAACGAGGATGTCATCGGCTGGGACGAGGCGAGCAATTTCTGGTTCGTCGCCGATGGCATGGGCGGTCATGCGAGCGGCGACGTGGCCAGTCGCGTCGTCAAAGAAACATTACTCGGCGAGGCTTTGACACTGCCGCTGGTGGAAGCCATTCGCAAAGCGCATGAGACAGTCGCGGCTACGGCCAAAAAGACGAAACAGTGCTTTACGACAAACATGGGGTCCACCGTCGTCGCGACGCGCATCGTCGAGCGGGCAGGCGGAAGTTTGCGTGGGTCGGCGATAGTTCGCGCGTTATTCTTTGTTGGGCGCCAGGGGCGCGTTTTTTGAGTTGCGCTTGACGCGCGATTCACTCGTATCTGGAAAGTGCTGCGGGTCCAGGAGAATCTTTTCGGAAAGAGCAGTTTAGCGCGGTTCATCCCAATCGGAAATCTGGTGACTCG
>NZ_LSRW01000029.1:0-63092 GCF_003104955.1 Steroidobacter cummioxidans | reverse complement strand
GGCNGCGNAGATGTGTATAAGAGACANGATGGACACCGTGTCGGACTCGCGATTCGTCACCCACAGTTCGCTGCCATCCGGCGCCACCGCGATGCCTTCGGCGCCCTTCCCCGTAGCGACATCGGTAACACGTTCGTAAGCCGAGAGATCGATCACCGTGGTCGAGCCCGAGCCGAGGTTCGCAGTAAACGCGCGACGATGTTTCGGACTGACGGCAACCATGTGCGTGCCGACCTGATCGGTCGCGATCGCATGTTTCACCTTGCCATCGTTGACGCCGACGACCAGCACCGCTTTGCTGCCTTCGACGGTCACCAACACTTCATCGCCCTGCAGCCAGACGATGCCGTGCGGTCGGCGGTAAGTGCCCAGATCGATGGTCCGCAGCACTTTCTTGCCCGGCACATCCACGACGGTCAGGGACTTGCCTGGATTGGACGTGTCGCCGTAGTTGGTGACCACTGCGGTCTTGCCATCCTTGGACACAGCGACTTCATGCGGGCCGCCGCCGGTGGGCAGCGTGGCCTTGATCTTGCTGCTCGCCAGATCGATGAACGACACGGTGTCGTCGGACTTGTTGAGCACGAGCAAGGTGCCCGACGACGCGGCGCTCGCGGTGCCGCCGACAGCCATCAATACCAACGACCAGAGCAATTGCTTCATTCTTGTGTCCTTCAGGTGCTTGTCAGGGGGCCGAACGGCGCATCAGCGTGCTCTTGCCGAACAGCGATTCGATCAGATCGACCGCCAGCAGCGCGGTCTTGTTGCGAATGTCGAGCGCCGGATTCAACTCCATCACATCCAGCGAAGCCATGTGACCGGTATCGGCGATCATTTCCATGCACAGCTGCGCCTCGCGATACGACGGCCCGCCCGGAATGGTCGTGAGCACGCCCGGCGCAATCTCGGGATCCAGGAAATCGACGTCGAAGCTCACGTGCAGATGCGTGTCGTCATCGAGGCCGTGCAGCGCGTGTTCCATGGTCTCGCGCATGCCGTGTTCGTCGATGTAACGCATGTCGAACACTTCCAGCCCCTGCTCGTGCACGAACCGTTTCTCCAGCGGATCGACGCTGCGAATGCCGATCTGCCGGATCCATGACGGATCGATGGCGGGCTTGTGACCGCTCAGCTCGGTCAGTTCCGCTGGCCCGAAGCCGCACAGACACGCGACCGGCATGCCATGGATGTTACCGCTGGGCGACAGATCGCGCGTGTTGAAGTCAGCGTGCGCATCGAGCCAGAACACGCGCAGCTTCTTGCCACGCTCGCGACAGAAACGCGCGACCGCGCTGATCGAGCCGATGCCCAGGCAATGATCGCCGCCGAGCAGAATGGGCAGATGTCCGTCCTGCAGCGCTGCATACATTGCATCGTGGACCAGTCGGTTCCACTCGGTGACCTCGGCGAGATGTCGATATCCCTGGACAGGTTCCAGCCACGGGTTGCCAGGACCACTGAGATTGCCGCGGTCTATGACCTGTAAACCTCGTCCAGCCAGAGCTTCTCGGAGTTTTGCCACGCGCAGCGCTTCTGGCCCCATCGACGAGCCACGGTCGGCAGCGCCGGCATCGGTCGGGGCACCGATCAGCGCGACTGTTCTAGCTTTACCCATCGCGAATGGCGATTCTCCCGCCGTAATTTGCGTGCTCATGGTCCTGAACCTCTCGATAGAATCGCAAGCGCGAACGCCGTTGTTCGCACCGCGCCTGATTGTACTCCACCCTATGAATGCCCCTGCCGCAACCGAGCGGCGTGAACTGCTTACCGGCGTGCTGCTTGCGGGCGCAGGCGCCATCGCGTTTTCCTGCAAGGCCATCATCGTCAAGCTGGCCTATCGCTACGGCGTCGATGCAGTGACAACGATCATGTACCGCATGTTGTTCGCACTGCCGTTGTTCCTGACACTGTCGTGGTGGGCTGGACGCAATCAACCTGCGCCCAGCGCGCAGGACTGGCGCACGCTGTTCGGACTGGGTTTTTGTGGCTATTACCTGGCGAGCTATCTGGATTTCGCCGGCCTGCAGTACATCAGCGCCAATCTGGAGCGGCTGATCCTGTATTTGAATCCCACCATCGTGCTGCTGGCCGGCAAGCTGCTGTTCAAGACCGCAGTGAGCCGGTCGCAATGGCTGGCGCTCGGGCTGAGTTACATCGGTGTGCTGGTGGTGTTCGGTCACGATGTGCGCAGCGGACCGGACATCGCACTGGGCACGATGCTGGTCTTTGGCAGCGCCGTGAGCTATGCGCTCTACCTGGTATACAGCAGCCAGATCGTGCGTCGCCTCGGCGCGATGCGCGTCACCGGGCTGGGAACGACCATTGCGTGCTTCCTGTGTATCGCGCAATTTTTTATCTTGAAGCCGCCCTCGGCGATGATCGTGGCACCCGAGGTCCTCTGGCTGTCGGTGCTGAATGCGGTGTTGTGTACCTTCGTGCCGGTGCTCATCACCATGATGGCGCTGGAGCGCATCGGTGCCGGCATCACCGCGCAGATCGGCATGATCGGTCCCATGTCCACCATCATTCTCAGCATCCTGGTGCTGGGCGAGCCGTTCAACGCCTGGATCGCGGTCGGCACCGGGCTGGTGGTGGCCGGCGTGTGGCTGCTCGCCCGAGCGCGCATGCGCCAACATTCGTGACAGGGCGGAAATTGCGCTGTGCTCCGATGGCCGCACCGACTTCTTTATAATGCGGACCCTTCACTCGAGCAGGTCGAGTAACGGAGCCCGCGTGCAGTCCATCATCTCGGTTCAGAACCTGGTCAAGACCTACGCCTCCGGCTTTCAGGCCCTCAAAGGCGTCGACCTCGAGATCCGCCGCGGCGAAATCTTTGCCTTGCTGGGACCGAACGGCGCCGGCAAAACCACCCTGATCAGCATCATCTGCGGCATCGTCAATGCCACGTCCGGCAGCGTCACCGCCGACGGTCATGACATCCGCAAGGAATTTCGCGCCGCACGCTCCAAGATCGGGCTGGTGCCGCAGGAGCTCACCAGCGATGCCTTCGAGACCGTCTGGGCAACCGTGAACTTCAGTCGCGGGCTGTTCGGCAAGCCGCCCAATCCGGCGCATCTGGAGAAGGTGTTGAAAGCCCTGTCGCTGTGGGACAAGAAGGACAGCAACATCATCTCGTTGTCCGGCGGCATGAAGCGCCGCGTGATGATTGCCAAGGCGCTGTCGCACGAGCCGCAGATTCTGTTTCTGGACGAGCCCACCGCCGGCGTCGATGTCGAGCTGCGGCGTGACATGTGGGACATGGTCCGGGCGCTGCGCGACAGCGGTGTGACCATCATTCTCACGACCCACTACATCGAAGAGGCCGAGGAAATGGCCGATCGTATCGGCGTCATCAGCAACGGCCAGATCATTCTGATCGAAGAAAAGAACACGCTGATGCGCAAGCTCGGGCGCAAGCAGCTCACATTGCATCTGCAGGCGCCGTTGCAGCAGATCCCGGCGCAGCTCGCGAACCGTCAATTGGAGCTGTCGCCTGACGGCACGCAGCTCATCTACACCTTCGACACTCAGGCCGACGCCACCGGCATCGCCAGCCTGCTGCGGCAACTCAGCGAGCACGGCATCGATTTCAAAGACCTGCACACCAGCGAAAGCTCGCTGGAAGAAATTTTCGTCAGCCTGGTGCACCCACGATGAACGGTTACGCCATCAGCGCGATCTATCGCTTCGAGCTGGCCCGCTGGTTCCGCACGCTGGTGCAGAGCCTGCTGTCGCCGGTGATCTCCACCTCGCTGTACTTCGTCGTGTTCGGCGCCGCGATTGGGTCGCGCATGGCTCAGATCGAGGGCGTGAGCTACGGCGCGTTCATCGTGCCCGGGCTGATCATGCTCTCGGTGCTCACCGAGAGCATTTCCAACGCGTCGTTCGGCATCTACATGCCGCGTTACTCGGGAACGATTTACGAAGTGCTGTCGGCGCCGATCTCGGCGATGGAAATCGTCATTGGCTATGTGGGCGCGGCAGCCACCAAGTCGATGATGCTGGGCCTGGTCATTCTCGCGACCGCGCGGCTGTTCGTGCCTTTCAGCATCGAGCATCCGCTGTGGATGGTTTCATTCCTGGTGCTCACGTCGATCACCTTCAGCCTGTTCGGCTTCATCATCGGCTTGTGGGCCAGCGGCTGGGAGAAGCTGCAGATCGTGCCCATCATGGTGGTGACGCCGCTGGCGTTCCTCGGCGGCAGCTTTTATTCCATCAGCATGCTGCCGGAGGTCTGGCAGAAGGTGGCGCTGTTCAATCCGGTCGTGTACCTGATCAGCGGCTTCCGCTGGAGTTTCTACGGCGTCTCCGACGTCGCGGTCGGTGTCAGCCTGGGGATGACGTTCCTGTTCCTGACGCTGTGCCTGATCGTGATCTGGTGGATCTTCAAGACCGGGTGGCGGTTGAAGGCCTGATATGACCGCACTTCGGTTTCGTCGCGCCACCGAGCAGGACGCCAGGTCGCTGGCGGAATTCGCTGAGCAAACCTTTCGCGATACCTACACTCAGTTCAACACGCCGCAGAACATGGACGCTCACTGCACGAAGTCCTTCGGCGAGCACATTCAGCGCGCCGAGATCAGGGACGCGCAGCGTGAGAGCTGGCTGGGCGAGATCGATGGCCAGCTCGTCGCCTTCGCGCAGCTGATCGTCGACAAGCCCTGTCCGCCGGTGCCGGGTAAGCGCGGCGTCGAGATTCTGAGGTTCTACGTCGACTCGTCCCAGCATGGCAAAGGGGTGGCCTATCGTCTGATGGACGAGCTCGCCGCCCGCTCGATCGAGTTGGGCGCGCAGGCACTGTGGCTGTGCGTGTGGGACCAGAACGCGCACGCGACCCGCTTTTACCAGAAACGTCAGTTCGAAAACGTCGGCACGACGTCGTTCACGCTCGGTGCCGAAGTTCAGCAAGACTGGATAATGTGTCGCGACCTCGCTGCAACAAGGAGCCGTTCATGACTGTCACCCTTTCACGTCGCGCCGTGCTGCTGGCCACCGGCGCAGCCGCACTCACATTGCCGATGCGCTGGGCGAACGCGGCAACCTGGAAGGGATATAAGGACGCCATCGTGATCGATGGCTTGGGCGGCCCTGGCAGCATCACCATGCAGCCCGGCGAGAAGCTCGGCGAAGCTCACCTCAAGGATGTGCGGGACAGCGGCCTGTCAGCCGTGCTCATCACCCTCGGACCGGTCGGCACAACGCCACCGGATGCAGCCTTCAAGGATCTGGTTCGCGGCCTCATCGACGTGGAGCGTGACATCGAGCTGCACCCAGATACGTTCGCTCGCGTGCGCACCGTGGCGGATATCGCAGCGGCCAAGAAAGCCAAACGCACCGGACTGATTTGCGGCGTCCAGGATGGCGTCGCCTTCGAGACCGATCTGGATCTGCTCGAAGATTTGTATCAGCTCGGCCTGCGGGTCGTGCAGCCGACTTACAACCGCCGCAATCTGATCGGCGATGGTTGCATGGAGCCGGCCAATGCGGGCTTGAGCCGCACCGGCATCGAAACCATCGAGCGACTCAACTCGCTCGGCATTCTGGTGGATCTCAGCCACTGCGGACGGCAGACCTCGGCCGATGCGATTCGCGTCTCGAACAAACCGGTCGCATTCACGCACACCGGCGCCGCAGCTGTCGTCGATCATCCGCGTCATCGCACCGATGCAGAGCTGCGTGCTGTCGCTGAGAAGGGCGGCGTGTCCGGCGTGTTCTTCATGCCTTATCTCACCGGGGGCAAGCAGCCCACGGCAGCGGACATCATTCGACACCTCGAGCACATGATCAATGTGGCCGGCGAGGATCACGTGTCCATCGGCACCGACGGTACCATCTCGCCCGCCGTCCTCGATCAGAAATACAAGGACGCCTTTGCCGCCGACATCAGACAGCGCAAGGAAAAAGCCATCGCCGCACCGGGCGAAAGCGAAGATGGCTACTTGTTCGCAAGCGATCTCAATACGCCGCGTCGCTTCGAAACATTGGGCCAGATGCTGGCCGACCGCGGTCACAGCGCCACCCGCATCGACAAGCTTCTCGGCCGCAATTTGCTGCGAGTGTTCGGCGACGTGTGGCGCAGCTGACGCGTTACAGCCCGAACAGCACGCTCAGCGAAGCCTGGTCGATGCGGCTCTCGCCCATGATTTCGTTGGCCTGCAGATCATCCGTGCGCTGATATTCGAGCCGCGCCGTCCAGCGCGGCAGGAATGCCCACTGCACGCCGGCGCCTACAGTGACCACTTGATCGCTGAAGCTGCGATCGACCTGAGGTGCGACGATCGGCGAGCCGCTCACGGCGCGAGTCCTCGTCTCGACTTCCTGCTCGGCGAACAGTACGCCACCGCGAACGAACACTTCCCATTGCGAACTCAGCGGCAGCGAGCCGAGCACCGTCACCGCCGGTCCGCTCGAAGTCACCGTGTAGCTGCGAGTAATCTCTCTGACTGCAACGGGCGACCCGCTCGGTACCGATCGATAGTGTTCGACGAGCGATGCCTCACCCGAATCGACGTAGGCGAGTTCCGCCGCCAGATATTTGTTGACGCGATAACCGAGCGCGACATTCCAGCCCACGTCGGTTTCGTCCGCGCTCAGCCCATCGGGCAAGAGCACCCGATAGGCCGGTCCATCTACCGGGAAAGGCAAGAAGGTGTACGGAGGCTCGCCTAGCCTCGGATACGGTGCACCGGGAACCAAAGGGTCCGGTGGCGTGAACGTCGCCGTGGGGATCGGCCCGACGCCCGCCTGCTTGTCGAGCCGTTGCGTGCTGCGCCCGCCGGCAGCACCGATATAAAAACCCGAATCCGCGGCTTCAGCAATTTCGCAGCTCAGCGAAATCACAAACATCGCTGACGCCGCTGCACACCGAAACATTCCACTCGACATCATTCGCTCCGTGACGACGTACGATTGCATCTGTGATCCGATGCAATCGTACGGCAGGGCAAATCGATGCGCAGTATTTTTTACTTGGTCTGACCGCCCTCACCGGTGGGCGAATTCAGCGGCGGGCCGGAGAATTCCGTTTCGACGATTACATTCACATCATCGCTCACACCCATCTTCGTGCCAGGCGCAGGAATGCCATATGCAATACCGAATTCAGATCGTTTGAGCACGCCCGTGGCGGAGAACCCAATGCGCGCGTTCGGATCCATGGGATGGCCGCGATAGCCGCCATTGAGGCGCGCGTCCAGCACCATCGGACGTGTCACACCACGCAGCGTGATCTCACCATTGATACGCATGGTGCGGGCGCCGGTGGGTTCCACGCTCAGCGAGCGAAAGGTGATTTCCGGATATTTCGCAGCGTTCAACCAATTGTCACCGAGCAGCTCGGCGTTGAAATCCAGCTTGGCCGGATCGGGAAAATCGGTTTCCAGCGACTTGGCGTCGACCGCGACGGTGACATTCGACGCCGCCAGATTGTTTGGATCGAACTGCAGTTGCGCAGTCGACCGCTTGAAACGCGCCGTGTAGTTCGAGAATCCGAGATGATCGACGCGAAACAGAACGCTGGTGTGCGCAGGATCGATCGTGTAGGCCCCGGCCGGAACGTCCACCGCTTCTTCTGCTGGCGCTGCGACAGTGGCTGGCGGCGTCTGCGCAGCAGGTTCCTTCGCAGCCTCTTGCCTGGGTGAGCATGCAGCCAGCGCAGCAAGCACGCCGAGTCCGAGTAATCGATTCATTGCTGTTCCCTCTGAAGTAAATACAGTCCGATGCGACTCCTGAAAGACGCACCCGTTGCTCTCAGGCCGACAAGTCGCGACAGAATAACTGTGCTGGCGGCTTTGTCAGAAACTGCCGCTTGGCGCTATCGTTCCGCCGTCGGATCATTTGCTCCATGAGCGCTACAGCCATCAATTTTCAGGAAAAGTTTTCCCGGTTCAGCGAGCACTGGAGCCCGAAGGTGATCGCTGCGATGAACGACTACCAGTTCAAGCTGGTACGTCTGCGCGGCGAGTTCGTCTGGCATCAGCACGCCGACACCGACGAGGTGTTCATCGTCATCGAAGGCGAGATGACCCTCCGCTTCCGCGACCGCGACGTCCTCTTGCGCGCCGGCGAGCTCTACGTCGTTCCCAAGGGGGTCGAGCACCAGCCCGTTGCCGCCGACGAATGTAAAGTCATGCTGGTCGAGCCCAAGGGCGTCGTAAACACCGGCGACGCCGGCGGCGCGCTCACCGCCCAGAACGACGTCTGGATCTAGCCTCAGCCGGCACCTGAACGTTCCGCTGCCTCCAAATTCAGCTGGCCCGCGAAGTGGCACGCGAGGTCCTGGGAGGTGTCAGATGATCCGGCGTGCATTGCTGATTTCCGCGTTGTTGTTGACGGGCTGTGCCTCGCATGAGGGCAGGCCGAGCAATGCCCGGATCGGGTCGGTGAGCCCGGTGGACGTGACCGTGACCCGGGATTTTGTCTACACCCCAGCGGGTTGGCCGCAGGAACTGAAGGCCGATTTGTATAAGCCGGCTGGCAACGGCCCGTTTCCGGCGGTGGTCATGATCCATGGCGGAGGCTGGGAGGGCCGCACGCGGAATGACATGAACAGTATCTCGCAGCGGGTCGCCGAGCGGGGTTACGTTGTATTGAACATGTCGTACCGGTTCGCCCCGCAATGGCATTTCCCGGCGCAGCTCCAGGACGTGCAGCAGGCAGTCCTGTGGCTACGTGCGCACGCCTCGGATCTGAACGTGTTGAAGAATCGCATCGGCACCTGGGGCTACTCGGCCGGCGCGCACCTGGCGGCGCTGGCAGGAGTTACCAGCCCCTCCGATAAATGGTTCGTCGAAGGCTCGCGCGTACAGGCGGTCGTCGCGGGCGGCACACCAGTCGATATCCGCTATTACAAGGGCGGCAAGCTGACCAATGCCCTGACCGGCGTTTCCTATGACGAGAACCCCGGGCTGTGGCGCGAAGCCTCGCCGCTGGCGCTGGTAAGCAGCGACGATCCGCCGATGTTCCTGTACCACGGCACCTTCGATTTCACGGTCAGCGACAGCAACGCCCACGCCATGTACGAGGTGCTGAACGCCAACGGCATCCCCGCCGAGCTGTATCTGATGCGGGGCCTGGAGCACATGAGCACGTTCTTCGTCGACAAGCCCATCGACAACGGCATCGACTTTCTCGACCTGTACCTCAGGGCGGCCAAGCCGAAACTGACCGAGCAGTCAGCCAAGGGCGACAGCATCCTGCGGTGACGGCTGGACACAGCCAGAGCATTTGGGGGGAGATCTAAGCTACCATCGCGCCCATGTCCGGGCGCAGAACAAGCATCAACGACGTCGCCAAGGCTGCCGGCGTCGCGATCAAAACAGTCTCGCGAGTGCTCAACAACGAGCCCAACGTTCGCGAAGAAACCCGTGCGCAGGTGTTGGCTGCCGTCAAACGGCTGAACTATCACCCGAGCCTCTCCGCCCGCAGTCTCGCCAGCCGCCGCTCCTACCTGGTCGGCCTGGTCTACGACAACCCCAGCGCCAACTACACCATCGAGGTCCAGCGGGGCGCCCTGGCGCGCTGTCGCGAGGCCAAGTTCCTGCTGTTGCTGCATGAAGTGGCGGGGCGCACCGAAGAGGTCATGCAGGACATCCTGACCTTCGCCAACCAGACCCATCTGGACGGCCTGATCGTCGCGCCGCCCTTGAGCGAATCGGCCGAGCTGATCCGCGCGCTCGACGCCCAGGCCCTGCCATTCGTGCGCATCGCGCCCAACGAAATCAAACATCGCTCGCCCTACGTCGACATCGACGACGAAGCCGCCGCGCGCGAAATGACCGAGTACCTGATCGGCCTGGGCCATCGCAGTATCGGCTTCATCATCGGCCGTCCCGGTCACTTCGCCAGCGGCGAACGTCTGCGCGGCTACAAGGCGGCGCTGAAGAACCACAAGATTCCCTATGTTCCCGAGTACGTGCGCCAGGGCGACTTCCTGTTCGACTCGGGGCTGGAAATGACCCGTCAGCTGCTGGCGCTGCCGAAGCGGCCGACGGCGATTTTCGCAGGCAACGACGACATGGCCGCGGGCGCGCTCATGGCGGCCCACGAAATGGGCGTGGCCGTTCCGTCGCAATTGTCGGTGGCCGGCTTCGACGATGCGGCCATCGCCCGCACCGTGTGGCCGCCGCTCACGACCATCTGTCAGCCGACCTACCAACTGGCCTATCGCGCGGCCGATTTGCTGCTCGAGATGGTGCTTTCCGGCACGACGCCGAAACCGGCGCGGCTGGCGCACACCCTGGTGCGGCGGGATTCGACGGCCGTGGCGCCGAATTCGAAACCCAAGTAACGTCCAGGCCTCGAGAATCACGGATCGATACGGATGCTGAGCCGCCCGGCCGCTAAATTGCTGACGATGATCGCGCTGGTCGCGACATCCAGCGTCGCGGTCGCGCAGGAAAGCGCACCGCTCGCCGATCCAGCACCGCAACTGACTCCCGATCTCGTTTATGCGCTGGATGCAGCCCTCGAGCGCATCCTGCAGGAATTCTCCATTCCCGGCCTGGCGGTGGGCATCGTCGAGGACGGACAGCCCGTTTACATGCGCGGCTTCGGCGTGCGCGCCACGGGCACGGATCAGCCGGTCAACGCGCATACATTGTTTCATGTCGAATCCATCAGCCGCACCTTCACCGCAGCCGCCATCATGCAACTGGTGGAGCACGGACAACTGGGGCTCACCGATTCGATCGCCGATTCCTCCGTGACTGTTGCGCAACTGCTGACGCGCGACGATGCAGCTTTCGATGCACTCGCGGGAATCATCGAAAGCACGACTCACCAAAAGTATTCGCAATACATGCAGACGCGCGTGCTGGACGCAGCGGGCATGGTGGAAAGCACATTCGACGTCCCGCTCGCCGCCAGCAACGTCGCGTGGCCTCATTCGGGAAATGTATTCGTGCGCCGTGCGCCCAGCTATCCCCGCAACGACGAGGCATTGCCGAGCAGCGGACTGAGCGCGAGCGTCGCCGACCTGACCCGATGGGCGACTTTGCATGTAAATCGCGATCCATCGCTACTGGCGCAGGCGTCCTACGAGGCGATGTTCAAGCAACAGCGCAATGACGAGCACGGTCGGACGATGGCTTTGGGCTGGCAACTCGAACATCACGGCAGCGAGTGGCTCCCCAGCCTAGCAACCAAACGGCGCGGCTTCTCGTCGCTGCTGACGCTTTATCCCTCACAGCAACGTGCGATCGTGATTCTTTCCAATGGCGAGATGACGCCGGGAAGGGAAATCCGTGCGGTCATCGAGTCGATCTTGGCGGGCGAGTCCTGGCTGCCGCCGAAACCTACGCTGCTAATGCGCAGTGATTTCCAATGGGCGTTCGGTGGATTGCTGGCGATGTCCGTGCTGCTCATCGCCGTGTCCGTGCACCGGCGCCGTCGTCCCGCTTGATTGCTCCAACCGGTGCAAAGCTGCCCGCGGCGGCAAGGTCTCGGGTGTGTTGATCGCTCCCACCAGCCCGCAGCGTTTCAAGCCCTGAATCAGCCACCAGCCCGGATCCCATTCGCCCCGTAACAAACCGAGCCGCGCCGAGCCGGGAAATGCATGATGATTGTTGTGCCAGCTCTCGCCCATGCTGAGCAGAGCGGCGATCGGCACATTCCTGCCCTGCACACCCGCACCTCGCACTTCCCAGGTCATGGGACCCTGACGGTGCGCGAAATGCCCGACCAACCAGTGTCCCGTGACTGAAACGGAGACGCGCGCACAGATGCCCCAAACCACCCAGCCCCAGCCACCGACTGCATAGAACAGCAGCGCCCAGGGCAGTTGCTGCCACATCCACGCGCGTTCCATCCAGTAGTAGCAACGATCATTGGCCAGCTCGGGCTCGAGCTGGAAGATCGGACCGCGAGCCAACTGTAGATCACAATGCAATTGCCACCAGGCGTCCGTCCAAAACGCGCGGCCATGACGCAAGTAGTCGTGACAGCTGTTACGACGCTGCGCCCAGTCTCGCAGGTCGTGCTGACGAATCATTCCGATCGGTCCCGCCATGCCGACCAGCACGCCCAGATACACGCAGACATACTCGAGCCACTTCGGGCAGTCGAAACTGCCGTGAATCAGCCGGCGATGCATGCCCACCGAATGACCGGCGCACAGCGTGATCGCCGTCGTCACAAGAAACAAAACGAATGCGCCGGGCGTGAAGGTGACTGGGCCGAGCGTCAATGCAACCAGCGACATTCCGCCAATCCAGAGCGATTTGCTCGCGCGCCAGCGCACCACGCCGGCAGACGCGTCAGCATCACCTGCATCGATGACGCGCTCGGAGCCGATGTTCCAATCCGTGCTCAAGCGCCCGGCGCCTCCAAACGCCGCCGGTACACACCCAGCAGCACTTCCTCGAGATTGCCCAACACCAGCCGAGCGACGGCATCGGCGTACCAGTTGAAACGCGTGCTCACCCGGTAATGCATGCTGAGGGTGAGCTCGGTCGCGTCGCCGACCGGCTTCAGCGCATAAGAGATGGTGTCGATGTCGAAGTAGGTGCCACCCATCACCACGTGCTGATCGAACGCACCCGGCGGAAACGAATCTGGATAGAAGCGCTGTTGCCACCGGATGAGCTCGTGCTCGCGGCGCTCGGTTTGAATCTGATCGAAATGTACGTGCTTGCCCATGGCAATGCGCCGCACGGGCTGACCGTCGATAGCGTCGCTCACTGCCGAGAGCGGCGGCGGCACACCGATGCGAAAAGCGATGCCGTCCTCGACCTCTTCATGCTGGATGTCCCGAACATTCAGCAGCTGATCCCAGACGACCTCGCGAGGCGCAGCGATGGTGAGACTGCGCTCGATGGTGCTCATTCGGACCGGCAAGCCATCGGTCGGCTCGATCGCGCCCAGCAGCAGTGGCAAGACAGCGATGCTGTAGGCCGCCTGTTTCGGCCAGCTCGTCATCTTACACACGGCGCCCATGACTACCGCGCCGACCATACCGATCATGACGAACAACGGCAGGATCACGATGACGCAGATCCAGCCTTCGAGCATGGCTGGCACCGTGCCGATGACAAACAAAGCATTCGCGCCGGCGCCGACGACCATGTAGTAGCCCCACTCGCGGCGGGCCAGACGCTCGGCGAGATAAACAGTGACGGCACTGACTGCCAGCGGCGCGATGAAAATGAACGAACCCATCATCGCGCCATACGGGCCGTCGGGTCCGCCGCTATAAAACAGACGCAGCAGCAAACCGACCAACGCCCCCGCGACGATGGGCCACCACTTCGGATAGGGCAGCTTTTCCTGTTTGTCCGTGTCGCTCAGTGGCTGCATTCGGGCTCCATCTCGATGTCGGTGGAGCTTGCCCGCGCGCAGCGGGGTTCTCAAGTTTGCGACCGGCGCGAACTCAACGAAGCCAGCGAATTGTGAGATGGATCAGGACTGGGGGCGCGCCACACAGCGGGACGCCACACAAAGCATGCGCGTGGCCGCCGTCTCGATCGCTTCCAGGTGAGTCTTGAGATAATCCAGCTCATCCTGCAAGGCGGTGTGCACGTCCATTGCTTCCAGCAGCGGCTCGGGCTGTGCCATGAAATGCCGGGTCAAGGCCTGATCGTCCATCCGCAGCAGCGCAATGGCCGCACGCGCGACCGAGCCTCGCGCCTGCTCCCATTCAGGCCCGAACCTGGTCGGATCGATCAACACCGGCTGGAACGTCATCGCCGCCCACTGCTCCGGGGTGGCGAGCTGCTCGCTGGAAAACGGGGAATCGTCTGCCATCGGCACCTCCTGCAAGGGAGGGATCGGATCAGACGACAGAATTACCCTGGATCGGCAGCGTTTGCGCAGACGTCAAAGGCGCGCGCCGAACGACATTCGGGCGCGCGCCCTCGACTCACCCTGCGCGACTGTTACTGAATCACAGACTGAACAATCGGATCAAGGAAGGGCGCCAGGATGGAATAGTCGCCGTTCCAGTCCCAGTCGTTCCACACCCGCGCATCTGGATCGGGATCCGTGGTCCCTGGGATGACCCTACCCGCGCGTACCGCCACGATATCCAGGCTGGGGATGACGACGATCAAGCTGTCACCCAGTCCCCACGCCCAGTACGCATCGCGCGGCACATTCGGCAACTGCCCGTTCGCGTTGGTCCACCACAACATGCCGTAATTCTCCGGCCCGCCGGGGAAGTCGGCTGCCTCCGGATTGTCGAACCCGGCATTCTCTGCGACCGGGGTGCTCACTTTCGACACGAAGTCTTCGGAGAGAATGCGCTGATCGTTGGCCCACACGCCCTTGCGAAGGAACAGCAGACCGACCCGCGCCATCGCATTCGCGTTAGCGAAGATGCCGGACGCAAGCTCGCGGTTCTGGGGATTGGTGCGACCGGACTGGTTGTCACGCCAATGCACGTCCGAGATCGCTGGGGCGCCGCTGCCATCCGTACCGCCGACGCTGCTGTTCACGCCGAGCGCGCTCCAGACATTGGTGTTGAGCACGGTCGCCAGGTCCTGATTGAACACCGCGGTCAATGTGTCGGCCAGCCAGTTCAAGCCGCCATCGGAATAGAAGAAGGTCGTGCCTGGCCGATAGTCCAGCGCCGGGTAGCTCTGGATCTTGCGGAAGCCCGCACTGTGCGTCGCCAATTGTTGAATCGTGATGTCCGGCAGCCAGCCCGTAGAGACATTGCCCGGCGGATTCTCGCCGAAGCCCGGGAGCCTGGCGGACGCGCGATCCGTGAGCGCCAGACTGCCGCCGTCGTAGGCAATACCGAGCGCCATACCGCCGATCGACTTGGTCGTCGACTTCAGATCGAAGCGCTGGTCGATGTTGCCCCAGGAGTGCACCAATCGGCCTTTGCGCACGATCATGCCGGCGCTGTTAGGCAGCGTTCTGCCAGAGGTTTGCGCATAGGTCGCCGCTTGCTCGAGCAGCGCCTGGTTCATGCCGACGTCGGCGGCGGCAGTGACGCGCGTCCAGCCGTGATCGTTTGTGTCATTCGACAAGTCGGATGCCGGATAGGTCGCGGCATTCACCGTGACATTCACAGTATCGGTTCCGGTCAAGCTGCCATCGCTCACCGACAACGTGAGCACGTAGCTGCCAGCGGCAGGAAACGTCACGCTGGTCGCCGCGGCATTGGCCGTACCGAATGTCACCCCGCTTGGGCCGCTGGTCGCGGACCACGCATAAGTAAGCGTCGACGACGAATCGTCGGTCGCCGAGCCGCTCAGCTGCGCGCTCGCGGTTGGCCATTCGATTGTTTGATCGTCACCGGCCCGCACCGTCGGTGCCACATTCTGCGGGTTCTGCTGAACTGGCGCGGAGGTACCTCCTCCGCCGCCACCGCCACCACCGCACGCGGCGATGGACAAAGCCAATGAGACGCCGATCGCCACCTGGCGACAACGCCGAATCAATTCGGAACGAGAGTTCAGTTGCTCTCGCGACATGACGCGCATTCGATGTTCCCCTCGCATGTTCTCGCGCTACTAACTGTGCGCGAAGCAAACAACGCTCTGACGTTCGGAAAGGTCCTGGGGCCCGTCAGAAAAAAGCCTGAGCCATCTATGCAGCTCGCGTGCCGTTCTCGAAACAGGGCGAATGCTTCATCCGCATGCCATTTGCGAATGTTTCTCTTGTACTTTTTGCAACCAAAAGCACGAAGGCGGGGAATGTTTTTCCACGACGGTGCGTGGCACCGGTCGTTACCGGCGAAAGAATTGGAAGGTTGACTGAGCACTCGCCGTGGACACGGCCAGCGCAAGGGCGGGAGGTCTGGAGTCGACCTCCCGCAAAATTACAAACGCTAGAGCCGGCAGGGTTACGCGGCGTTTAACGCTGCGCCGTCAGTGGCTCCGCCTGATCGCCCAGCCCGCCGCCGACGGCGAGTGCCAGGTCAACGGTATTGAGCAACGCATCGCGCTGAGCTGCGACCAGGTCGATCTGCGCCTGATACAACCCACGACGCACATCGAGCAGCTCCAGATACGCGATATCGCCCTGGGCGTAACGCAGCTCCGCCAGTTCGGTAGCGCGCGTCAACGCCGCGACCTGCTGATCGTTCGCTTCACGCACGCCGGCAATGAGCACCTGGCCTTGCAGAGAATCCAGCACTTCCCGGAACGCCTGCTGCACTGTGGCCGCATATTCGGACTTGCGTTGTTCTCTCACCGCCTCGGCACGAGAAACATTCGCACGCAGCCGGCCGCCCTGGAAAATGGGCTGCAGAATGCCGCCCGTCCACGACCAGATCTTCGCCGGACTGGTGAACAGATCGTCCAGCTCAGGACTTGCCGTACCCAACGAGCCGGTGATGCTGATGCTCGGGAACAATTGAGCACGCGCAACGCCGATGTCCGCGGCTGACGAATTGAGCGCCGCTTCGGCCGCGCCAATGTCAGGACGCAGCGACAGCACCGACGAAGGCAGCGCCGCCGGTAACTGTACGGGCCCCGGCAGATTGATTCCCTGCACGCTGACCGCTTCGTCGACCAGCGCCTTCGGCGAACGCCCCAACAGCACGCCGAGCGCATTTGTCAGCTGCACGACTTGCAACTCGAGCTGACGCGTCGATACGCGAGTCGCCGCCGCATCCGCTTCCGCACGCTTGAATGTGAACTCATCGCTCTCGCCCGACTCGTAACGCAGCTTCTCCAGGTCTGCCGCTTCCTCACGGGATTTCAGCGTGTCACGGCCGCGAGCCAACTGCTCGGCAGCAGCGATCAACGAGTAGTAGGTGCGAGCGACTTCGCCGGTGAGACTGAGCTTGGTCGCTTCGCGGCCATACTCAGAGTTCAACAGCTGCGCGCGCGCCGATTCCGAAGCGCGCAGATACTTGCCCCACAGATCCAACTCGTACGCGACCGTACCCTGCACCGTGTACACGGTTTGTTGGGTTCTGAAATTGGGAATCTCCCCCAGCCCCTGATTCGCCAGGGTGGCCCTGCTCTGTTGGGCGCTGTTGACATTGCCTTCCAGATTCAACGTGGGCAGTCGATCCGCATTGGCAATGCGCAGAAACGAACGCGCCTCCATGACGCGCGCGGCCGCGACCTTTGCGTCCGGGTTGTGCTGCAACGCTTCGACGACCAGCTCATTGAGCCGGGCATCGCCAAACATCGTCCACCACGGATTGGGCAGCGGCGACGTCTGCATTGCCGTTGCGGGCAACGCATCCGGCAGCGGCAGCTGCGGCTTCTGTGGATCCACTTTCGATACGAAACAGCCGCCGAGGACGGCGGCAATCGCCGCCGTCAGTGTCACTCGAGCCGCGGTTCTTATTACTTGCCTGCTCATTGCGTCACTCTCAATTCGACTCGTGGGGCGCGGCCGGCTTCGGCTCCACACCACCGTGAGGCTTACCCTTGCCATGCTCATCGTCGTAAGCCTCGCCGCCCTTCGAGCCAGCGATCCACTTGAAGAACAGCGGCACGAACAACGTCGCGATGAACGTTGCCGCCAACATGCCGCCGATCACGCTCGTGCCGAGCGAATGACGACTATTGGCACCCGCGCCAGTGCTGATGGCCAACGGCAGCACGCCGAAGATCAACGCCAGCGAGGTCATGATGATGGGACGGAAGCGCAGCTTCGCACCTTCGATCGCCGCCTCCATCAGGCCCATGCCTTCGTGATACTTCATCAGCGCGAACTCGACGATCAGAATGGCGTTCTTCGCCGCCAGGCCGATCAGCGTGAGCATGCCGATCTGGAAGTAGATGTCGTTCGCCAGGCCGCGCGCAAACACGGCGAGGAACGCACCGAACGCCGCGAACGGCACGGCCAGAATCACCGCCACCGGCAACGTCCAGCGCTCGAACTGCGCGGCGAGAATCAGGAACACCATCAGCACGCCGAGCAGATACACGCCCTGCGAGGCACCGCCGCTGATCTTCTCCTGATACGCCGTGCCGGTGAACGCCAGCGCATAGCCCGGCGGCAACGTCTGAGCAGCGACTTCCTCGATCGCCTTCAACGCATCGCCCGAGCTGTAGCCCTCCGCCGCCGCGCCCATGATCTTCGCGGACGTGAACGCATTGAAGCGCTCGACGATTTCCGCGCCGGTCACTTCGCGAATGTTGGCCAGCGCAGTGAGCGGCACCAGATCGCCTCTCTTGTTGCGCACGTACACGTTACGAATATCTTCCGGATACGCACGGAAACGCGGCTCCGACTGCAACTGCACCTGATACACGCGTCCGTTGCGGTTGAAGTCGTTCACGTACAGCGCACCGAACGTGCTTTGTAACGTTTCAAAGACCTGTCCCACTTCCACACCGAGCGTCATCGCCTTCTCGCGATCCAGATCGATGCGCATCTGCGGCACGCTGGCACTGAACGTCGTCTGCGTTCCAGCGAGTTCCGGACGTTTATTGGCTGCGGCCACTACTTTCGCCGTCACGGCTTCGAGATCCTTGATCGAGCCGCTACCGCGCGACTGGATGTAAGCCTCGAAACCGCCGGTCATCGACAAGCCCTCGATCGGTGGCGGCTCGACCGCGAAGAAGAAGCCGTCCTTGACCTGAGCACCGGCACCGAACACGGCACCGACCAGCGCAGCGGGAGACAAATCCGAGCTCTTACGCTCGTCCCACGGTTTCATCGGCAACCAGATGATGCCGCTGTTGGTCTTCATCGCCTGAGTGAGCGGGTCCATACCAGCCACCGCCACAGCGTTGGCAACAGCCGGATGGTTGCGCACGCCGGCGGCCACGGTCTCGATCGACTTCACCGTGCGATCCAGCGAAGCGGCGTCCTGCAGGAAGCCGATCACGAACACGTAACCCTGGTCTTCCGTCGGCGCCAGCGACGTCGGCAGCGCTCGGAACAGACCGACCACCGCGACCAGCATCACGATGAAGACGCCGGCGGCCATTGCGCCACGCTTCATGACGAAGCGCACGCCGGTCTCGTAGCGATGCGTCACGCGATCGAACCAGCGGTTGAAACCCTCGAGGAAGCGGTTCTTCACCATGTGGTCGTGCTTCAACAGCAGCGCGCATAGCGCCGGCGTTAAAGTCAGCGCGACGAAGCCGGAGATCACGACCGACACGGCGATCGTAACCGCGAACTGTCGATACATTTCGCCGACCAGGCCGCCGAGGAACGCCACCGGCATGAACACCGCGGTCAGCACCAGCACGATGGCGATGACGGGACGCGTCACTTCCTCCATCGCTTTCTCGGTCGCTTGCGGCGCCGGCAGGTTCTCGGTCGTCATGATGCGCTCGACGTTCTCGAGCACGACGATGGCGTCGTCGACCACGATACCGATCGCCAGCACCATGCCGAACAACGTCAGCATGTTGATCGAGAAGCCGAACAGATGCATGGCCGCGAACGTGCCGATCAACGACACCGGCACCGCCAGCATCGGGATGACCGTGGCACGCCAGTTCTGCAGGAACAGCAGCACGACGAAGAACACCAGCACCATCGCTTCCAGCAGCGTCTTGATCACTTCCTTGATCGACACCTTCACGTATTGGATGGTGTCGTAGGGAATGGAATACGCCATGCCCTTGGGGAAGTCCTGCGACAACTCCTGCAAGCGCTCCTGGACGGCATTGCCCGTGGCCAGCGCATTGGCGCCGGGCTGCAGCACCAGCGCCATCATCACGGCGCGCTGGCCGTTGATGGTGGCTTGGTTGTTGTACATCTGGGCGCCGAGCTCGACCCGAGCCACGTCCTTCAGTCGCACGATGCCGCCGGTATCGGTGGTGTGCACGACGATTTGCTCGAACTCCTCGGGCTCCTGCATACGACCCTGCGCCGTGACTGCGTAGGTGAAGTCGACCTGTTCGCTGATTGGCTCGACACCGACCTGACCCGCCGCGTACTGCGAGTTCTGCTGACGAACGGCCGCCGCGACGTCCGATGGCGTGAGGCCGAGCTGCGCGAGCTTGTCCGGCTGCATCCAGATGCGGATCGAGTAATCCTGACCCCACATCATCACGTCGCCGATGCCGGGAATACGGCGCAACTCATCGACTACGTTCAGGGTGACGTAGCTGCTGAGCGCGAGCATGTCGACGCTGTTGTCCGGCGAGTGCACCGACACGATCTGCAAGAACGTCGTCGACGCCTTGCGCACCACGACACCCTGGCGTCGCACTTCCTCGGGCAAGCGCGGCACCGCGGCCTGGATGCGGTTGTTGACGTTGACCGCGTTCATATCGGGATTGGTGCCGATGTTGAACGTCACCGTGATCATCAGCGTGCCGTTACCCGAGTTCACCGAACTCATGTACAGCATGCCTTCGACGCCGTTGATTTCCTTTTCCAGCGGCGCTGCGACTGTGTCGGCAATGGTCTCGGCGGTCGCGCCCGGATAGGTCGCGGCCACCGTCACCGACGGCGGAATGATGTCCGGATAAGCGGAGATGGGCAGCGAGATCATGCCGCCCAAACCGGCGATCACGATGAACGCCGAGAGGACGCAAGCGAAGATCGGCCGCGTGATGAAAAACTTGGAAATCATGCGGTCTCCTTCGGCGCCGGCTGCTCAACCTGCGGGCTCGGGGCACCCGGCGCGACGGCGCTCACCTGGATACCCGGCTGCACCTTGAGCACGCCTTCGACGATGTAGCGATCGCCGGGCGCCAGCCCCTCAGTGACGATGATGTTGTTGCCGAACGAGCGGCCGACCTGCACCGGCCGGAATTCCACCTTCTGCTCGCCATTGACCAGCCAGATGAACTGACCCTGCGCGCTCGACATCACGGCCTTGCGCGGCACCGACACGACATTGCTCAACTTCACGCCTTCGACACGCGCGCGAATGAACTGACCGGGAATGAGGTGCGCCTGCGTGTTCTTCAACACGGCGCGCACGCGCACGGTGCCGGAATTGCGATCGACGGCGTTGTCGACGAACGTGACTTTGGCGCTGTCCGGATATTCGTGGCCGTTTTCCAGCAGCAGTCTCACAGTCGGCGGCGCGACTTGACCGGCCGGCGCGAGCGAGCCGCGAATGATCGACGCCTCGGCCTCGGGCACCGAGAACTCGATGTACAACGGATCGACCTGCACGATCTTGGTCAGCAGGCTGGAGCTCTGGTCGGTGGAGACGAGGCTGCCCTCGGACATCACTTCGCGGCTGGTCAAACCCGAGATCGGCGCGCGGACGTCGGTGTATTCGAGATCGAGCTGCGCCATACGCTGGGCGGACTCGGCCGCGGCCAGATTGGCCTGCGCCACTTCGAAGCCCGACACCACCTCGTCACGCCGGCTCTGGCTGACCGCGTTCTTTTCAAACAACGGCACCACGCGATCGTGCTGACGACGCGCCTCGTCCAAACGAGCCTTCGCGACCGCAACGTCGGCGCGCGCGGACGCCAGGCGAGCGCGCACCGGCTCCGGATCGATCTGAAACATCGGCTGGCCCTGCTTCACCGACCCGCCTTCCTCATAACGACGCTTGAGCAAAATGCCGCCCACGCGAGCTCGCACTTCGACTTCGCGTGAGCCGACGGTGCGCGCGGTATAAGTGAGGTCCAGCGGCACAGGATTGTTTTCCACCGTCTGCACCGTGACTTCCGGCGGCGGTGGCGCGTGCTGCTGCTGCTGACCCTTACCGCAACCAGTCAGCAAGGCCGCGCTGACAGCGATGGCAACCAGAGATCTCATCAACGACTGACGAATGACGTTCATGTGCGTCTACCTGACAAACTAAAAAACGTGGCCGCAAGCGCACTGCGCCTGAGCAATCAACACGGGTGGCTTTGGACGGGAGTCCGGCTTCCTATTACTACCGGTTAGCGCAAGGTCAGCCTCGGCGATACGCCTCATCTGCAATCTGCAGCAGCTGCTGCACTACGAGCTCACGCTGCTCTTCAGTGAAACAAGAGATGCGCATCGATTCGCGCATCATCAGGCCATCGATCGCCAGCGTCACGACCGCGGCCCGAGCAAAATCCACATCGCTGCTTTCGAGCTGCTTGGTGTACTGAGCAATGCGCTCACGAATCACTTCCAGCAGCGCCAGATCGTTCGCGGCAGCAGCGAACAGCGCCGCGCCCATGCCGGCAATCTTGGCTCGGGGCTGCTGCGCGAGAATACCGACGATGCAGGCCTTGAGGTCTCGGCCATCGGTCTCACCGGTGCCGGTTTTCGCCTGCTCCACACAGTCGGTCATGCTCTCTACATAGCGCTTGGCCAGCGCGCCGAGCAATGACTCTTTGGAGGGGAAGTGATAGAGCAATCCGCCCTTGCTCACGCCCGCCGCCTGAGCCACGCCATCGAGTGTCATGCGTGCCGCACCGACGTCACCGACCACCCGCTCCGCCGCCTCGAGAATGCGCTCTCGGGCCGGGGTGACCGTGCTCGATGCCAACTCCGCCATGCTCAACCTCGCTGTACCGACTGGACGGTGAATATACCGTCCAGCCGGTACACCTTGTAATAACTTTCCGCTATGCCGCGTGCTCGTTTTCATAGCTGGCCGGTGACGGCGAGCCCTGCGAGCGGCCCGCGACTGCATCGAAAGCTGTTTAGAAAATTGAATACACATCAGAGCCATTACTGCGCCAGTATTGATTAATGGTAGAATTCTGTGAGTTTTTCTAAACTATCCGAACAGCGAAACCAGGCTGCGTAAAGTACCAGTTAGTCAGCCGCGAGCGGCCCCTGCACAGTCTCGGGGCTTGCGTAAATCGCCAGCCGCGACGACGTGGACCAACCTTCGCTGCTCTTCATGGCCTTCCGTGCGACCGTTCGAGGCGGCGCGCATTGAACGCTGGAATGAAGACGAACGAGGTCATGCTTTTGCGACACCAGATCGACAAACCCGCGCCGGGATTGCGTGTGGGCCGCAATGGACGGCTTACAATGCGCGCCGGTATTTAAAGGAGTGGCGAAACGCATGCCCGACACCGACGTGTCCTGGTTTGGCGGCGAACACTTTTTGCCACACGGACACAGCTATATGTGGACCCCGAGCATCCTGTGGATGCATGTCGTTGCCGACATCGTGATTGCGATGGCGTATTTCACCATCCCGTTCGTGCTGATCCATGTGGCACGGCGCCGGCGCGACCTGCCGTTCAACTGGCTGCTGGTGGCGTTCGGCGTCTTCATCGTGTCCTGCGGGCTGACCCACGTCATGAACGTGTGGAATGTCTGGCACACCGCTTACTGGCTCGAAGGTGTGATCAAAGTGATCGCCGCCGCGGCTTCGGTGCCCACCGCCATCCTGCTATGGCGCTCGTTGCCACAGATCCTGTCGGCGCCCAGCCGCCGGCAGCTGCGGGATGCAAACGAATCGCTCGCGCGGGCGAATCGGGAGCTCGAAGCGTTCACGGCGTCGGTCTCGCACGATCTGCGCTCGCCGCTCACGACCATTGCCGGCCAGGCGGGGCTGCTCGAGCTGTCGCTGCCCAATGCCACCGAAGAGCAACGCCGCCGACTGACTCGTATTCAAGGCAGCGTGAAGCAGATGTCGGAGCTGATCGATGCGCTGCTGGTCTTGTCCCGCATCTCCCGCCACACCTTGCATCGAGAGATCATCGATGTGAGCGCGCTGGCGGAAAGCGTCGTGCAGGACCTGCGGCAGAAGGACCCGTCACGCAATGTCGCAGTGGAGATTCAGCCCGGCATGTCGGTACATGGCGATCGGCGGCTGATCAGCGACCTGTTCGTGAACTTGCTGGCGAATGCATGGAAGTTCACGTCGCGTACCGAGAACGCTCGCATCGAGGTCGGCCAGTCGCAACATGGCTCGATGGCGACGCTGTTCGTCAGGGACAACGGCGCCGGCTTCGACATGGCGCACGAACACAAATTGTTCAAGCCTTTCCAACGCCTGCACGGCGCCGCCGAATTCGAAGGCACCGGAGTAGGCCTGGCCACCGTCGCGCGGATCATTGATCGTCACGGGGGCCGCATCTGGGCCGAAGGCAAACCGAGCGAAGGCGCAGTGTTCTATTTCACGATGCCGATGGTGCCGATTACGGAGCAGTTTCTGTTGATGCAGCGGGCGCTGGCCTGACGCGTGCCTGGATCCGGCAGAAAGAAACAGGCGCAGGTCTTGTTTCTTCTGCGCCCGGCGCGGTAGCGCAAATATCGAAGTTACTGACGAATTATCCGCGGATCTCACCGGCGTTACGCGGCTTTTCGCCGACGCGCCTTACTTCTGCCGGGCCCTCGGGATTAGAATCCGTGCCGCCTGCCGGCACCGGCATTGGCTTTCCTTGCATATACCAATGACCGCGCCCGTCGTTCGCTACGCGCGCGGCTGCTAAAGGACTAAAGGCTTCCATGTCATTCGATCAGAACGCACTCGACAGCCTCCGTATCGAACGCAGCCCGGAACCTGCACGCGACACTCGCCAAGGTGGCGTCTACAAATGGTTCATCGCCGCTGTACTGGTGCTCGCGGTCGTGGCGGCGGCATATGCATTGTTCCGAGACAACGCTATCGCGGTGGAGACAGTAACTGCGGTCGCCACTTCCAACAGCGGCAGTGGCGGCGGCTCAGTGTTGAATGCCTCGGGCTACGTAGTGGCGCGTCGCCAGGCCACGGTGTCGGCAAAAGTCACAGGCAAGGTCGTCGAGGTGTTCACCGAAGAGGGCAACGAGGTCAAGCAGGGCGAGCTGCTCGCGCGCCTCGACGATACGACCATGCGCCCGCAGCTCGACCTCGCCGAACGTCAGCTCGAGTCTGCGACCAAGAATCTGCAGGAAGTCGAAGTGCGCCTGGCCGAAGCTGAACGCAACCTGCGCCGAACGCAGCAGCTGCGTGCCGACAAGCTGGTCAGCGAACAGGCACTCGATTCGGCGCAGGCGGAACATGGCGCCCTGCAAGCGCGACTGGAAGCATTGAAGAGCGAAGTGAAAGTTGCCCAGAGCAGCGTTCGCGTGCGCGCTCAGGACCTCGATGATTTGTTAGTTCGTGCGCCGTTCACGGGCGTCGTGGTCTCCAAGGACGCGCAGCCTGGCGAAATGATTTCTCCGATCTCCGCCGGCGGCGGCTTCACCCGGACCGGAATCGCGACAGTCGTTGACATGGATTCGCGAGAGATTGAGGTCGACGTGAACGAGGCCTTCATCAATCGGGTCAAGGCCGGACAAAAAGCCGAAGCGGTGCTGGACGCCTATCCGGATTGGACCATCGCCTGTCACGTCATCAACATCGTGCCGACTGCCGATCGTCAGAAGGCGACGGTGCGCGTGCGCATCGGGTTCGACGAGCTCGATCCGCGCATCCTTCCCGATATGGGAGTGAAAGTGAGCTTCCTCGACGACCGCGCCGGTCAGCCGGCCGCCGCGGCCGCCCGCCCTGCCGTGCGGGTGCCGAGCGACGCCATCATGAAAGATGGTGACACCGCGTTCGTGTGGCGCGTGCGGGACAACTCGGTGGAACGAGTCGCGGTGCGTACCGGTGGCGTGCGTAGCGGACAAACAGAAGTGTTGTCGGGAATCGCTGCTGGCGACGTCCTTGTAGGGAAATCGGTGCCGGGCCTCGCCGAGGGCGCCCCGGTCAAAAAGAAAGCGGAGTGACACCATGGCTGATGAATCGCTGGTTCGACTGCGTGGCGTGGCGAAAGATTACAAGCGGGGCGCCGAGACCGTGCACGTGCTGCACGCCCTCGACCTGGACATTCCCAGGGGCGATTTCCTGGCGCTGATGGGGCCGTCGGGCTCGGGCAAGTCCACCTTGCTGAATTTGATCGGCGGCATCGACCGGCCGACTGCGGGCAGCATCGAGATCGCCGGCACGCGCACGGACTCGATGACCGATGGGGATCTGGGCCGCTGGCGTGCCGATCACGTCGGCTTCGTGTTCCAGATGTATAACTTGTTGCCGGTGCTGACCGCCGAGCGCAACGTCGAGCTGCCGTTGTTGCTGACGAAGCTGTCGGCCGCGGAACGACGCAAGCGCGCGAACGCGGCGCTGAGCCTGGTCGGATTGAGCGAACGCGCTCATCACAAGCCCAGAGAGCTATCGGGCGGTCAGGAGCAGCGCGTCGGTATTGCGCGCGCCATTGTTTCCGATCCCACCCTGCTGCTGTGTGACGAGCCTACCGGCGACCTCGATCGCAAATCGGGCGATGAGATCCTGGACCTGTTGCAGGCTCTGAATCAGCAACAGGGCAAGACCATCATCATGGTGACGCACGATCCGCACGCCGCGGCTCGCGCCAAGCACGTTCTGCATTTGAACAAGGGTCAGCTGGGCCGCGAAGCCGCGGCATGAGGTGACGTCATGTTCAAATACTTACCTTTGCTGTGGGCCAACCTGGGGCGTAAACGCTTGCGCACCAGTCTCACATTGGCGTCCATCATCGTCGCGTTTCTGCTGTTCGGGCTGATGCAGACGCTGCGCGTCGCGATGTCGGGCAGCCCCGAGCTCGCCGGCATCGATCGATTGATCACGATGCACAAGACCTCGTTCGTGCAGTCGCTGCCGCTCGCCTATTTGAATCGGGTCAAGGGCGTCGATGGCGTGGTGGCCGCGTCCTCGCAGGATTGGTTCGGCGGTATCTATCAGGAAGACCGCAACCAGCTGCCGGCGTTCGCCATCGAGGCACCGACCTTCTTCGAGGTGTACAGCGAATACACGCTCAAGCCCGAGGAAAAGCAATCGTTCCTGCAGGATCGCGGCAGCGCCATCGTCGGCCCACTGCTGATGCAGCGCTTCGGCTGGAAGGTCGGCGACACCATTCCGCTGCGCTCCAACATCTGGACCCGCAAAGACGATGGCGGCAACGTCTGGCCGATGAAGATCGCCGGCGTCTACGAAGCCAGCAACGGTGACAACCAGAGCATCTATTTCCATTACGACTATCTGAACGAGTCGCGCAGCGAGATTCGGGACATGATCGGCTGGGTGGTCGTCAAGGTCAGGGATCCGGCACGCTCGGCCGACATCGCGCGCTCGATCGACGAGCTGTTCGTCAACTCCTCCACCGAGACCAAGACTTCGACGGAAAAGGCCTTTATCCAGGGGTTTGCGAATCAGATGGGCAACATCGGCAAGTTGCTCACATTCGTCGCCGCGGCGGTATTCTTCACCATGCTGCTGGTGACGGCCAACACCATGGGTCAGTCGATTCGTGAGCGCATCAACGAGATCGGCGTGATGAAGACGCTGGGCTTCTCGGGCGCGGGCGTCACGCTGCTGATCCTTGCTGAAGCAATTCTCGTCACCGCGCTCGGTGGCTTGACCGGCCTGGGGCTGGCAGCACTCGCAAGCAAAGGAATCGGCGCGGCAGTGGCGCAGTTCTTCCCGGTGCTTGGCATGCCGACCGAGACGTGGGGCATTGGCGTCGTATTGATCGTGCTGCTCGGCGGCCTCGCCGCAGCCCTGCCCTGCACACAGGCATCGCGGCTGAAGATCGTCGACGCGTTGCGTAAAGGTTGAGCCAGGAAGGAACAGCAATCATGTCGAACAATTCTTGGGCTCAGATTGGCGCGATCACGAGCATGAACGTGCGCAACATGTCGCAGCGCGCGGCGTCGTCCATCGTCGCGCTCATCGGCATCGCTGGCGTCGTCACCGTGCTCATCGGCGTGCTGTCCATCGCCGAAGGCTTCAAAGCCGTGCTGGAGATCTCTGGCTCCGACGATGTCGCCATCGTGCTGCGAAATGGCGCGACAGATGAAATGGGCAGCGGCCTCAGTCAGGAACAGACGCGTCTCATTGCTGACGCCAGAGAGGCAGTACGCGATGACCAAGGGCCGGTCGCCTCTCCCGAGCTGTACGTCGTGGTCGACGTGCCGCTGAAGAGCACGGGCACCGCGGCGAATGTTCCTTTGCGTGGCGTCGGCCCACAGGCTGCGAAGCTGAGAAGCAATTTCAAGATCGTCGATGGCGAGAACTTCACGCCCGGCAAGTTCGAAATTGTCGTCGGCAAAGGCGCGAGCATGCAGTTCTCCGGCCTCACCGTTGGCAGCCGGCTGCGGCTGGGCAACGCCGACTGGACGATCACGGGCATTTTCGAAGACCGCGGCAGCGTCGCCGAATCGGAAATCTGGACCGATGCCACCGTACTCCAGGGTGCGTACAACCGCGGCACGTCGTATCAATCCATGCGCGTGAAGCTCACCAGCCCGAGCGCGATGCAGGCATTCAAGGATGAGTTGTCGACCAATCCGCGCCTCAACGTGCGCGTGATCAGTGAGAAGCAGTACTACGCCGAGCAGTCCAAGATTCTGGTGACGCTGGTGAGCACCATCGGCAGCGCCATTGCCATTCTCATGGGTCTGGGCGCGATCTTCGCAGCGCTCAACACCATGTACTCAGCTGTTTCGTCCCGCACGCGTGAGATCGCAACGCTGCGTGCGCTGGGCTTTGGCCCGGCACCTGTGATCACGTCAGTGCTCGTGGAGGCACTGCTGATTGGCTTGGTGGGCGGCGCCGTCGGCATGGTCGTGTCCTATCTCGCGTTCAATGGCGTGCGCGCGTCGACGATGAATTTCGCCACCTTCAGTCAGCTGACGTTCGCCTTCACCGTGACGCCGCCGCTGCTGATCCAAGGCCTGACTTACGCGCTGATCCTCGGCTTCATCGGTGGACTGCTGCCCAGCCTGCGTGCGGCGAAGTTGCCGATCACGACCGGCCTGCGCGAACTCTGAGCCCAGCCTGGCCGTTAGGCACTTATGCCAGAGTTGCCTGACGTTGCCGTCTACATAGAGTCGCTCGAGGCCCGCCTCGTCGGGCACCGGCTGGAGCGGATTCTGTTGAAGAATCCGTTCCTGCTGCGCACCGCCGAACCGCCGCTGCAAAGCTGCGAAGGCCACGTCGTGACGAAGTTGCGCCGGCTCGGCAAGCGCATCGCCATCGGCTTCGACAACGATGTGTGGCTGGTGATTCATCTGATGATCGCCGGCCGGCTGCATTGGTATGCGCCAGACCACCGTGGCAAGGTTCGCGGGCCACTGCTCCAGCTCGACTTCGACAATGGCGTGCTGACGCTGACTGAAGCCGGCACGAAGCGTCGCGCGGCACTGCATGTTGTGGCCGGCGAGGCGCAACTCGAAGAGCACGATCGCGGCGGGCTCGAAGTGCTCGGCGTCGATCCAAAAGTGTTTCGTGAGCGCATGAGCGAACGCAATCACACGCTCAAGCGGGCGCTCACCGACCCGACCATTCTCAGCGGTATCGGCAATGCCTACTCCGACGAGATCCTGCATCGCGCCGGGCTTTCCCCCATGATTCAGACCAAGCAGCTCGATGACGATGAATGGCGCCGGCTATACGACGCCGTTCAAGACGTGCTGACTGAGTGGATCGAACGCCTGCGCACCGAAGCGACGCGGGGTTTTCCGGAGAAGGTCACCGCGTTTCGCAAAGAGATGGCTGTGCATGGCAAGTTTGGTGAGCCGTGCCCGGTGTGCGGCACGGCCGTCCAGCGCATTCGTTACGCGGAGAACGAAACCAACTACTGCCCGCGCTGCCAGACCGGCGGCAAACTCCTCGCCGATCGGGCGCTGTCGCGGCTGCTGAAAGATGATTGGCCGCGAACCATCGATGCGCTGGAGAATGCGAAGCGGCGGACGTAAGCGCCTACTCGTTGCCACTTCCCTGCAGTGTCCGCTGCATGAAGCCGCGCATGATGATCATCGCGCCTTGCTCGACGGTGCCGTGGTCCAGCCCCGCCATCTCGTAAAACTCCACGCTCTTGTGACCCAGATTGCGTAAGGTCACGGCCATCAGCTCGTTCTCCTCCACGCGCGACTTGAACTCGATATCTCGCCCGCCCACGATCAGGCAGATCGGCGGGAACTTGTTTGCGGCGTGATACAGCGGCGCGTATTCATCGATGATGGGCCGCAACTCCGGCCCCTTGTCGCCGCGCTGCTTCTTGACCGTGAAATGCGAGGTCATCTGGCCGCTGACCGCGATCACGCCCGCGAGCGACTGATTTGATAGCTTGTGTGCGCCGAGCCACTTCGGATCCATCGCAATCATCGTTGCGAGATACGCGCCCGCGGAATGACCCGAGACGAACACCTTCTTCGGATCGCCGCCGTAGCGCTCGATGTTCTTGATCACCCACGCAACCGCAGCCGCGCTGTCTTCTAGATACGCCGGCGGCTGCGCCTTCGGCGCCAGTCGATAGCTCGCTGCGACGAGCGCGACGCCCTGATCCTTCAAGTTGGGAAAGTATCGGCTGCCGCCCGTCAACCCGCCCCCGTGAAACCACACGACGGTGGCGAAGCCCTTCGTGCCCTTCGGGTAGTAAACGTCGAGCTTGCCCTGCTCCTTCTGATATCCGTCCGCGCGCGCCAACGTCGCAGCGTCGTAGTACGCGATGTTGTTCTCAGTGCCGTACTCCAACTTGGCAACGGCGCTCTCAGCCAGCGACGCAGAGCCCGACAACAAGCACCCCATCCCGATCAACACAGCACGAAAAATCATCAGCGCTCCTCTCGTCTCCGGCGATTGCGCTGGAAGTATGCAGCATTTCATTTGTCTGAGATAATGCCAGAGTCGGCGCCGGACGTGCCGAACTTGCCGCTGAAGGGTTCCAACGATGCGAAATTCTTTCCGCCCTCGCCGCGATGAGGGCCACGCGTTACGCTCGGTGCTGAACTGGCGTAACGCCCTGCTCTGCACCCTGTCACTCGCTGCGCCAGCATGGGTCGCAGCTCAAACCACGGCGCCCGGCGAGCGCATCTCCATCAACGCTGGTTGGCGCTTTCAAATGGGCGATCCGGCGGGCCTCGCGACGCCGCTGATGTACGACGTGCGCCCCGTCGTCACACTGACCGAGGATGGCAAGGAAGCGGATGCGAAACCCGAAGAAGCCGCGAAGGTCGCAGCAGCCAGGCAGCAGGTTCTGAAGCCGTGGATCCTGCCATCCGGCAATGCCTTCATCAAAGATCCGGCGCACCGACATCAACGGCCCACGGGCGATCCCGGCGGCGATGTTTCTTATGTGCAGACAAGCTTCGACGATAGCACCTGGCGCAATGTCACCTTACCGCACGATTGGGCGATCAGCGGCCCGTTCATCAGCGAGGGTCCGTATGGCGGCATGGGGCGACTGCCGAGCTGGGGCATCGGCTGGTATCGAAAGAAGCTGGAGATTCCGGCGAGCGATCGTGATCGCTCGATCTTTCTCGATATCGATGGCGCGATGTCGTACGCCACAGTGTGGCTCAACGGCAAGCTGGTCGGCGGCTGGCCGTACGGTTACAACTCATTCCGCCTCGATCTCACTCCACACGTAACGTTCGGCGGCGCGAATCAGCTCGTCGTCCGTCTCGACAATCCTCCGCACTCGGCGCGGTGGTATCCCGGCGGCGGCCTGTATCGCAATGTTTGGTTGACGAAGACGAATCGCGTGCACGTGAGTCACTGGGGCACTCAGGTCACGACACCGCAAGTTTCCAAGGCCTCCGCCACTATCGATGTCTCTGTCTCCGTCGATAACGACTCGCAGACCGAAACGTCGGTCGAAGTTTCAACGGACTTCTATGCCTTGGACGCCGACGGCAAGCGAACGAGCGGTGTCCTCGCCAAGATCAACCACGGCAACGCACGCGTTGCGGCCGGCGCGAACACTCAACTGCGAGGATCGACAACGCTCGCAAACCCACGCTTGTGGGGACCGCGACCGACGCAAACCCCCAATCGATACGTCGCGGTGACGACGGTGTCGCGCGGTGGCAAGGCTATCGATCGCTATGAGACGCGGTTCGGCATCCGCTCGCTACGCCTGGACCCGAACAACGGCTTGTATGTGAACGACGAGCGCATTCCACTCAACGGCGTCAACAACCATCACGACCTCGGCGCCCTCGGCGCGGCCTTCAACGTGCGCGCCGCTGAGCGCCAGCTGGAAATGCTCCAGGAGATGGGCGCCAACGCCGTGCGGATGAGCCACAACCCGCCTGCGCCGGAGCTGCTCGAACTGACCGATCGCATGGGCATCCTGGTGATGGATGAAGTGTTCGACGTGTGGGAGCGCAAGAAAACCCCGCTCGACTTTCACCTGATCTTCCCGGACTGGCACGAGCAGGACCTGCGCTCGATGCTGCGCCGGGATCGGAATCATCCTTCCATCATCCTGTGGAGTGTCGGCAACGAAGTCGGCGAGCAGTACACCGACGCACACGGCGCCGCGATCGCGAACAAGCTGGTGAACATCGTGCGTGAAGAGGATCCGACGCGACTTGCAACGACCGCGATGAATTGGGCAAAGCCGGACATGCCGCTGCCCGCCGCTGTCGACATCATCAGCCTGAACTATCAAGGCGCCGGCATCCGCAGCCTGCCCGGGCAGTTTCCCGCGTTTCGCGAACGCTTCCCGAACAAGGTCATACTTACCAGCGAAAGCGCGTCGGCACTCAGCAGCCGTGGCGAGTATCAGTTCCCCGTAAGCGGCAGCATTAGCGGCCCAGTGCGCCCGGGATCGGGCGGTGATCCGAAAACCCGGCAAGTCAGCGCTTATGAGCTGCACGCCGCCGACTTCGGCACCTCCGCCGATCGCGCGTTCGCCGCGCAGGATCAGCATCCTTACGTTGCTGGTGAGTTCGTGTGGACCGGCTGGGATTATCTCGGCGAGCCGACTCCGTACTACTCATCGCGGAGCTCTTACTCGGGCATCATCGATCTCGCCGGCTTCAAGAAGGATCGTTTCTATCTGTATCAAGCGAAGTGGCGCCCGGAGCTGCCGCTCGCGCATTTGCTGCCGCACTGGACCTGGCCGGGCCGCGAAGGTGAAGTCACGCCGGTTCATTTGATTACTTCTGGCGATGAGGCCGAGCTGTTCGTCAACGGCAAATCGCAAGGCCGGAAAAAGCGCGCGGCTTACGAGTATCGCCTGCGCTGGGACTATGTGACTTATGAGCCCGGCGAGCTGCGGGCTGTGAGCTACAAGAATGGCAAGGAATGGGCGACGGCCTCCGTGCGCACCGCCGACGCGCCCGCCAAACTTGAGCTGACGGCCGATCGTTCGAATATCCAAGCTGATGGCAGCGACCTGTCGTTCGTCACCGTTCGCGTGCTCGATAAGAACGGTCTGCCCGCTTCGACTGCGAAGAACTCCATTCGCTTCACCGTGGACGGCCCTGGTGAGATCGTCGCGACTGATAACGGAGACCCGACTAGCTTCGTGCCATTTCAATCGCCGGTGCGCGAGGCATTCAATGGGCTTGCGCTTGTGATCGTGCGTAGCAAGGCGGATCAAGCCGGGAAGATTACAGTGCGCGCGGAATCGGCAGCGTTGGAAGGTGCGGCCGTCACGTTGAATACCACCAAGCGGCGCTAGTCGCAGCGCGGACGCGCGCGACGGCCGATCCGCTCGCGCGCCCGCGGCGCTTGCCGCGGAACATCGCTCGCGCACTCTTCGCGCGAACTGCCGCGCGCCACGCGCGCGCAGCGGCATCAAAAAAAGACTCAAATCCGCGCCGAATCGCGCCCTGTTGTTACACACACAGTCCGAGCGCACCGAGCTAAGCTCAAACCACCGACGATTCCTATCGAATGTTCCGCCGAACGTCACAATGGAGGAGCAGCAATGGCGAAGAACAAAGATGCCGCACTCATGCCGGTGGAGCGCATCTCGCACTCGATTCTCATGCTCCGCGGCCAGCGCGTGCTGCTCGATGCGAACCTGGCGGTCCTTTACGGCGTCCCGACCCGCGCGCTCGTCCAGGCCGTCAAACGCAACCTCAGACGCTTCCCGGAGGACTTCATGTTCCAACTCACCGCAGACGAGTGGGCAACATTGAGATCACAGTTGGTGACCTCAAACGAGGGGCGCGGTGGACGGCGATATGCGCCCCATGCCTTCACCGAACAGGGCGTTGCAATGCTATCCAGCGTCCTCAAGAGCTCTCACGCGATCGCAGTCAATATCGAGATCATGCGCGCCTTCGTGCGCATGCGAGAACTGCTCGCCTCCAACAAAGAGCTTGCTCAGAAACTCACAGAACTGGAGCGCAAGATCGATTCACACGACCAAGCCATCGTCGGCATCCTCGAGGCCATCCGCGAGCTCATGCATACGCCGGAGCCGAAGAAGCGGCCCATCGGGTTTACCGCAAACCTCGATGAGTGAACTCGCCCCTGTTCATTTGCCCTTGGCACGCCCTTGCGCCAAAGTCGAGGTCTTGAACCGGTCGCAAAGCGCGACCGGTTCCCAGAAGCATCGCGACCCGCGCTTGCCGCCCTACGCCTTCACCGAACATGTAGCCATCATGGATTTCCCATGCGGTGATACTCCCACCAAGCCCCCGCTAACGGCAGAAGCGACAACGCCATCACATGCACATCTGCCCGAACAATCACAAAGTATGCAAGCGCTCCGACCGTTACGACCGAGGGCACTCCCAACACAACGCGCGCGCTTGCCAACCTGCTGGACACAAAGAGCGCCAGAATTGCCGCGCCGATGCAACTCATGGCTCCCGCAAACGGCAGCCAGAATACCGTCACCACCTCGGCCGGAGATACATCTGCCGCGTGCATGACTGCCCTATATAAGAACGCTGCACGCTGAGAAAAGCTGCCGTCCGGAGTCAAAGCCCATACCGGCAAGAGTGCAATGCCAAGGTCTACCAACCCGGCGATCAGCAAATAGAGCACGCTCATTGGCGGTAGCCCGCGCGGTGTTGCTACTTGCATTGGTCACCACACACCCGTTGCAGCGTGCGAAAGCAGAAGCGCGATCATCGCCACCAACGCCGACATGGCGAACTGGCCATACAACCAGCATCGTCCTTTGATACTCATCGACCATGTTCCCCGAATTGCTGCAGCTTCTCGGATGAGCCGGCATTCCCAGGGTTAGTGTGTTCGACCGCTTTTGGGTCGTGCACTCTTCCGTGAGCTACCGATGTATTTGTTGAGCCGGCAAACGCTAAGTGACACAAACTTTTGCCGGCAATCGGGGAAAGCAAGTGATTTTCCGAGACCCTGAACGCAGTGTCCCTTCACACTACGTAACGCGCCTGCAACCTCGGCCTTCTCTTCTCATTGACAATTTCATGACAACTGGCCCTCGCCGCACTACTTTCGTCGCTCGGCGGTACGCCCATGCACACCACGAGTGCATTTCGGCAAATCTTCGCGTGTACCAGCCCTTATTTTCCGCCACTTCCAGGCCGTTGAGAGTTGGCACGCCTCCTGCATTTATGAAACCGAGCGTCTTAGGGCGCGAGTCTCTTCGGTTTCAACGTGCTTACGACGATGGTCAATTATCCCCCTGAGCCATCTCGGATGCCGGCGTGCGCGATGTGATGAACCTCGCGCACGCTATTTTTTTCCCACCAGCTCACTCGATTCAACGCACGCTCAGCCATTGCGGCACGAGCGGCCAGAGTGTTTGTTCGAACTGTGGACGGAAGAAGCCGAAGTGACCGATGTGGCGTGCGCCGATTTCGCGAGGGGCGATGCGGCGATATTCGACAGGCGCATTCGCATACAAGCCGTGCAGTGACTTGATGCCCTTCGCAGACATCATTTCGTCGTCGGTAAACGACAGTGACAGCATCGGCGTGCGCACTGACGCATAGTCGGCGCGGACGTCATCGCCTTCGGCGCCAACGACGTATTCGCGGTTGAGACACCAGCGGCGCCACTGCTGCATCACACCGAAGGGCAGATCGCCGACTTTGCGCAACCGTTTGCCGGGAAAGTAACCGGCAGTGCGCAGAGCGAGCGGCACGGCGATGAACCACAACCACCACACCACAGACTTGGTACGCCAGGTGTTCTCGAGCCAATAGCCCGTGCCGGTAGCAACCGTAATGACGCGATCGATGCGATCGCGATTGGGAATGAGACCGAGCAGTTGACCGCCGAGGCTGTGGCCGACCCAGTGCAGCGGCACGTTGGGGACCTCGGACTTCACCATGTCGATGACCGTGGCGCAGTCCTGCGCCCAATCGAAAATGTTGACTGGATAACCGCGCAACGAACGGGGCGCGGAGAAACCAATGCCGCGATAGTCGAACGTGGTGACGTGATAACCCTGCTGCGCGAGCCAGTGCGCAAACTGGGTGTAGAACTTCTGCGCCACGCCCATCGCGGACGGAATGATCACCGCCGCTTTGGGTGAGCCAGTCGTGCGAAACGTTCGGAACACCAGCGACGTGCCGTCGGGCAGCACGACGCTGTCTTGACCAGGATCGAGCACTCGTCGCTCCCTGAAGTGCGAGTTACACGATCTTATTGTGCCGCGGTTGATTTAGAAATCGGCGAATTTCGCGTCCAGGATTTCCGCTTCAGCGGCGCAGCCGATCTCGCGCACCGAGTTCGGGCCCGGAAAAAACTGCTCGCTGAGATCTTTGCCGCCCGCCGCCCGCCAGCGCACGGTGGTGGCGATGGTCTTGAACGTGTGGGTATTGACCAGCCACAGGCGCGTGTTCTGCGCATCGCAGCTGCCTTCGAGCTTGAGCGAGACAAAGCCGCTCGCTGGAGCGTCCTCCGCTGCCTGAACCGCTATCGTTCCCGCCATCGCCACGACGCCTAAGGCGAAGATGGCTGCGATCTGTGTCGCTTTGCCCACGTCTCATCCTCCCGGTGCATGCGGCTGACCGCTCCCTGCGGACACGCCCCCCTGCTCCTTCGTGTTGAACCCTCGAGCTTCCGTGACCGCCTGAGACTTCTATTCGGTCTCGTGGCCCGCGCAACGGAACACGCGAAATATAGTCGCTATTGCGGCGTTGCGCATGTTCACTATTGACGCGACGTCTCGATTTCGTCCTGAAGTCGCCAGGGCCGTGCAAGCGAAACCGCGCGGACCGTGAGATGAATCACATTCGTTGACGCACTGGCCCAACGGCGCCTGCACGGCAGGGGCGGGTGGCCAAGGGCCTGTCGGGGAAGGTATTCTTTCGGGCCCCCTCGTCATCGAACGGTAACGAAGGCCCCCGGATCGAGCGGGGAACTTCGCCCTCTACGATACGTTGGCCCCTTTACCCCCCACTGTCTTAGCGCTAGCTGGAGCTCGCCATGGCGTTCGAATTGATGCCCCTGCCGTTCCCTAAAGATTCTCTTGGCCCGACGATTTCGGCGCGCACGCTGGATCATCACCATGGCAAGCACCATGCGACCTACGTGGCCAAGCTGAACGAATTCATCGCCGGCACGCCGATGGAGAAGCAGGACCTCGAGTCCATCATCAAGGCCACTGCCAACAAGACCGGCACCGAGCGCAAGATCTTCAACAACGCCGCGCAGGTCTGGAATCACGATTTCTTCTGGAATTCGCTGGCCCCGAACGGCGGCAGCTCACCGCCGGAGCCGCTCAAGAAGCGCCTGGAAGCCTCGTTCGGCTCGTTCGAGAACTTCCGCGACAAGTTCGTCGAAGCGGCCGTCGGCCAGTTCGGCAGCGGCTGGGCCTGGCTGGTCGCGAAGGACGGCAAGCTCGAGATCACCACGACGCACGACGCCGACAATCCGCTGATCACCAGCGGCTACGCGCTGTGGACCTGCGACGTCTGGGAGCATGCTTACTACCTGGACCACCAGCAGAACCGCGCCGGCTTCGTCAAAGCGGTGGTGGAGCAGATCGCCAACTGGCAGTTCATCGGCAAGCGCCTCGCTGAAGCCGAGAGCCGTTGATTGATCATCTGAACCGATCCGGGGACAGATTCTGCGAATCTGTCCCCTTTTTCTAAGCATTTACCGCGGTGCCCTCACGACCGGCTTCAGTACATGTGCCGGTTTCTCCGAGCTTTGATCCCCCGCAACATGCTGCCTTGCGTGTCCCTCGGTCGGGACGGACGCAACGAGCAACATGCAGCGCCAGCACGACACCCGGACCGAAGCCGCTCTGTATTGGGCAGCCGTCAGCCTCATCGTTTGTGAAGGACTCTCCATCGAGAAAGCCGCCGACCGGCTCGGTGTCGATGGGGAAGAGCTCACTCACATCCTGCACCGCCGCCAGAGCCTTCGACCTACCACGTTCGGCGACTCGCCACCGCCCTCGCGCGTGAGATCGCATTGACCGCCATTCGTGCGGCGCCGACTCATTCTTAATTGCGAGTCATTCTCGATTGCGAATAAAATCGGCTGTCTCCCGCCCTGGCGGGCCGCATCCATTTCAATAAAGCGCCCCAACATGCTCGCATCCGCCCTGAAGTCCGCCGCCGCGGCCGCACTCTGCTTGACCCTCGCGACCGGCTGCACCCGCACCGAGCCGGTGGATCCCCGCCAGCCCGTGCTGGAGAACTATGCGCAGATCGTCCTGGCGACGTACGAAGACACGCTCGCCACCGCGCGCGAGCTGGACCAAGCCATCGATGCCCTGCTCGCCAATCCGAGCGAGGAGACCTTGAACGCCGCCCGCGAGCGCTGGCGTGCCGCGCGCATTCCGTATGCCTACACCGAAGCCTTCCGGTTCTACGGCGGCCCCATCGACAGCGAGGATGGCCCGGAGGGACAGCTCAACGGCTGGCCGCTGGACGAGAACCACATCGATGCGGTGGTCCTGGACAAATACAACGCCGCCCCCGGCCTCAACATCATCGGCAACGTCGAGCGCTTCCCCGACATCACACCCGAGCTGATCGCGGATCAGAACGAGCTGGGGGGCGAGAAGAACATCGCCAGCGGCTATCACGCGGTCGAGTTTCTGCTGTGGGGCCAGGACTGGAACACGCCGCCTGAGTCGGCCGGTCAGCGTCCGTACACCGACTTCGTCGTCAAAGGCGATGCCGCGACCGACGTGAACGCGCGTCGCGGCAAGTATCTGAAGGCGGCCTCGACCCTCATTTTGAGCGATCTGGAATCGGTGGCGGCGCAGTGGCGCGAATCGAAGGAACCCAACTATCGCACTTCGTTCGTCACCGGCGACGTGTACACCAGCCTGAAGCGCATGTTCACGGGCATCGCGGCGCTGGCCGAAGTGGAAATGGCCGGCGAGCGCATGAACGTGCCGCTGCTGTCGTCCGATCAGGAAGAGGAACAATCCTGCTTCAGCGATCTGACCGCCGACGAGCTGCGCGCCAACGCCGTCGGCATCGAGAATGTTTACTTCGGTCGCTACCAGCGGCGCGACGGCACGACCGTCAGCGGCCCGAGCCTCGCCGATCTGGTGAAAGCGAAGGACGCACGCGCTGCCGAAGAAATCGAAGCCCGTCTCGCGCGCACGCGTGAAACGGTGGGCGCCGTGAAGAATCCGTTCGATCGCGAGATCCTGGCGGAAAACACTGAAGGCCGCGCTCGCCTGCAAGCCGCCATCGACTCACTGCGCGCGCAGGCGTTGTCGTTCTCGCGCGGCGCCCGGTCCATTGACGTCTTCCTGTCCGATCTGGAAGGACTGGGAGATTAATAGACCGCGATGATCCGTATTCACGAAGAGCCAGCCCAGGTCGCCAAGCTCGTCGGCCTCGCGGCGCTGTGTAGCGCAATGTCTTTCCTTGGCGCCTGCTCGAAAGGCAGGTCGACCGAGGAGCTGTTACAACCCAACTCCGGTGGCGCCATGACGGTGAGCGAGTCATCGCGTCATGCGTTCTCACGGCCCGCGACCAACCTGACGGTTGCGCAGCGAGGCGAGTTTTTCATCGGCAACGCCTTCTTCAACAGCCCCTGGGTCGTAGCGCCCGCAAGCGCCGGCGCACGTGATGGGCTTGGCCCGCTGTTCAATGCGCGCAGCTGCGATCAGTGCCACAACAACGATGGTCGCGGTCAGCCGCCCTTGACGGAAGACGAGCAGCCCGTGTCACTCGTGATTCAGTTCGCAACGCCGACGCCGGGCGACAACAACGAGCCGCAGGCGGATCCCAACTACGGGGTGAACTTCAATCCGTTTGCCATCGGTGGCGTGCCTGCGGAAGGAAAGCTTCGCATTCGTCATCGCGAGATTGCCGGCACGTACGGCGATGGCACGCCGTACACACTGCTCGCGCCGGAATATTCCTTCGAAGAGCTCGCATACGGCGAACTGGCGGCCGATACGAAGTTGTCGCCACGCATCGCGCCGGCTGTGTTCGGCTCGGGCTTGCTCGAAGCCATTCCCGAAGCGCAGATCATGGAGCGCAGCGATCCGGACGACGCCGATAACGATGGCATCTCGGGCCGGCCGAATCATGTGTGGGATCCGCTGGTCGGTCGTGCCGTACTGGGACGGTTTGGCTGGAAGTTGAATCAGCCCGACATTGCGCATCAGACGGCGGCCGCATTCTCCAGCGAGATCGGCATGACGACCTCGATCCGTCCGACGCAGATCTGCACGTCGGTGCAGACCGCGTGCCTGGCGGCGCCGAGCGGCGGCGAACCGGAGATCAGCGACGAGATCTTCGAGCACATGGTCACGTATCAGCGCATGCTGGCCGTGCCGATGCGCCGCAATCTCGACTCGCCTGAAGTGAAACGCGGCGCGAAGTTGTTCCTCGAGTCTGGTTGTGAGTCATGCCATCGCGCGACGTTCAAGACCGGCACGATCAAGGATCAGCCCTGGCTCAGTGATCAAACCATCCATCCGTTCACGGACATGCTGTTGCATGACATGGGTGAAGGCCTGGCTGACGGGCGAGCCGATTTCGCGGCGAGCGGCAGCGAATGGCGGACGCAGCCGCTGTGGGGGCTGGGTCTGCAAAAGACAGTCAATGGTCACACGCGGCTGCTCCACGACGGCCGCGCGCGCGATGTGAGTGAAGCGATTCTGTGGCACGGCGGTGAAGGCGAGCGCGCCAAGGAAGCATTTCGCACTCTGTCCAAGCAGGATCGCGAGGCATTGTTGAGGTTCATCGACTCCCTATGAACGCATCCAGCGTCAACGCCCCCAAGTGGTCGCGTCGCCACTTCCTGGCGGCATCGGCCTCATTGAGTGCAGTCGCGGCCGGCGGCTTGTTGTTCTCCTCCGAGAGCAAGGCACGCACGGGCACGTTGCTCTCTGCGTATGAAGATGCTCGTGGCGATCAGTACGTCGGCGGCTTGTCGTTGCAGGATGACAAGGTCTTCGGCGCTCGCGTGCCGATGCGGGCGCACGGTTGCGCTGTTCATCCCAGCGATCCCAATCGCGTTTTGTTCTTCGCGCGACGACCCGGAACGCAAGCGTTCGAACTGGACCGCGCGACGATGCAAGCGCGCGCCGTGTTCACGACCGCGCCAGGCCGTCATCTCGCGGGCCATGGCACCTATTCAGCCGACGGCAATTTGATTCTCACCCCCGAACATGACTACGAGCGGGCGAAAGGCGTCGTGGTCGTGCGCGATGTGCGCAACTTTGCAATCCTTGGTGAGATCCATACGAACGGCATCGACCCGCACGAAGTAGCGTGGCTGCCAGATCATCGCTCATTGCTGGTCGCCAATGGCGGCATCATGACTCATCCGCGCAGCTTCCGACGCAAGCTAAACATTCCGACGATGGACCCGTCGCTATGTGTGATCGATGCGACCAGCGGTGAGCGCAAGGAACAGTGGCGCTTGCCCGAGCATCTGTTGAGCATTCGACACGTGTCGATGACCGGCACAGGCATTACTGCAGTGGGCCTGCAGTACGAAGGTGATGACAAGAACGCAGCACCCGGCATCGTCGCGCTGTATCGGCCAGCGCAGTCTGGCAACCCAGCGCAGTTCCGCTTGCTCGCCGCGCCTGCGTCCGAGATTCCGAAGTTCCAGGGCTACGTTGCCAGCATCGCAATCAGCGAAGCGCATGATTTGATTGCTGCGGCATGTCCGTACGGCAATGGCGTCGCGTGCTGGTCGATCAGCGATGAGCGATATCTCGGCTTCATCGCCGCGTCGGAAACATATGGTTTGTCGCGAGTTGCCGACGGCTCCATCCTCGCTTCACAACGCGATGGCACGGCGTACGGTCTGGACGAAACTCGACTGCGTTCACAGTTCCTGAAAATCGCCAGCTCGCAACCGATCCGCTGGGACGATCACTGGGTCGCGACTGTGTGAGCACACGGGCATAATCCGAGGCAATAACGCCGGAGTGCCCGAAGTGATTGCTGAACGCACCGTTGCCCAGCGCGCTGCCACGCGCGTCGCCCAGAGCGTAGCCATGACTCTCGCGCTGAGCCTGTTCAGCGTGGCACACGCCGCCGCCCCGAAGCCCACCAACGACAAGTTGCCGGACTGGGCGCCGCAACCCAAGCCGCACGTCATGGAAGATCGGTTCCGGGTCGAAGTCATGACACTGAACGCCGGCGTCGACACCGACATCCGTGTCGACCCTACCCTGGCGACCCAGGGCACGTTGATCAACGCCGAAGACGATCTCGGGCTGGACGACAGCAAGCTGTTGCCGCTGGCCGAGATCACATTGCTGCCGGGCGAACGCCATTTGATCCGGCTCAGTGGCTTCAGTCTGCGACGCTCGGCGCGGACCGTGATCGATCGCACCATCGTGTTCGACGATCAAACCTACCGACCCGGCGAGCGCGTCGACAGCACACTCAACTTTACGTCGGTCGGTCTCACGTATGGCTACAGCGTCGCGAAGACTCAGCGCGTCGATGTCGCGTTGACGTTTGGCGTGCAGGTCGTCGAAGTGGACGCGAACGCGGTGGTGCGCAGCCGGGTGGTGCGTGAATCCGAAACGGCCGTAACGCCGCTGCCGCTGGTCGGCATCGAAGGCCGTTTCGATTTCAACGAGCGCTGGTCGGTCGAAGCCCGCGCGCAATATCTGTCGGTGGAGTTCGACGAGATCGACGGCTCGGTGCTGGATGCCCGCGTTGCGCTCACCTGGCGCATGAACCCGTATCTGGTGTTCGGCCTCGGCTATCGCAACTTCCACGTGGAAGTCGATTCCCGAGACATTGACGATCCAGGCATCTTCGATATGAAGATGGCCGGCCCGCTGTTTTTCATGCGGGCCAGCCTGTAGCAAAGCTCTTCAGGACTTAGCCCGCAGCGGCGCCACGTCGCCCGACTGGATCACCAGCGGCGGTTCGACATCCTCGCCATTGCCGTCTTCGACATGCGGATGGGCCATCGGCCGCATGTCATCAATAAAAATCTTCGACGCGTAGTGCAGCCACGACACCGGCGAGCGCACCCTCACATCCGAAGGCGGCGTGCGCAGCGTGCGTGACGGCGATTCGCCAAACAACGCTTTGTAGTTGCGGGCGAACAAGCTGAAGTCCCAGATACCGAAGCGCGCGGCAATGCGCGTGACCGTGTCGCGTTGCGGATCGGCACGCAGCAACGCGGCGCGAATCTCTCGCAACTGACGCACCTTCAGCAATCGCATCGGGCCGACACCGAAGAACTCGTGGAAAATGTTTCTTAGCGTGCGCTCGCTGACCAGCGTCGCACGGCACAGATCTTCGATGAACAGCGGCTGGCCTTCGTTGGCTTCGATCAGCTGCAAGGTGCGGGCGATGACCCGACTGCGAGAGAACTGCGGCCGGCCGACATGACGATCCTGCACCTTCATGCTGCGCTCGAGCACATGAGTGAGACAGATCGCGACCTCCTCTTCGATGGCCTGCACAGCTGCCGGCTCATGGAGATCCAGATTTGCGGCAATGGCGCGCTCCGTCACCCAGCGCAAACGATCGAGATATGGCAGCGCAGAGCGAGTGCGCGGACCGCCGCCGGTGCGTGCGGTGAGCAACAGATCGTGAGAGATCAGCCTGGTCTCGTTGGGCACGCTGATGCCGGCCCAGCGCACCACGTCCTGGCCGGTGAACGTGAACGGCTGCTCCTCGTGCAATGTGATGAACGCATCCGGCTCGAGAAAATGACCGTCGATCCGGATGTGCGTCGGATCGGTCATCGGCAAACCGAGTGTGAAGCGGCCAGGCTCGCCATCGCCCGCGAACGTGGTCGGGCTCCCGATCTGGATCTGCTGTAGCGAAACAGCGCCCGGGCGCACCGCCTCTGTCCACCATTCCGAGGTCGAGCGAGCCGTCGGAATGAAGCGTCCGTCTACCCCTGTTATCGCTTCGGCAAACTCATCGAAGTCCCGAAATACCAGTCTTGCCATGGCGTGTTCTCCCTTTGCCTGACTGAGGTCCGATCAACGATCCGTCGAAATATCCATCTTGCCGTAATCTGCCGTTAACCATGATAGCCGGCGCAATTGTTGCCGAATCCTCACAGCCGTACATACGAGGAATGGGCAAAGTTGTGCGTTTTCCGATCCACACCGCCACTGATCGTTTGCGGCGTCACTCCCGTGGGACAACCTGTCCTGTTGTCATTGCTAGTGTTGTTAGTGCTGGCGCAAAGCGCCGTGCTTGCCTTTTGGGCAGTTCGTGACCGTCGGTTTCGCTCGGCGCAATTCGCAGCCCGTCATTTGCAAAGCGCCGATACCCATGCCGGGCGCCTGGCGCTGGTCGGCGAGATCGCAGGCTCGATCGCGCACGAAATCAGCCAGCCGCTCAGCGCCATCCTGACCAACGCGGACGCTGCCGAAAGTCTGCTCAGTCAGCCGCAGCCGCCGCTCGATGAGATCCGCCGCATGCTCGCAGATATCCGGCGCGACGACTTGCGAGCCAACGATATCGTGCGCCATTTGCATTCGCTGCTGAAGCGTCGCGAATTACAGACCACGATGCTGGACCTGAACGAGGTGGCCGCCACCGCGCTGACCCTGATTCAACCCGTGGCGCGCAAAAGGCTGGTGACGGTGCGCAGCCGCCTCGACCCCTCGCTGCCGCCGATCCATGGCGATGCCATTCATCTGGAACAGGTGCTGCTGAATCTGATGATGAATGCCATGGATGCGATGGCCTCTAATACCGCAAACGGCACCACAGAGCGTATTCTGGACGTCACCACCAGTCGTTATGACAAATACTTCGCGGCCATCACGGTCACCGACACGGGCCCGGGCATCGCGGCGGCATATCGACCCAGGATTTTCGATTCGTTTTTCAGTACCAAGCAGGAAGGCATGGGGTTGGGACTGGCGATCGCGCGCACCATCGTGCACGCACACGGCGGCAAAATCTGGCAGGAGGGAACCTCCGCCGGGGGTGCCGCCTTCAAGTTCACGATTCCGCTCCAGGCGGGGTGAACGTACCTGAGGGAGAGGTAACAGCGCGGATGGAAACAGGGGATGATCGCGACAACGACCGGGAGTGCACCGCGGCGGAGCGCTTCGTCGTTCACATCGTCGATGACGACGACAGCTTCCGCACCAGCGTGCTCAGATTGCTCCGCTCGAAAAACATTCGGGCCATGGGGTACGCCACGCTGGCCGAATTCGAGCGTACCGAGGCGGATGGCTCGCCAGGCTGCGTATTGCTGGATATCTGCATGCCGGATGGCGACGGGCTGGCGATGTTCGAACGCCTGGTTGGGGACGACTCGGTACTGCCAGTGATTTTCGTCAGCGCCTACGCCGACATTCCCACCAGCGTGCGGGTCATGAAATCCGGCGCGCTGGATATCCTGGTCAAACCGGTGCCCGGCGAGCAGCTGCTGGAGGCGATCGATCATGCGCGCAAGGTGGCGTTGCGTCGCTACGCCGCGCACACCGAAGTCAGCGGGCTGCTGGAGCGCTATAGAACACTGACCGATCGGGAGCGCGCGGTCTTCGCTGGCGTCGCCGAAGGCAAGCTCAACAAACAAGTCGCCGTGGAAGTCGGTGCCTGTGAGCGCACCATCAAATCCGAACGGGCCAAGATGATGAAAAAGCTGCAGCTCACGCGCCTGGTGGATGTAGTGCGCGCGGCCGAGATGGTGGGATTGAAGCTGTCGTTCGACGGTCCTACAACTGAAAGGCAACCGTAAGTAGCACGCCTTCAGCGATGTCTCGCAGCAGTCCGGGCGGCTGCGCTCGATACAACTCACCGTGCTGCGCTGTCGCCGCAATCCAGTCCGCCAGCCAATCGATGGACTGCCGACCATAGAACACCACCGCGGCTTCGTGGTTGAGCAGCAGACTTCGCAAGTCCAGGTTGATCGAGCCGCACAGAGCCAGGGTTTCGTCGATTACGACGGCCTTGGCGTGCACCATCCGCGGCAGCAGTCGAAACTCCACCCCGGCGGCGGCCAGATCCCGCATCGGCCGTGAGCGTACGAAGTCCGCTAACAAATGATTCGAGCGGCGCGGGATCGCAATCGTCACCTTCACGCCCCGTCGCGCCGCTAGACGCATCGCCGCACGCAAGCTGTCGTCGGGCACGAAATACGGGGTGACGATCAGCAGCCGGCGCCGGGCGCGATAACAGCCGTCGATCAGCAGAGATTGCGCCGTGTCCTCGACCTGATCGGGGCCGCTCGGGAGAAATTGCGCCAGCTCGCCCCCTTCGATCACCTCCGGGGTGCGCGCGCGAATCGGCATTCGCAGGTGGGTGATGTTCCAATCCAGATCGAACTGACGGCCCGCGGCCACCGCGACCGGTCCTTCCAGATCGAACGACAGATCCGGCCAGAGCGCGCCTCGTCCGTCGCCGAGAAAATATTCGGCGGCAAGGTTGCGACCGCCGCACCAGAGGAAACGATCGTCGACGACCACCAGCTTGCGATGATTGCGCAAGTTACGCGGCCCGAGCCGGCGCAAGCTGAAGAAAGGACGAAACACCGCGACCTTCGCACCAGCCGCTTTCAGTTCTCGCTTATAGCGACGCGGCACAAGGACGGCAAAGAAGCCATCGAGCAGCAGACGCACTTGCACGCCCTCTCGCGCACGACGCGCAAGGCGCGCGACGACATCACGACCGAACGCGTCATTGCCAATGATGAAGGTGCTGATATCGATGGTCTGGCGCGCGTCGTCTATGAGCTTGAACAACGCGTCACGCGCCTGCCCGCCGTCTGCGTGCAAGTGAACTTTGCATACCGAAGGCGGCGCGAGACCGAAGCTTTCGATCAATTCCGCCGCCCAATGCGGTCCTTCGACGACCACACCCACATACGGGAGCGCAACCGGCTTGAGCTTGCGCTGCCCGAACAACAGGTACAGCGGCAACATGACATAGGGAACCAGCGCCAGACCGAGCACCCAGGCAATTGCAGAGGTCGGCGCCCGCCGCTGATCCAGCGCGCGACTGGTGAGGATATAGACGAGGAGCGCAATCGCGCTGACCAGGAAGTGCTGCGAAGGAGTCGGCAGCCAATCGACGATCATTGATCTCGCATCCCCAGCCCGGGAAGGGGGCGGAGGGTAGCAGAATTGCTACGGTACGGCGTGCTGTAGCCGGCTCATGTAGTCGTTCGCGGCCGTTTCGTCTCCGGCCTCGCGTGCATAAGCGGCCAGCGCAGTCAGCAGCTCGCGATCATACGGTCGCAGACGGAGGGCGTTTTTCAGCGTCTGCAAGCCCTCCTTTTTCTTGCCCGTGTCGTACAGAGCGACCCCCAGCACATACTTGTAACGGATCTCGGCCGGCGCCTGCCGAGCCGCTGCCGTGAACTCGGCAATCGCATCGTCGTAGCGCCGCTCGCGGATCAATGCCAGCCCCAGGGAATGATGTAAGGCCGCGGCATGCGAGCCCTGCCCGGGCTGGGCTTCCAGCCCGGCCTGCAACACTGCAATCGCCACACCGTTCTCACCCCAGCGACTCTTCAGATCGGCAAGATTTACGTACGCGGGGCTGAACGTGGGATCGAGGCGAATCGCTGTTTGATAAGCGGCCTCGGCTTCGGCCGCCTGACCGAGCGATGTTCGCAGATTGCCGATGTTGATGTGCGCGCCGGGCTGATCGGCGTTTTCCATCTGAGCACGCTCGTATTCGGCCACTGCCGACGGACTCAAGCTCTCCAGAGGCGCCGATGCGATCGCCGCGATTCTCACCGCTCGCACTGGATCCGCGAGTAGCGGCAACAGCGCTGCACGCTGTGCCGGCGGGTACGCACTGAACGCATCTGCAGCCGCTGCGCGCACAAGCGGGTTTGTGTCCCGCACGGATGAGTTCAATACACCCAGCGCTTGCTCGCCGGGATAGGTCGTGAGCCTATCGATTGCCGAGGCGCGGACGACGGCGGGTTCGCTCGCGTCCGTAGCAATGTTCGATAGCTGACTCAGCAACTCGGGAGTGGCCGAGCGAACAGGCCGCACTCCGTTGACACCCTGCGCGTCACGATACCACGCAAAGGCTTCCGCAAAAGTCGCTTCCTGGCGCCGGTTCGGGCCGTACCACTTCGCGACTTGGTCCGCCGCCCATTTCGCCCCTTGCTTCTCATGACAGCCAGTGCAGGCGTTCGGCGTGCCCAAGCGCACGGAAATATCCGGTCGCGGGATCCGGAAGCCGTGATCGCGACGTGGGTCCATCTGCATATACACGCGCGTCGGCGCATGGCAATCCACGCATTGCGAGCCCGGCTTGCCCGGCTGGTGAAAGTGATGGGCGGGCGAGTCGTAATCTTTCTTGTGCAGCCCGGAGACATCGATACTGGTTCGCGCTGCCGGCGCGGCGGCGTTGTGACATCCGGCGCACAGCTGATTTCCTTCACGCCGCAACTGCAGGGAATGTGGCTCGTGACAGTCGCTGCAGCGAACGCCCTTGGCATGCATCTTCGATTGCAGGAACGAGCCGTACTCGAACACCTCGTCTCGAATCTGTCCGTCCGGAAAATACAAATCATCCGTGAGCAACGCCGGCAGATGCGTCTGCATCAAGCGCTCGCCATGACGATAGTCGCTGGAGATCACCGACCGGCGTGAATGACAGCGCGCACACGTTTCGATCTGAGCGGTCGCATCGGGCGCAGCGAAGTCCACAGCGAAATCTTTCTTGCCGGGCACCGCCGCCGCCAGGTGCGTGGACGCGGGGCCATGACACGCCTGGCAGCCGACATCGATCTGCGCCCAGGTCGTGTGATAGCTGTTGGTCTGTGGATCGAAATTCTTCTTCACGTCCGTGGAGTGACACTCCGCGCACATGAAATTCCAATTCTGCGAAGGCTGGGTCCAATGCAGCGGATCGAGATGATCGATGCGCTCGTTGGGATACAGATGAAACCAGCGCCGGCCACGAACGTCCCACGCGATCGTGAACGACTGCAGCCGGCCACCGTCCAGCTCGATCAGATATTGCTGAAGCGGCTCGACACCGAACGTGTACTTGACCTCGAAGTCGGCGGGCTGGCCGTCGGTTCCGTCCGTGTTGATCCAGTACTTGCCGTCACGCTGAAAGAACCGGGTGCGGACGCCGTCTTTGGTAAAGCTGGCATTGTTGAAATTGCCAAGCACGGTCGAGGCATTCGCCTCCTGCATGGCCAGATCGTGATGCGAGCCCTGCCACGCCTGCACCTGGTCGGCATGGCAATTGGCACATGCTGATTCGTCAACGAAAGCGGCCGGAACCTGGGCAGCCGCGGGCACCGACGCATTCGGTGCAGAAATCTCGACAGGCGATTCGGACTGGCGATTGAGCAGCAGCGCAACGCTGCCAGCGACGAGAATGATCAGAACCAGCGACGCGGCCCAGGCGCGGCGCCCCAACCGGCGCATTTATTTTTTAGGATCGGTTGCAGGGTTGGATTGCGAAGCCTGCGGCGTCGCGGACTGCGTCTGCGGGTCCTCGGGCGCACGCAACGGCTGCAGCAGGATGACGCCGGGCTCATTGGAGATCAAAGGCGCGGCCGCTTCAGCAGCCGCTGCCGCCGCGGCGGCTTCCGCCTCGGCCTGCTCTTGCTGCTGTTGAGCCTGCGCGGAGACCGTACCCATGTATTTATGGAAAACCCGCAGGAAGCTATCCACCGCGGTCAGGGTCAGGAATATGGGAATCGCGGCAATGACCAGCGCAATGGCCCACTTGAGGGGCTTCGGGCGATGCTGTTCGTGGTCGAGCGCGGCCTCACGCTCAACGGATTCCTGCGCGCGCTGCTGAATGGCTTTCTGTAAGTCGTAATGCCGCCCCTTCATGTGCAAGATGCGCGCGCTGGGCGCACCGTCGGCCGAGGCGGCCGACTCAGGCAGGAGCTCTTCGGACTGTTGACTCATGACGGTGCGCTTTCGGTGACAGTCGCGGACGGGACACGCCGCAGCATAACGCGGCAGGCCCCGCGATCAACTAGTGGGACCCGCCGCAACTGGGAATATTTGCGGATACCCAGAAGACCTGCGGCAACGCTGTTGGGTTCCCCAGTCGCCGCGCGCCGACTAGTACCTATGTCCAGCATTGCCCGACAGTGTATTGACGAGCCGCTACTGCGCTGGCGACGATGCCCCAATCAAACGCGGGGCAATGAGAAAATGAACGGCAAAGCCGTGGTGTGGTTGGGAAGTTTATGCGCAGCGCTGGCCTGGTTCAGCATCAGCGTCGCTGCAGACACCGGTACCGCCGTGGAAAAAACGGCCGCCGCCGCCGAACAGCCAACGCCCGCCGAGTCAGCCCGCCGGGCTTGCATCAATCAGTGCGAGATTTTCAACGGGACCTGCAACAGCGAGGTGCGTCAGGCGCGGCAGGAATGCTCGCGCAAGGCCGCCAACAGCGGGCGCGACCCGATGACGATGCGCAATGCCGACTACACCTACTTTTGCAGTTATTTCCGCAACGCCGGCGGCAGGCGCGGTCCGGGAAATTTCACGGACCGCTTCGTTCAGCACTACAACGTATGCATCGACGTCATGCAACAGAACATCGCGTCGATGCGCTACGACTGTTATCGCAACGAGCGCGATGCTCAGAGTATCTGTCGCACCGAGTTGCGCGAGTGCCAGGCCTCCTGTCGGTAATCGAGCGCTAGACGCGCTCGATCACCATGGCGATGCCCTGGCCCACGCCGATGCACATCGTGCATAGAGCGTAGCGACCCGAGGTCTTCTCCAGTTGATTGAGCGCCGTCGTGACCAGACGCGCGCCGCTGGCGCCAAGCGGATGACCGATGGCGATCGCGCCACCATTCGGATTCACGTGCTCGGCACCGTCGGGCAAGCCGAGTTGACGGGTCACTGCCAGACCCTGCGCAGCGAATGCTTCGTTCAGCTCGATCACATCCATCTGCCCGATCTCGAGCTTGGCGAGCTTCAGAACTTTCTGCGTGGCCGGCGCCGGCCCAATGCCCATGATGCGAGGCGCGACGCCAGCAACCGCCGTCGCGATCACGCGGGCACGCATTTTCAAACCGTACTTGGCGGCTGCTTCTTCACTCGCCAACAACACCGCACAGCTGCCGTCATTGACGCCGGACGCGTTGCCCGCCGTCACCGTGCCATCGGGCCTGACCACGCCTTTCAGCTTCGCCAGCGCTTCCAGCGAGGTCTCGCGCGGATGCTCGTCGGCGATGAACTTGATGGGGTCGCCTTTCTTCTGCGGAATCTCGACCGGCGTGAGCTCGCTGTCGAAAAACTTCGCAGCGTGCGCGCGTGCATAACGCTGCTGACTGCGCAGAGCAAACGCGTCCTGATCGGCGCGCGCGATGCCGAACTCCGCCGCAACGTTCTCGGCCGTCTCCGGCATCGAGTCGATGCCAAACTTCGCCTTCATCAACGGATTGACGAAGCGCCAGCCGATAGTCGTGTCCTCGATCTTCGCGGACCGTGAGAACGCGCTGTCAGCCTTGCCCATCACGAACGGCGCACGCGTCATGCTTTCCACGCCGCCGGCAATCATCAGCTCGGCTTCGTGGCAACGGATCGCGCGGGCGGCGAGATTCACCGCGTCCAGGCCCGAGCCGCACAGACGATTGATGGTCGCGCCCGGCACCGCGTCCGGCAGGCCGGCGAGCAGCGCCACCATTCTGGCGACGTTGCGATTGTCTTCGCCCGCCTGATTGGCGCAGCCGTAGTAAACATCGTCGACGGCGGCCCAATCGACTTTGGGATTGCGCTGGATCAGCGCCTTGATGGGAACCGCGCCGAGATCGTCGGCACGCACGTTGGCGAGAGCGCCGCCGTAGCGGCCGATGGGAGTGCGGATGGCATCGCAGATGAAAACTTGGCGCATGATTCGAGCTCGAGAACTAGTAGCAGGCACATTCTAGCCGCGTTGTGGCGCGCCGCGTTAGCATGCGTTCCTTATGCCTGCGAGTAATGTCCGAGGAATTCTCAGCATGCTGGCCGCGGTGGCGACTTTCGCCATCATGGATCTGAGCATGAAACGCCTGGCCGAAACGTATCCTGCCATGCAGGTGACGTTCATTCGCGCCCTCGCCTCGCTGCCTTTTCTGCTACTCGCAACTGCCACGGTCGGCCGCTGGCGCGATCTGGTGCCGAATCGCTGGGGCTTGCATCTGCTGCGGGGTGTACTGCAAGTCACGACGCTCTACCTTTTTGTCTACGCGGTGAGCCGGCTTTCGTTAGCCACTGCGTACACCATCTTCATGTCCGGGCCGCTGCTCATCACGGCGTTGTCCGTACCCTTCTTCGGTGAGCGCGTCGGCTGGCACCGATGGCTCGCGGTCATCGTCGGCATGATCGGTGTACTCGTCGTCGTGCAACCGGGTGGCGACGGCGCGGCTTTGGGAGGCGCAGCGCTGCTCGGCGGAGTGGCCGCTGTCGCTTCGGCCGCGACTTATGCGCTCGGGGTGCTGATGATTCGCGTGCTCAAGGCGACGGAAACCAGCGCGGCGACCATGTTCTGGCCGCTGCTTCTCACCGCCGCGTTCGCGGGCGTTCTTGCCGTCGGCAACTGGGTGCCAGTGTTGTGGCATCACTGGCACTGGATCGCGATCATCGGCGTGTCCGGCGCAATCGGTCAGCATTTCATCACTGAAGCGTTCCGATTGGCGGCACCGCCGGTGATCGCCCCGCTCGAATACACAGCGCTCGCCTGGGGCATGCTGTTCGACTGGCTGCTATGGATGACGGTGCCGAACCAACGCATGCTGATCGGCGCCGCCATCATCGTTGCCAGCGGCCTCTACGTCATTCACCGGGAGCGACTGCAGGCCCTCGCCGCGTCACAAACGACCTGAGACGCGACGGCTTCAACACGTCCTGGAACAGCACCAGCGCAACGCCCGCCAGCACCAGCACCGTCGCCATGATCGCCAGCGGTGTGAGGGTCTCGTTCAGCACCAGCGCACCGAGCAGCAGCGCCACCACCGGATTGACCAGCGCGTAGGTCGCGACTTTCGGCGCCGCTACCTTGGTCAGCAGCCACAAATAACAATTGAGGCCGACGATGCTGCCGAACACGATCAGATACGCGACCGCAGCCAGCGAACTCCACGTGACCGCCGAGGGATCGAAATGCGCCCACTCGCCGTCCACGACCGACATGAACAGCTGAAACACTCCGCCAAACAACATCTGCGCGCACGTGAAGCTCAGCACCGCGCCCGGCTGCACCGCTCGCTTCTGAATCAACGTGCCGAAGCTCCAGCCCACCGTCGCCAACAATAGTGAGATCACGTACAACGGATTCGCCTCACCCGACAGCGAGCGCGTGTGCGTGACGATGGCCACGACGCCGGCGACAGCAACGGTCGTGCCAATCAAGGCCTGACGCGTCGGCGCGCGTTTGCTGAAGAACACCCAATCCAACAGCAGCACGATAACCGGCACGGCCGTGACGATCAGCGCAGCGATGCCCGAAGGAATGCCTTGCTGAGCCCACACCACCAAACCATTGCCCACGCCCGTGAGCAGTACGCCGGTGAGCGCTGCCATCTTCCAATCGACATTCGCCAGCGGTTTCGAACCGCGCCAGCGCAGCCAGGCGTACATGACCAGCCCGGCAAGCACNANNNAAAACGCCCGGGCGCCGCTGATGAAATGGCGGAAATCTCGCGAAATGGCGATCGCGATGGCCAGGTAGGTGGTGCCCCAAAAGAAATAGATGGCGGCGAAGGCAACGAGCATGCCCACCGACAAACGGGTCGGGGTGGCTGGCAGAGACATGGAAAAATCCTTTGGCGCGGTTCAGTACCTTAGCGGATGCTGGCAAGCAGTACAGACTCAGGTATACTGACCCACGACCAATACAGTTGAGGTGGCTCATGTCTGCCGAAGAACCGCTGCTCTACGAACGCGTCGCGCGCATGGTCGAAGCGCAGATCGCCAGCGGCGCCTTGCGGGGTAATGAGCGCATTCCTTCGGTGCGCTCCATGAGCCGCACGGCGAAGGTCAGTATCTCGACGGTGGTGCAGGCTTACCTGCACCTGGAAAACGTCGGGCTGATCGAAGCGCGGCCGCAGTCCGGTTTCTATGTCCGTCCGCCGACGCGCGCGACTGTGCCGGCGCCGCGCCCCAAAGTCAGCCGCTCCCGTCGACCTGTTTCCATCGCCGCCGAAACCCTCGACACCTGTCGCGAAGCGCTGGCTCGGCCCGACATCCTGCAGCTCAACGGTGCGTTCACTTCGCCGACGCTGTATCCGAATCAACGACTCAACAATCTGATTCGCGAAGTGTTGCGCGACCATCCCGCTCACGCCGGCGAATGTTTGCTGCCGCCCGGTCACGAGGAGCTGCGTCGACAAGTCGCCAAGCGCATGACGTTCGCCGGCGCTCCCGCCGATCCTGCGCACGTCGTAATCACCGGCGGTGCGATGGACGCGATCACCATGTCGCTGCAGGTGTTGTGCAAGGCCGGCGACACTGTGCTGGTAGAGTCGCCCACCTATTTCGGCGTATTGCAAGTCGTCGAATACCTCGGACTGAAAGTCGTCGAAGTGCCGAATCACACCAGCACCGGCATCGACGTCGACGCTGTCAGAAATATCGCACGCACGACGCGGCTCGCCGCGGCCGTCCTGATGCCGAACTTCAACAACCCCACCGGCAGTGTCACGCCCGACGACGCGAAGCGCGAGATCGTGTCGATTCTCAGCGCCGCCGAAGTGCCCATCATCGAAGATGACATCTACGGCGATCTGCACTACGGCAATACTCGCCCAACGTCGTTGCGTGCGTATGACGACGCGGGCCTGGTGATTTCCTGCGGCTCGGTGTCCAAGACCATCGCGCTGGGCTATCGGATCGGCTGGGCGGTGTCGCCGCAATTCCATGCTGACATCGCGCGCGCCAAATTCTTCTCGTCGGTCGCATCCCCGACGTTGCAACAATTGGTGCTCGCTCGTTACTACGCGAGCGGCGGATACGATCGATATTTGCGTCGCGTGCGCACGACGCTGGCTGCGAACTCGCAGAGCGCGGTCGACGCGATCATTCGTTACTTTCCGCCCGGCACTCGCGTGGCGCGGCCCAGTGGGGGCATCGTGCTGTGGATCGAATTGCCCGCGGGCGTGGATGGCGCGGAATTGTTTCGTACCGCGCTGGCGAGCCGCATTGGCATCGCGCCGGGCCTGGTGTTCTCTGCGAAGGCAGACTACCGCAATTACATCCGCATCAGCTGCGGCATGCTGTGGACGCCGACCATCGAGCGCGCCATCGAGAAGCTCGGGCGGCTGGTGGCTGGCATGGCCAAAGCCGCATGAGCTGATGACAGCGCGCATCGGTGGGTCGAGCGATCGTCAACACGGCAGGCGGCCGGAAAAATCGGCCGCCCCGCCACCACGCGCATCATTTCGCAAACCGATCTTCAACAAGGTCAACACTGCCAGGTTGAGGATCAGCGACGCGCTCAGCGTGATCAATACGAAAGCCATGACACTCTCCTGCGTTCCTTACGATCGCTACAGACTGCTGGCAGTCCGTACGACCTGACCGTCGACCTTCGCCGGCGCCACTGCCGCGACCTGGGTCGGCTCCTCGATCTGAGTGATGGAGACCTCTCCACCGGGCGCTCGCTGCGCCTGGTTCACGTCCCATCCCATTGCGGCCAGTGCGGTCACATTGATGACCACTGCCGCTGCCAATGTCAGTGCCGTTCTCATGACTGATCCCTCCATATAGGCTGCTGCGAAAACCAGCGGGCCGCCGGTCGATGGGTATCGACCGGCTCAGCCCACTCGAGACGAAGCTGCTCGGGATCGGGCGCCGCGAGGCGCTGTTCCCGCTCCAGTTGCAGGCGGTCCGCTTTCAGCTTGGCCAGGGTCATGAACAGGTACTCGTCCATAAAAACCTCCGTCGAGATATGCATCTCGGTAATGGAGGCGTAGTGTGATCCTGGCCTTTTACCGCGAATAGCGATACTTTGTGTCTGCAATCTATGATTTAAAGTCATACCAATAGCCATCCTTGCGACTGCCATGAAGCGCATACCAGTGGGGCCCCTGCGGGCCTTCGATGTGGCCGCCCGGAACCTGAACCTGAGCGCCGCGGCGGAAGAAATGAACGTGACCCACGCAGCCGTGAGCCGGCAGGTAAAGCAGCTCGAGGAGCGGCTCGGCGTGAAGCTGTTCGAGCGCCTGCCGCGGGGGTTAAGACTGACCGCTCAGGGTGCGCTCCTGGCGGAGGGAACCCGGGCCGCATTCGATCGGCTGGCTAGTGCACTCGAAGATGTATCGACGCCGACAGTGCGGCGGAAGCTGACCATTTCTACGTTCTCTTCGTTCAACGCGCGCTGGCTGATGCCCCGCGTACGCTCGTTCTCTATGTTGTTCCCAGAAGTCGATCTTCAAGTGATAACGACGGCGCAACTGGTGGATTTCGCGCGTGAAGATGTCGATATCGGCATTCGTTTCGGCAGCGGTCACTATCCCGGCCTGCATGTCGTGCCGCTGTTTCGTCCGCGGGAGATCGTGGTGTGTGCACCGAGCCTGCTGAAAGGCGGCCCACCGTTGAAAACAATCAGCGACCTGCGGCATTTCACGCTGCTGCACGACGACTCGCACCGCTCGTGGACGCGCTGGCTCGACGCCGTCGGCGCCAAAGGAATCGACGCCCGCCGCGGCATCGTCTGCGGCGATCGCAATTCCATGCTCCAAGCGGCACTCACCGGCCAGGGCGTCGCTATTGCGTCGGAGGTATTTGCGGCCGCGGAGCTTGCGGTTGGACGCCTGGTGAAGGTGTTCGAAAACGAAGTGACCTCCGAGTACGCGATCTACGCCGTGTGCTTACCACGCCGGCTGAATGATCCGATGGTCTCCGGCGTAATGCAGTGGCTGGAGAAGGAAGCCCAAGCCTCGGGCGACGTGCACCCGCCGCCGGCGGAGTGAGTGACCACCGCCTGATGCAAAACGACCTTGTTGCTGGCATAATGCCAGCATGACCGTTCAGATTACCATCCGCGACATCCCGGAACAGGTCCGGGACGAGCTGGCCTCGCGGGCTGCTCTGCAGGGCAAGTCCATGCAGGAATACCTGCGCGCCGAGCTGGAGCGTATTGCTGCGCGCCCCTCGGTCGAATCGTGGGTGGAGCAAGTGCGCAGAAGAAAACGCGCCGCAAACAATCAGGTTTCCGCAGCCGAAATCATGAGGCACCGGGACGCCGACCGGCGATGAGCGTGGTCGTCGACGCTTCGGTCCTGGTAGCCGCACTGATCGACTCCAGCGAGCGAGGCGCGTGGGCCGAAAACATTCTGTTGTCTGGATCGCTGCACGTACCGGAGCTGGCTCGCGTCGAGACGACTAACATCCTGCGTCGCCTAGAACGCACCAAACACATCTCCTCCGCCGAAGCGAATGCCGCGCAGGACGATCTGATGCAACTCAACCTGGAAACCTTCGGCTTCGATCCATTTGCCGAACGCATCTGGGATCTGCGGCACACCATCACCAGTTATGACGCGTGGTACGTAGCGTTGGCTGAAGCGTTACAGCTGCCGCTGGCCACCCTGGATACGAAGCTCAGCAAGTCACGCAGCGTCAAGTGCAGATTCCTGACGCCCTGAGCCGCAGCAACTCGTTACTTTTTCTTGCCAAACAGCGCTTCAAGCTCGGCGCGAGCCTTGTCCGCGGCGGACGGCTCCGGCAGCGCATCGGCCTGCTTGGCTCCGCCGCCAAACAGCGCATCCAGCTCTGCCTGCGCCTTCGCAGCGGCATCCGTGCCCTTGACGGAGTACGCGTCTTCGCGCGGCTTGAAGTAGTCGCAGAAGTTCGCCCGCTCCTTGTCTTTCACTTCCTCTGCGATCGGCTCGCGACAATGTTTCGCGACACTGATGCTGTACCACTCGCATAGCTTGCAAACGTGCAGCTCGGCGTGGCACTGGCGGCATTCGTCGAGGCGACGCAGGGGCAGGCTGAGGTCCGCCAGAGAGGCGCCGCATTTCCAGCAGACCAATGCCATGACATCACCTCAGCGCTGCTTCTGATCGCTGCTGGTGGCGATCTCGTCGTAGCCGCGGCCGACAAACTCGATCAGGCAGATGCCGTGGCCGAACGGATCGGCCAGCATGGCGATCTTGCCCCAGTTGTTGGTCTTCACCTGGGTCTCCAGGCGCGCCCCGGCGTTGCGGGCGCGATCCAAAGCGCCTTCGATCTCCTCGACCACGAAATCCAGGTGCACGGGCGTCCAGTGACGCGCGTAGGAGCGCAGATGTCGGCTGGTCGCCGACGCGGTCGTGCCATTGGGCTTCACCAGCAGATAGATCGGCGACGTGCCGCCCAGCAACTCGACTGCGTCCGCGCCGAAACGGCGGCCGACCTGCAGATTGAAAGCCTTGCAATAGAAATCGGTGGCTTTGGCCAAATCGTCGACATCGATATTGACCAGCATTTTGACGGTCATCGAAAACCCTCGGAGCCGCAGTGCTATGTAAAGAGCGCGAGATTAACGCTTCGCCGTCCCGAACACAGCAGGTCGCCAACGGACGACGAGCTGCGCCCGGCGCGCAGTGCGGTCATGATGCGGCGTGATAAGTGTCATGCCTTGTCACGCACAGATGTGGCTCCATGAAAGCTGGCAGGATAACGCCATGAACGCCATCAACCCGTTAGCTTCAAACCCTGCTACCCAGCCGCGACGAGTCGCCCGGACAGTGCAGTCGCTGAGCACCATCGAAGGCGGCGGCTTTCCGGTGCGTCGGCCGTTTCCCATCCAGGGTTTCAGCCACTTCGATCCGTTCCTGCTGATCGATCACCTCGGCCCGGTGCAATGGCCGCCAGGTGCCGCCTTGGGCGCGCCCGATCATCCGCATCGCGGCTTCGAGACCGTGACGTACGTGCTCGCAGGCGAGAACGAGCATCGCGACTCGTTCGGCAATGCCGACGTGCTGCGTCCGGGCGACGTGCAGTGGATGACTGCCGGTGGCGGCGTGATTCATGCCGAGATGCCGACCGAGCGCTTTCATCGCGAAGGCGGCAATCAGGAAGGCTTCCAGATCTGGGTGAACCTGCCGGCCGTCGACAAGATGATGACGCCGCGTTATCAGACCTTGCGCGCCTCGGACATTCCGCAGGCGACCACTGCCGATGGCCGCGTGCAGGTTCGCGTCATCGCTGGCGAGTCCCTCGGCAAGTCAGCGCGCATCGACACGCGAGTGCCAATTCAGATGCTGCATTTCACGATTCAGCCCGGCGGCGAGCTGCTGCAGTCCGTGCCGGCCGAGCAAAGTGGCTTGCTGTATGTCTTCAAAGGCAAAGCGACCATCGGCAGCGATCAACGCAAGGTCGCGGAAGGACAGGCGGCGCTGCTGGAAGACTCGGGCGACTCGGTGAACATCAAGGTGAGTGCCGATGAGAGCGCCCCGGCGGAGATCCTGTTGCTGTCCGGCAAGCCGTTGCACGAGCCGGTCGCGCGCTATGGTCCGTTCGTGATGAATACGCGCGAAGAAATCGAACAGGCGTTCCGCGATTATCAGAGCGGACGGTTTGGATTGATCCCGCCTCGCACGTAGGAAAGCGCAACGGGCGCAGCCTGGCGAAGGCTGCGCCCGTTTTCATTCAAGTCTTGCCCGCAGCCGGCTCCGATGCGGCGGGCGCCCGGGCCACAGTGCCGAGCTTCACGATCTTGCGATTGTCGTCCGGCAGACGATCGATGAGTTTGTTGTAGGGATCGAAGCCAACTTCATAAGGCATCTGGTCTACTGTCACGGTGAACTTGCCACTCGGCTGCGTAATCAGCTTGCGCTCCAGATAGAGCGGCTTCTCCATGCGCTCGCTCTCACCTTTGCCGCGTACAAACACGCCGACCTCGATCCAATCATCCAACGCGAGCTCCGTCTCACGTCCCATGCCATCGCTCTCCCGCTTGGCAGCCTGGTATTCGATGGTTACGTCGAACTTGCCATTGCGGGGCGTCACCGTCGTCGAGACAACGCGGTTGTCGTAGAAGATGATCTTGGCGAGCAACTCATCGATGAGCGCATACTTTTCGGGCGCCGTCTGCGCACGAATGTAGTCGACCAGCTCGAGCGTCGTCGTGTACGGCGCCTGCTGGTACGCCTTGTCTCGGGTGAAGTTTGCCAGTGCCCGGTTGAGATTCTCCTCGCCAATTTCATCACGCAGCCGATACAGCACCAGCGAGCCCTTGGCGTAGTGAATGTATTGCTGATCCTCGACCCGCATCAGCGGCAACTCTTCGATCAGCTCGCCGCCGCGGCCGCGTAGATATCGGTCCAGCTCGTACTTGAGGAAGCGACGCATGTGCTCGCGACCATATTCTTTTTCCATGACCATCAGCGCCGAGTACTGCGACAGCGATTCCATCAGCATGGTCTGGCCCTGCACGTCTGCGCCGATCACCTGATGACCCCACCATTGATGCGCCATCTCGTGCGCAGTCACGTAGAACACATAGTCGATGCTGTCCGGATCGGTGAGATCGGCGATGAAGCCAATGCTCTCCGAGAACGGAATGGTATTCGCAAAGCTCTGCGCGAACCTCGCGTAGCGCGGGAACTCGAGAATGCGCACCTGCTTGTGCTGGTACGGCGAGAAATTCGTCGTGAAGTAATCGAGCGACTTGCGGGTCGCATCGATCATGCGGTCGACGTTATACGTGTGCTTGGGATCGTGATAGATCTCGATGGGCAAGCCGTGCCACTCGCCGCGCTTCACCTCCCAGCGCGCCGACAGGAAGCAGTAGAACGGCAGCATCGGCCGGTCCATCTTGTAATGGAAGTAGCGCCGGCCGTTCTCGGTCCATTCTCGCTGCAAATAGCCAGGCGCGAGCGCGATCTGGTCGGCGCTGGTGCTCACCGTCGCTTCAAAGTTGATCCAGTCGGAATCGACGATGCCCATGCTGTAGCGGGCATGCGCGTCTTCGAGCTTCGGCTTGCGCGGCACGTCACCCAAACCCCGCTTGCGACGCTCGTTTCGATCCAGGATCTGACGCGACTCGTCGTAACCGAAATGCGGCATCTCGTTGCTGTTGAAGAACGTGCCATTGGCATTGAGCGTCGAGCGCAGGTCGCCCGCGCCTGTCGACGGCGGCATGCCGCTGTTGGTGAAGCCCCGCTCGGCGCGCTCGAGGGTGAAATCGAAGTCCATCGACGCGCCCGGCGCCAACGGCTCGCGTAGCACGTAGATTCGCAGGCCCGCTTCGCGATCTTCCTTCTTCAGGACCACCTCTGGCGCGGTCACCTGAATCCGTGAATTGACCGGCGTGTACACGTGCAACTCAGGAATCGCCACCTCGTGCTTGTTGACCAAGCGATAGTGACCACGAACTACCGAGCGCAACTCTTCGGGATAGATATCCACATCGGTCCGCACATCGAGGACGCGCGGCTGCGGCAGATCCTTGAACCGACGATATTCCTTTTCCAGGCGCGCCTGACGATCCAGCGCAGCGTCCTCGGGCAGGTATTCGTTGATGATGTTGGTGTTATAGAAAATCCAGCCGCCCGTGACGACGAACGCCAGTGACAGACTTGCGAGCACGGCAGCCTGCGGGCCGCGCAGACTCCGTAGCGCCTCGCGCCAGCGAAGACTCCACCGCGACGCCGTGCCTCGCACCCAGAATGCATTCGCGAGGACGATCAGCATTGCGGCAAACAGCGTCCAGTACATTTGGAACCAGGCCCACGGCTGCAGCAGATGACCATAGCCATTCATGTCCGAGTACGTCATCACCGGCGAGCCGCCGTAGATGTACAAATTGTGCTCGTAGCCAATCTGGCTCAGCACGATCTGCGCCAGCAACACCAGAATGAGCAGCAGATAACCGATGAACTTCTGGTTGCTGACGATCTGCAGGAACAGCGCCAACACGCCCATCAGCACGAACGGCCAGGAATCGATGAACGCGGCCTGCAAATAAAGCAGTGGCTCGAGGTTGGTGTAGCCATGCCATAGCTGATAGCCGATCGCAGCCAGCACACCGAACAGGATGAAGGCGATGACCACCGCGGTGATGGCGCCCAGCTTCGACAGCAACGGCACCCAGTTCGGCACCGGCAACGAATCGGTCACTTCCGCGAGCTTCGCATCACGCTCCCGCCACAACACATCGCCTGCGTAGAACGTGACGATGATGATCAGCAGGAACTGATAGCTGCCCTGCATGGACTGCATCATCAGCGCCGTGACCGGATGGATGGGCGTGCCGAACGTGTTATCCATCGCCAGCGAGCTGCCGAGATAGTTGATCATGCCGAACGCCAGCAGCACCAGGAACGGAATACTCCGCAGCACCGACTTCGTATCGAACCACACCAGATGCACGAACTGCCCGAATGCAGTCGAGGCATCGAACGAGCGCGGCGCGGCGAAAAGTTTCCCCACAGGTCGCACAGCAGTGCTTGGCACGGAGGCAACCACATCCTCACTCTTGCGCGAGCGCTGCCACCAATGCTTCTTTCGCCCGCTGCCGCTTGCGGTTTTTTTGAAAACAAGCAACTGGGTCGCCAGCAGCATGCCCCCTGCCACACCGGCCCAGATCAACCGATTGAACAACACCAGACCACTCAGCTCCGGCAGCTGCGTGTTGCGCTCGGCCACCGACCAGTAGCGCATGACCTGAGAGATCGAGTCGCCGCCGAGCGGATCGATCAGCGCGGAGATCGTCTGATATTGAATGTCCTTGGTGAGCGCGCCGGCGATCAAGAACAGCACCAGGAACGCCACGATGCCAATGAACACCAGGAGCAACCGCCGCGTCGTCACAGCGAGCAGAGCCAGCAGCGCGCCCGTGAACAGCAGATTCGGAATGACGATGACGCCGAAACCCCACAGGTACGGCGCCAGCGTGAATGGCCCGAGTCGTTGTGGATCGATCCAGGGCATGAACGCGCCAAGCATCATGCCCAGTGCCGTGATTGTCATGACGATCAGCGCCATGAGCGAGCCAGCCGCGAACCGGCCCCACAGATAAGTCGCCTTGTTCAGCGGCTTGCTGAAGAACAGCTCTTCGGTGCCCAGCTCGAAGTCACGCAGCAGCGGCTGCGCGATCAACGCGACGGCAACGAACATGCCGAGCGTCGAAAAACACAATATTGAGGAACGTCAGGATGACATACGGCGCGTTGCGATGGGCATTGCCGATGCCCTCGCCGATGGTGATGATTTCGCTCGTGGTGGCGGCGAATGCCAGCAGCGCGAACACCAGCCCGACGACCCAGGGCAACGGCGAGCGCAGCTGATAACTCAGCTCGAAGCGGAAGAATTCGCGGAACATACGCGCTGTCTCTTATACACATCTGACGCTGC